>NZ_JBHYGX010000035.1:10576-22643 GCF_042739975.1 Streptomyces sp. NPDC059080
GCCAAAATTACGTGCCCCCCCCCGCGCCCCGCGGCGGGGCCCCCCCCCCCCCCGGCGCGGCGACGCAGCCTGGTTCGGCCGATCGGTTCGGACCGATCCGGTCGTTCCACTCGGGTCGGATCAGCCGATCTTGACGGACCGGATCTGAACGATCGGCCACCACGTTTCACTCGCCACGCCCGTAGCACCCGGCAGTACGGCATTGCCCTCGTCACCCGAGCAGTTGTCGTAGGCGTACCAGTGGATCGTCCCGTTGGTGTTGTTGGTGACTCTCTTGTCGCCGTAGTCGCCGACCACGACGTTGTAGCACTGGCCGTCCTTGGGGTCTGTCAGCTTCTGCACGCCCGGTCCGTAGAAGTCCAGAGTGCCCGTGGCCGCGTGCGCCGTGCCCGAACCGAGGATCGTGAGGGAGACGGCGGCCGCCCCCATCGTGACCCGCCGCACCACGTTCTTGACTCGCATCGTCATATCCCGTCTCCAGAAAGTGAATTGTCCGGAGAGAACGGTAGACGGCGGCTTTATGCGATCCGTATCGAACTGTTGTCGAGGCGCCTGGAACTTGTCTTCACCAGGCGGACTCGGGCGGGAGTTCCGCGGCCTTATCAGCCCTTTTCCTCCTCGTGACCAATTCGGGCCGGTGCCCAGCGCGCCCGGCCGCCCGGGCCCGTACCCCGTCTCATGCCTCGCCGTACGCCTCGCCGCCCAGCTCCAGGACGGCGGTCCCGGCGGTGGTGTCCGCCAGCCAGGCGCCGAACGCCGGGACGTCCGCCTCGGGCAGGCCGACCTCGATACGGACCTCGGCGCCGTAGATGACCTCCCGCACGGCGCGGCCGGTCGCCCGCAGATCGTTCTCCAGCTTTCCGGCCCGCTGGTGGTCGACGGTGATGGTTGCCAGACGGTAGCGGCGGCGGACGACCGTGCCGAGGATGTCCAGGGCCTCGCCTACGGCGCCGCCGTAGGCGCGGATCAGGCCACCGGCGCCGAGTTTGATGCCGCCGAAGTAACGGGTGACGACGGCGACGACGTACCGCATCTCGCGGCGCAGCAGCATCTGGAGCATCGGGACGCCGGCGGTGCCGCCCGGTTCGCCGTCGTCGCTGGCCTTCTGGACCCCGCCGTCGGCGCCGAGGACGTACGCGTAGCAGTGGTGGCGGGCGCTGGGGTGCTCCTTACGGACGGCCGCGATGAAGTCCTGCGCCTCGGCCTCGGTCGCGACGGGCGCGAGGGCGCAGAGGAAGCGGGACTTGTTGATCTCGATCTCGTGCACCCCGGCGTGTGCGAGGGTCCGGTACTGCTCCTGCATCGCACCAGCCTATGCGGCGGCGCGGCGGGCCCGGTCACCGGCCGTCCCACGGGGGCGCGGGGAGATGTCCGCCGTCCGGGGGCCCGGGGCACGTCCAGGCGGCGTATCCGGGCGGGTGTTGCGGTGCGTCGGGCGGACGCGGGGGCCACCCGTGGGCACTGTGACCGGGGCGACGGTCTCGTGCGCGGGGCCCGCTCGCGCACCCAGGAACCGTACGGCGGGTCGGCGGAGGCTTCATGGACGACAACACACACACGACGCTGGCGGCGGGCACGCCCGTGACGGGCGAGGCGATGCCCGAGCCACCGCCGGAGGTGATCGAGGCGGCCCGCGAGGCGCCGGACCACTGGCTGGCCATGGTCGACCTGACGTGGTCGGGCGAGGGCCCGCCGCCGCTGTGGGCGGTGATCGGGCAGTGGCGGTCGGGGCCGACCGGCGAGATCGAGGACTGGCGGGACAACCCGGAGTACCGGCCGTCCCCGCAGATGCTCGACTGGTCGGAGCCGACGGACGCGGTCGACCAGGCCGTGCAGCTGGCGGCGACGGGGTACGGGCCGGTGCCGGAGGTCGCGCGGACGCTGGCGGCCGCCGAGGTGTCATACCTGGTGACGGCGGCGGGCGCACCGCTGCCCGCGGCGTCGCCGGAGGGCACGCCGGTGGTGCCCGTCTACACCTCGGAGGACCATCTGGAGCCGGTGGGACGGCTGCTGATCGACCGGCGCCCGGTGGCGGAGCTGCTGGAACGCCTGCCGGCCGGGCATGCGCTGTACGTCAACCCGACGGGCGCGGTGAGCATGCTGGTGGAGCCGGACGCGGTACGGGCGGCGGTCGAAGAGCGCGCGCCGGGCCGGGTCTCGGTGGAGGCGGCGATCGGTCGGCCGGGCACCGGCGCGGGCGGCGCGGAGCCGGTGCATGACGGCGAGGCGGGTGAGCGCGGTGGTCTGCCGATCGGCAAACCGGCGCGGACCGCCGCCGTCGCGGCGGGCATGGCGAGCAGCGGAGCCCGGGGCGGCGGCGTCTGACGGCCCGCTCCCACGAACCCGCCCCGCCCGTCTTCCCCTTCGGGCGGGGCGTTCCGACGCCCGGGATGCGCGCGGACGGGAATCCTGGGCGGCCGTCGGCCGTTGTGCGTACGGGCCCGGCCATCCGTCTCGTGCCTCGCCGGGGCGGGTCCGGGGTCCGGTACGGCACGACGGTTCGGAAACGGGGAGGCGGCGCGTGTACGGCGATCCTGCGGTGATCCGCGGCATGCTCACGGAGCTGGGCGACACCTGGGCGGTGGTCGGCCTGTCGACGAACCGGGCACGGGCGGCGTACGGCGTCGCCGAGGTGCTGCAGCGGTTCGGGAAGCGGATCGTGCCGGTGCATCCGCGGGCCGAGACGGTCCACGGCGAGCGGGGCTGTCCGTCGCTGTCGGCGATCCCGTTCCCGGTCGATGTGGTGGACGTGTTCGTGGCCGCCGACCGGGCGGGCGCGGTGGCGGACGAGGCGGTGACCATCGGCGCGAAGGGCGTGTGGTTCCAGCTCGGTGTCGTGGACGAGGCGGCGTGGGAGCGGGTGCGCGGCCAGGGGCTGGCGATGGTGAGGGACCGCTGCCCGGCGATCGAGATACCGCGTCTGGGCTGAGCGGTGCGGGGTCCGGTGGTGACGGCGCGGCGGGGTGGCGGTAGCGTCCGGGCATGATCACGCCACGTTCCGCCGTTCCCGGGGACGCCGCCGAGCTGGTCCGGCTGCGCCGGTCGATGTTCGCCGCGATGAACGGGCGGGACGCGCCCGGGCCCTGGGAGCGCGACGCCGAGGCCGTGGCCCGGCGTCGGCTGACGGACTCCCCCGAGGCGTTCGTGGCGTATGTGGTCGACGGCGCGGCCGGGGCGGGTGCACCACACCTGGCGGCGTGCGCGGTCGGCACGGTCGAGGAGCGGCTTCCTGCGCCCGGGCACCCTTCGGGCCGGTTCGGCTTCGTCTTCAGCGTCTGCACGGACGAGCGGTACCGGGGGCGCGGGTACGCGCGAGCAGCGACGGAGGCGTTGCTGGGCCGGTTCGTGGAGCTGGGGATCAGCCGGGTGGACCTGCATGCCACCGACGCCGCCGAACCCCTCTACCGCAGCCTGGGGTTCGCGGCGCACTCCACCGCGCTGTCGCTGGATCTGCGGTCGTGGCGGGCGGACGGCTGAGCCGGGTCAGGCGGTCGCCAGTCCGTCGAGGACGGTGGCGTGCGGGAGTTCGGCCAGCGCCTTGCCGGGGACGATGAGCTTGCCGCGGCGGCTGCCGCTGCCGATCAGCGCGTAGGGCGTGTCCACGACGGCGGCGTCGACGAGCAGCGGCCACTCGGCGGGCAGCCCGATGGGAGTGATGCCGCCGTACTCCATCCCGCTGTCGCCGACGGCGGTCTCCATGGCGGCGAACGATGCCTTGCGGGCGCCGAGTTGACGGCGTACGGCGCCGTTGACGTCGACGCGGGTGTGGGAGAGCACCAGGCAGGCGGCGAGGGTGGTCACCCCGCCGCGTTTCCCGGCGACGACCACGCAGTTCGCCGACTGCTCCAGCAGCCAGTCGCCGTGGTGGGCGACGAGGACGGCGGTGTCGGCGATGGCCGGGGCGGTGTCGACGTAGCGGACCTCCTCCACGGGCACCGAACCGCTCCAGGCGCGCAGGGCGGCGGCGACGGGCGGGGCGAGCAGGTCCAGGCAGTCGACGGCGGGCCGGACATCGGGGAAGGCATCCATGGGCACGGGCATGCCGCCAAGCTAACAGCCGGAGCCGGGCGTTCGGCGGGGCGTCTCAGGGGCGTCGGCGGGGCGTCTCAGGAGCGGGCGGGGGCCGATGGGTATGCGGTGGGTGCCGGTCGCGGGGCCCGGGGCCGGGGCCGGTAAGGCGTGGGGCGCGATCCGGTCGCCGGGGGCCGCGGCCGGCGGGTGCGTGGCGCAGTCCGGTCGCCGGGAGCCGGACCCGTCCGCCACGTGGCGGGCTCCGGTCACCCGGCGCCCGGTGCCCCGCCGTCCTCGGCCTCGGACGGCATCTCCACCGCCGAGAGGGCCACGAGCTGTTCGGGCGTCACGCCCTCCGGGACCGGCACCGGCGCCGGGGTGCGCAGGGGTGGCTGCCAGCCGGATGCCGCCTCCCAGCGGCGGACGACGCGGGCGGGGGCACCGGCGACGACGGCGTGGTCGGGGACCTCGCCGCGGACCACCGCACCCGCCGCGACGACCGCGTTCCGGCCGAGCCGGGCGCCGGGCAGGATGACCGCGCCGGTGCCGATCCAGCTGCCCGGTCCGATGCTGACCGGCGCGCTGCGGGGCCACTGTTTGCCGACGGGCACCTCGGGGTCGTCGTAGCTGTGGTTGGTGGTGGTGAGGTAGACGCCCGGGCCGAAGAAGCAGTCGTCGCCGATGGTGAGGGGGACGTCGGCGATCACATGGCTGCCGCGCCCGAGGACGACGCCGTTGCCGAGGGTGAGGATCGGTTCGGGGCCCAGGTCGAGGTCGGGCATCATCCCGGCGGTCAGGGTGACGTCCTGGGCGATGATGCAGTGGTCGCCCAGGACGATCCAGGGGTCGCCGAAGACCGTGCCCTGTGGGAAGGCGAGGCGGGTGCCGGGGCCGATGGCGCGGAAGCGGTACGGCCCGGGGCGCTCGGCGGTGACCGCTCCCGCCCGGCTCACCCACCGCGTCCCGCGGTGCACGGCGTGCGAGACGGCCCGGCGCCGCCAGGCGGCGAAGGAGGAGAACACGTTCTTGTTCGACACCACTCGCACACCGTACTCAGCGCGCCGGGCGCCCGGTTGCGCACGTCCCTGTGATCTTCGCCCCAGCCGGGCACCCCGCGGGCCGGGGCCGCGGTTCAGCCGGTGAACGACGCGGCGTGGGTGGCCGCGAGGTCCTGGTAGACGGCGGCGTTCAGCTTGATCCCCTCGCGCTCCTCGTCGGTCAACTCCCGCTTGACCTTGGCGGGGACCCCGGCGACCAGCGAGCCGGGCGGGACGACCATGCCCTGGGGCACCAGCGCCTGCGCGGCGATCAGCGAACCGGCGCCGATGTGCGCGCCGTTGAGGACGGTGGCCCCCATGCCGACCAGCACGTCGTCCTCGATGGTGCAGCCGTGCAGAACGACGTTGTGGCCGACCGATACCCCGGCGCCGACGGACACCGGGAAGCCGGGGTCGACGTGGACGGTGCAGTTGTCCTGGATGTTGCTGCCGGCGCCGACGGTGATCGGACCGCAGTCGGCGCGCAGCACCGCCTGGTACCAGACGCTCGCCCGCGCGGCGAGCGTCACCTCGCCCAGCACGACCGAGGTCGGGGCGGTGAACGCCGCCGGGTCGACGACCGGTGCGGTGTGGCCCACGCCCGCGATGAGTGCGCCCTGCGCCATTGCCGTTCTCCTTCGTCCGTACGGATCGCGCCGGGTGCACAGTAGGCGACGGGTGGGGCGGGGCGTCAGGCGGCCTCCCAGGCCGCCTCGATCATCCGGAAGACCTCATCCACCGCAGTCTCCGGATCGGCCGCCCCGAGAGCCAGCGCATAGGCGTCGATCACGAACCGTGCGATCGCCCGGCAGGCCGTCACGGACCGGGACAGGCCGGGATCGGCAGCGAGGGCCGCGGCCAGCGACTCCGCGTGGCGCAGCCGCATCGACTCCTCGTACTCCCGCAGGGCGGGTGAGCCCTCGACCATGCGCCGGACCGGGGCGGCGGCGTCCGACGTGCAGTGCCGCACCAGCACCTGGATCTCGCGGCGCAGTGCGGGGAGGGGCGGCTCGTGCGGTGCCCGGCCGGTGACCGCCTGGGTGAGGCGGCGCTCGAAGTCCTGGTCCTGCTCGAACACCAGGGCCTCTTTGGCGGCGAAGTGGGAGAAGAGCGTGGTGACGGCCACGTCGGCCTCGGCTGCCACGTCGCGGATGCCCACCGCGTCGTACCCGCGCTCCAGGAAGAGCCGTAGGGCGGCGTCGGCGATCTTCTGACGGGTCGCGGCCTTCTTGCGCTCACGACGTCCGGGCTGCTCGGGCATGCGCCGACGCTATCAAATGCAAAAGCGGAACCGTTCCGAAAGACTAACCGTTAGTGTTACGGTCGGCCGCATGAAGAGAGTGAGTTTCGCCGAGTTCGGCGGCCCGGACGTGCTGCGCCTGGTGGACGCCGAGGAGCCCCACGCGGGCCCCGGCCGGATACGCATCGCCGTGCGGGCGGCGGGAGTGAACCCCGTCGACTGGAGGATCCGTGAAGGCCAGCTCCTGACGGCCCATCCCGTCGAGCTGCCCGCCGGGGTCGGGCTGGACGCGTCCGGGGTGGTGGACGAGGTCGGCGAGGGTGTCACGGGGGTCGCGGTCGGCGACCGTGTGTTCGGCGAGGGGGTGAGCACCTACGCCGAGTTCGCCGTGCTGTCGGCCTGGGCCCGGATGCCCCAGGGGCTGTCGTTCGAGGAGGCGGCCGGGTACCCCTCCGTGGTGGAGACCGCGCTGCGCGTCATCCGCGAGGTCGGTGCGCGGTCCGGGCAGACGCTGCTGGTCAGCGGCGCGTCCGGGGGCGTCGGATCGGCGGTGTTGCAGATCGCCCGCGATCGCGGCATCACGGTGATCGGCACGGCCGGTGCCGCGAACCAGGACTATCTGCGCAGCCTGGGCGCCGTCGCCACGACGTACGGCGAGGGGTGGGCCGAGCGGGTGCGGCAGCTCGGTCGAGTCGACGCAGCCCTCGATCTGGCCGGCTCGGGCGTGATCCGCGAGCTGGTCGAGCTGACCGGGGATCCGCGGAAGGTGGTCTCCATCGCCGATCTCGGCGCGCCGGAGCTCGGCGTCCGGTTCTCCGGCGTGGCCGGGAGCGTGCCGGACGCACTCGCCGAGGCCGTCGGTCTCCTCGGGCGGCGCGCGCTCCACATCCCGGTCGAGAAGACGTACCCGCTCGCCGAGGCCGCGGCGGCACACCTCGACAGCCAGGCCGGTCACGCGCGCGGGCGGCGGGTCATCGTCCTCTGAGCGCCTCCCGCGCGGTGGCGGTCCGCAGTGCGAAACGGCACCGGGCCCGGCGCGTCCTGGCACCGGGCCAGGGGAGCCGCCCGCACCTCCGTCACGCAACGTGACGCACCCCGCACCCCCGGCATGCGATCAAGGGCGGCGGCGGGCAGGCTGGGGCCATGCCTCGCGCACCCGTCATCGTGCACCCGCCCTGCTCGGGCGGCCGCCGCGTCACGCTCCACGGGCAGGACATCGGGCGGGCCCGGCGCCCGGGCGACATCGCCGCGTACCTGCGCCGCGCCGGTTTCCCGGCGGCGGATCTGATCTGGGACGACGCGGGGGTCTGCGAGTGGCGGGAGGGCGGGCCCGACATCTGGTTCACCCGCTGAACGGCACCGGCCCGGCGGCAGAAGCCACCGGGCCGGGAAGTACCGCGCGAGCGGAGGACGTCAGTCGGTCGGCGCGCCGGCCGGCTCCTCGGCCGCTGCCGCGCGCGCGGCGGCGGCCTTCTTCGCCCGCTGCTTCATGAGGAGGAACGAGCCGATGCCGAAGAGCACGGCGGCGGCCAGCCCCCAGTAGGAGAAGCGCTTGAGCCAGGGCTCGGCGACCACGCCGACGGTGTAGAGGAGGGCGGTGGTGCCGCCGGCCCAGACGATGCCACCGAGGACGTTGGCGATCAGGAACTTCCAGTACGGCATCTTCAGCACGCCGGAGAGCGGACCGGCGAAGATCCGCAGCAGGGCGATGAAGCGGCCGATGAAGACCGCCCACATGCCGTACTTGGCGAACTTCTCCTCGGCCATCGCGACCTGGTCGGGCCCGAAGTGCTTGGGGAACTTGCTGCCCGCCCAGTCCAGCAGCGGCCGACCGCCCTTGCGTCCGATGAGGTAGCCGATGGAATCGCCGATGATCGCACCGGCCGACGCGCAGGCGCCCAGCACGAACGGGTCGATGTGGTCCTGGGTGGCGGACAGGATCGCCGCGCTGACGAGGACGATCTCGCCCGGCAGCGGAATGCCCAGGCTCTCCACGCCGATGACCACTCCGACCAGGAGATACACGCTCAGGGCCGGTACCGTCGCCAGCCACTCCTGGATGTGCAAAGCCACTTCCTCCGCATGGTGTCGGGCCCCCGTGGGCCGCTGCCCGGTGTCACCGAAGCCGGTGTGTCCGATTCCCCCGGCGCGCCGGATGGGCGCGCCTGGGAAGCGTACTCGACAGCCCGGCGCGCGGTCGGGGTCGCGCACGCGCCGGGGGACGTCCGGCGACGGAGGGCCGGGCCGGGGGGCCGGGCGGGATCAGTTGTGGGGGCGGAGGGTCCAGACGATGGACATCTCGCCGGTCACCGCGCCGTCCTCGCGGGTGAGCGTGACGTTCACGGGGAATTCGGGGCGCTGCCCGGCGTCGAGGTCCGCGATCACCTCGGCGGCGGGGCGGCCGAGCTGGGCGGTGGCGGTGACGGGGCCCTTGGCGAGCTTCTTGTAGCCGATCTCGGCGCCGACCGCGAGCGGGACGGCGCGGTGCAGCTCGGAGCCGAAGGCGCTCATCACGATGGCGCCGCTGGCGGACTCGGCGAGGGTGAACATCGCCCCGGCGTGCGGTCCGGCGACGTGGTTGTGGAAGGCGGGCTGGTCGGGCAGGCGGACGACGGCGCGCTCGGCCGTGGTCTCGGTGAATTCGAGGTGGAGGGTGCGGACCATCGGCACGGATGCCGCCATCATCGCGCCGATCGACGGCAGGGGCTCGGAAGACATGAGCAGCATGTTACCTATGAGTAGCTTCCAGTGGAAGGCCCGACCCCGCACCACGGCGTCGGCCGCCGCCTCTCGTGGACGCCCGTGACGACGACTGCACCCCAGCCGCCCGGGAGACCCTGCCCGCGGCGCACCGAGGGGCCGCGCCCCTGCCCCGTACACCCGGCCGTCCCGGTGGCGGTGCGGCGGTGAGAGCGGGCCGGCCGGCCCGGGCGGGGCGGAACTACACGATCCGCACGGCCGCCACGGCCCTCTCGGGGCTGGGCCACTCCGGCGCGCTGATCGCCGCCGCGTTCGCCGTGCTGAGGGCGGGCTGTGGGGCTGTGCCGGTCTGGTCGTGCTGCTCACCGCGGCGGTGCTGTGCGTCCCGGACGTACGGCGGCTGGCCCGGCGGACACCGGACGCGGCGGGGACGGCCGCTCCGGCGGGAGCGGGTGCCGCCGGTGGCGGAGGATCCGGCGGTCGGCTGAGGCGCGCCGGGCCGCGCGGCCGCCTCAGCCGACGCTGAACGCGCCCCGCGGCGGCTCCGGCGAGGCGACGGCCTCGGCGTCGTGGACCGGGGCGGCGTCACCGGTCAGGCGGCGCAGGGCGGCACCGTGGGTCACCCGGGCCGGGAAGGCGTCACCGGCCGCGCGGCGGGTCAGCGCGGAGAGCGGCAGCGGGGCGGCGGAGGCGACGAGGACGGTGTTGCCGAAGCGGCGGCCGCGGAGCACGGACGGTTCGGCGATCAGCGCCACCTCGGGCCAGACCGCGGCGGCGGTGGCGAGCTGGCCGCGCAGGAAGGTGAACGGCGCGCCGTCGGCGAGGTTCGCCGCGTACACCCCGCTGCGGCGCAGGGCGCGGGCCACGGCGCGGGCGTAGGTGACGGTCGTCAGATGCGCGGGCACCCGCGAGCCGCCGAAGACATCGCCGATGACGAGGTCGGCGGAGCCCTCGGGCGCCGCCTCCAGCGCCTGCCGCGCGTCGCACACGCGCACGGTGATGCCGCTCTCGGCGGGCAGCGGCAGTTCGTCGGCGACGAGGGCGAGCAGGCCCCGGTCGGCCTCGACGACGCGCTGCCGGGAGCCGGGGCGGGTGGCCGCGACGTAGCGGGGCAGGGTCATCGCGCCGCCGCCGAGGTGCAGCACATCGAGCGGCCGGCCGGGCGGCGCGGCCTCGTCCAGGACGTGCGCGAGGCGGCGGACGTACTCGAACTCCAGGTGCTCGGGGGCGTCGAGGTCCACATAGGACTGCGGGGCGCCGTCGACGGTCAGCAGCCGGGCCCGGGGCCGGTCCACGTCGGGCAGGAGTCGGGCGGTGCCGCCGTCCACGTCACGGATGACCGGTATCGGCTCGGAGGGTGCGTCCACGGTCCCATTGTGCCGGGCGGGTGGGGGCGGGCGGACCGGCCGCGGGGCGGGCGGAGGAGCGGTGGGGCGGCGCTCGGCATGGGGCGGCGCGTGGCGGGCGGACGGCCGGTGCGCGGCGGTACGGCGACGTACGACCGGGGCGGCGCGCCACCGTCCACCGGTACGCGCCGGGCGCGGGCGCCGCGCGCCCCTCACGCAGCGCCCCCGTCCGCCTGCTGCGGCACGGCTCACGGACGCCCGGTCCGCACACCCCTGTCGGTTACGCTCCCGACGTGTTCGAACCCGCCGCGTCCTCCGACGGTCCCACCGCGCGTGCCGTGCGCGTCCTGCTCTCCCCCTGGTGCCGGCTGGCGTTGCTCGCGGCGCTGCTGGCCTGTGCGGCGGGGGCGATGCTGGTGTGGCAGCCGCAGCGGCTGCTGACCGGGGATCTGCCGGAGCGGATGACGGGGCCCGTCGCGCTGGTCGTCTTCGCCGTGGCGTACGGCGTGTGCACCACGGCGTTCGTGCCGCGGCCGGTCCTCAACCTCGCGGCGGGTGCGGTCTTCGGCAGCGGCTCCGGGAGCGCCACCGCGCTCGCCGGGACGGTGCTGGGCGCCGGGTTCGCCTTCGGTCTTGGCCGGTGGCTGGGGCAGGACGCGCTGCGGCGGATGCTGCGGGCACGGTGGCTGACCGCCGCGGACCGGCAGCTGAGCGAGCACGGTTTCCGCTCCATGCTGGTGGTCCGGCTGCTGCCGGGGCTACCGTTCTGCGCGACCAACTACTGCGCCGCGGTCTCCCGGATGCGGTGGACGTCGTTTCTGCTGGCCACCGCGGTGGGCAGCGTCCCCAACACCGTCGCGTACGCGGTCGCGGGGGCGCGGGCGGCCTCCCCCACCTCACCGGCGTTCCTGCTCGCGACGGCGTTCATCGCGGTGAGCGGGCTCGTGGCCGCGGCCCTCGCCTGGCGCAAGCGGGGGGCACTGCACGGGGGCTGACCCGGGGTCACCCGGCCGCCCGGGCGTGGTCCGCGGCTTCGCCGGCCGACGGGCGGCGCGCGCGGAGCACGGCAGACGGCACCGCGCGGCCGCCCGCCGCAAGGACCTCACCGGCCTGGGCGTCCGCGACGGGCTGCTGTTCGCCTTCACCGGTGCCGGGTGCTCGGTCCGCGTGCGGCGGAGTCGGCGGGATGAGGTTGCCTGGGCCCGCGGCGGTCGCTGAGCGTGTGGGAAGGGACACAGCAGCCAGCGAACCGTTGGGGAACGTTCCGTTGTTTGTGCTGGTCAGCACGGAGTTGCGGGAAGGCCGGGGACCACGGACACGGCGGCGGGGGCCGAGAAGGGCCGTGCACGGCGTGAGGCGTTGTCCGTGGTTGCCCCTAGCATGTCTGCCATGTCCCCTACTCCTTCCGCCCTTTCGGGCGCGCCCGCCCCTGCCTCCGAGGCCAACGACGCGATCCGCCGTTTCGTGTGCGCCCGGCCCAGCTGGACCTGGACGGCGCAGGACATGACGGAGTACGCGACGCTGTTGGAGACCTGGACGCACGCGGTGCGCGCGGAGGTCGTCGAGGCGGCGTGACCGACGGACTCTGACACTGCGTCCTCCACGTCCCGGACCACGGATGTGCGGCGGGGGCCCCGGGGGCGGGGGGGGGCCGGCAGGTGGGCACCCCGGGGGGACCCACGGATGAACCAGCGCGGGGGGGACCGCTAACTCGCCCCACACGATGGTGGGTG
>NZ_JBHYGX010000035.1:22653-40740 GCF_042739975.1 Streptomyces sp. NPDC059080
TTTTTGGGTTTTGGGGTCCACACAACTACACTCAACATATATAAAAAACCTCCACTACCAGTTTGGTGTGTGCTCCCTGTTTTGCGTGGGGGGCCCGCCGTTCCGTTCCTCCCTGCTTTCCTCCCTGCTTTCCTCCCTGCTGTGTCAGCCCTCGTACTGCGCCACGATCTTGGTGTACGCGTAGGGCTCCTGGTCGACGCCGCTGCAGCTGTCGCCGTCGTCTCCGCCGGAGCCGCAGGACCGGTCGCGGTTGACGGCCCAGTAGGCGAAGCGGGCGAGGTGGTGGGTGCGGGCGTAGTCGAGGATGGTCCCGAAGTCGTCGAGGGTGACGTTCTCGTCGGCCTCGTCGGTGTGGCCGTTCATGGAGGAGACGCCGATCCTGCGGTAGGCGTCGTCCTGGCTGTAGCCGTAGGTGTCTTTGACGTCGGCGGCGAGCCCGTCCAGGGCACTGACGGTGGCCTCGCCCATGGTGCCGCTGTGGCTGCCGAAGTCGAACGGCATGACCACCCAGCCGTCGTTGTCCAGCCCCTCCTTGGCGCCGCGGCGGATGAGGTCCTCGCCGTCGCCGGTCGGGCCCTCGGGCGTGGTGCCCATGGTGACGTAGGTGACGAGCCCCTGGTTGGCGTCCTTGACCTTCTTCAGGGCGTCGACGACGCGCTGCCGGACGGTGGCGTCGCTCATCTCGGTGTCCTCGATGTCGATGTCGAGGGCCTTGAGGTGGTACGCGTCGATGACCTTCTGGTAGACGCCGGCCAGGGCGTCGGCGCTGTCGCACTTCTCGCCGAGCTTGTTGCCGCTCCAGCCGCCGGCCGAGATGACGATGTCGCCGCCGTTGGCACGGATCGTGTCGATGGCCTTGGCGTCGCTGCCGCCGGTCAGCGGCCGTTCGCCGTCCCAGGCGGGGTTGCAGCCGCCGTCGGAGAGGATGAAGGCGAGGGTGAACCACTGGGTGGGGGACGTGGCGCGATCCATCAGGAGTTCTCCACTCTGCGGGACGGGGACGGACGGACGGGTCGCCGGGGGTGGCCCAGCGCGTGGGACGGTGGCGCGGGTGCGTCCACCAGGTCGCGGATGACGGTGTGGTGCGGGGAGTGGCGGCACGCCGGGTCGGTGGCGGCGGCGTCCCCGGTGAGGGCGTACGCCTGGCAGCGGCAGCCGCCGAAGTCCCGCTCGCGCAGCGCGCAGCTGCGGCAGGGCTCGCGCATCCAGTCGGTGCCGCGGTAGCGGGCGAACGCCGGGGAGCGCTCCCAGATCCAGCGCAGCGGATGATCACGGATGCCGGGCGGGTCGAGCCCGGGGAGGGCGGCGGCCGCCGGGCAGGGCAGGACCGTGCCGTCGGGGGTGACGGTGAGGGAGACCGCGCCCCAGCCGCCCATGCAGGGTTTGGCGGTGCCGTCGAAGTGATCGGGGACGACCCAGATCACCTCGACCCGGCCGTCGAGCTCCCGCCGCCGGCGTCGTACGGTCTCCTCCGCCTCGGCCAACTGTGCGCGGGTGGGCAGCAGTTCGGCCTTGTTGAGGAGGGCCCAGCCATAGAACTGTGTATTGGCGAGTTCGATGCGTCCGGCGCCCCAGGCGGGGGCGAGGTCGATCAGCGCGTCGAGGGCGGCGAGGTTGTGACGGTGCAGGACGACGTTGAGGCCGAGCGGCAGCCCGGCGTCGGTGACGAGGGTGGCGGCGTGTTCCTTCGCGGCGTGGGCGCGGCGCCGCCCGGCGATCCGGTCCCCGGCCGCCGCGTCGGCGTGCTGGACGGAGAGCTGGACGCTGCGCAGCCCGGCGTCGGTGAGGGCGGCCAGCCGCTCGCGGGTCAGGCCGACGCCGCTGGTGATCAGCTGGGTGTGGATGCCCGCTCCGTCGGCCGCGGCGACAAGGTCGGCGAGGTCCGGGCGGAGCAGCGGCTCACCGCCGGAGAGATGGGCGCTGACCACGCCGAGGTCGGCGGCCTGCCGGAAGGTGTCCTGCCACTCCGTGAGCGTCAACTCCGCGCTGCGGCCGGTGAGTTCGATGGGGTTGGAGCAGTAGGTGCAGTGCAGCGGGCAGGCGTGGGTCAGCTCGGCGAGGAGCGCCCAGGGCGGCGGCGGTACGGGGCCGGGGGCCCGAGTGGGCCCGGCGTCGGGAGCGGGCGGAGCGGCGTCCGAGGCGGGCGGGGCGGCGTCCGAGGCGGGCAGGGTGGTCATCGCAGCCAGCCCTCCTTCCGTACGCGGTCGAGGAAGGCGGGGACCTCGTCGGCGACGGGCGCGTCGGGGTGGCGAGCGGTCAGCTCCCGCACGATCTGCGGGACGTCGCGGGTGCCGTCGCAGAGCCGCAGCACCTCGCCCGCCGAGCCCTCCAGCACCACGACGCGTTCGGGGAGAAGCAGCAGGTCGACGCCGCGGACCCGGTCGGCGCGGAGGAGGACGCCGGGGGCCGGGCCGGGGCGCCAGGTGGTCATGCCCGCGCTCCGGCCGGGCCGGCGGCGGGCGGGCGGCCACCGCGTTCGACGGCGTCGAGGAGGGACCAGAGCACCTCGCATTTGAAGGTGAGGGCGGCGACGGCGCGGTCCTGTTCCGCCTCGGTCCGGGCGCCGTCAAGGACGAGGGCGAGGGCTTCCTTGCTGTCGCGGCTGCCCTGCCCCTGCCGGTCGTGGAAGTAGGTCAGGCCGTCCCGCTCGATCCAGGGGTAGTGGCGTTCGAAGGCGCCGATACGGGTGCGCATGATGTCCGGGGCGGACAGTTCGGTGAGAGAGGCGGCGACCGCCTCCAGCGGGGAACGCAACCGGCAGAAGTTCACATAGCCCTCGACGGCGAGGCGTACGCCGGGCAGCACTCCGGACTCGTCCAGCAGGACGGCGCGGTCGATTCCGGCGGCCTCGCCGAGCCGCAGCCAGCGCTCGATGCCGCCCTCGCCCTCGCGGTCGCCGTCGTGGTCGCGGATCCGGCGCAGCCACATGCGGCGCAGCTCGGGCGTGCCGAGTTTCGCGGTGATCAGAGCGTCCTTGACGGGGATGTGGCGCTGGTAGTGGAACCGGTTACGGATCCAGCGGCACAGCTCGTCCGGTGTCAACTCTCCTTCATGCATTCGGATGTTGAAGGGATGGCGGTCGTGGTAGTGCTCGCGTGCGACGGTGCGCAGGCGTTCCTCGAAGGAGGCCCGGGCCGCCGGGCGGACACCGTGGTCGGGGGTCGGATCTCCCTGCAGGCCGTTCATGGCGCGATCTCCATCCCTTCCGCCGCGGCGCGCTCCCGCACGACGGCGCCCGGGTGGGGCGCCGCGCGCCGGGATGCGCGGGTGGCGGTGTGCGGGGTTGGTGGGGGGTGAGAAAGGTGTGGGGGCGTTCCCGGTGGGCGCGCGCCCGGCCGGGCCGGGGCACGCGCCGCGGCGCCGGTGTACGCGGCCGTCGGCCCGGCTACGGGTGCGCCCCGTGGCGGTGCACGACATTCGGGCCGGTCAGCGGCGTGTGCGGTCGGTGGGTCAGCGGTCGGCGAGGCGGTACGCGGTGACTTCGAGCGCGGTGTCGATCACGGTGTAGCCGGGGGTGGCCCAGGTGGTCGCGGGCCGGGCGGCGACGCCGTGCGGACGGGGTGCGGCCGCCGGGGTCTCGGCGGACGGGATGTCCGTCGTGTGCGGGGTGCGTACGGTCTGCAGGCTGGTCATGGGGGGTTCCGCCCTTCGCTGTGACAGGTGGTGGGAACGGAGAGTTTCGGACACGGCGGCCGCACGCCCCGGGCACCGCCCGCACCGGCCACGGCGCCGACGTCCCGGATTCCGTCAACTCCCTTTGATTTTTTGAGAGTTGTGACGTGACAGCCTTCGGTACGCCACCGTCCCGGGCGGCCGGTGCATGCCCGGTGCACCTGCCACGCCGTGACGCTCCGTACCGCCTCGCAGAATCACCGCCCACGAGCGCCGGAGTCAATGGGGCGGGAGAGCATCGGTCCGGTCCATTTCCTCATGGGACGCTGCCCCCTTCCCTCTCTGATGGGCAGCGTGCCTGGTGGGGCGGCTTGTCCGCGGTGCGGATCGGGCGGGAATTCGGTTTTCGGGGTGGGGCGCGACATCCGTCGGCGCGGAGGCTGAAGCCGCCGGGCGGATGGGATGTTCCCAGGGGACGGCGGGGGTATGCGGCAACCCGTCGGGGTTCGGGGCGAGTTGCTGTACTCGGGGGGCGTGTGGTGCCGGGAGGTTGGTTCCGGC
The DNA here is from genome assembly GCF_042739975.1 of Streptomyces sp. NPDC059080. Taxonomy (NCBI): domain Bacteria; kingdom Bacillati; phylum Actinomycetota; class Actinomycetes; order Kitasatosporales; family Streptomycetaceae; genus Streptomyces; species Streptomyces sp. NPDC059080. The sequence continues at coordinate 26,827 of NZ_JBHYGX010000035.1, forward strand.
GGCGCCCGGTGGGTGAGGCGGAGCCGGGCGGGTGCGTGCGCGGCGGGCGGGCTCGACCGCAGGCGCCGGGCGGCCTCCGTCGCAGGTGTCGGCCTCCGCCGCAGGTGCGGAGCCCGTCCGCCGCAGGTGCCGGGCTCGGCGAGCGTGCCTGGTGAGGCGGCGGATGGCGTGCTGGGCGGGTGCATCGCGGGGTGCCGTGGGCGCGCTCCCGCGCCTCTCGCGCCCTTGCCAGATCTCTTGACGGTGCCCGGGGCCCGCAGTAGGTTCCCGGGCAGTCAACAAACAGGAAACTTTCCTATCAGCTCTTGGCGGCCCGCCGTCTTAGCTCTTGGCGGCTCGCCGTCGGCCCCGCGCCCGGACGGGGTGACGGTGATCCGCACTCAGTTGCTGTGGGCGGTGGCCGGTGTGAGCGGTGGGCGCCCCGGCCGGTGGCCACCGATCCGGCCGGCCAAGGGCGCCCGCCCTGCTCCGGCACGCACCGTCACGTCCCGGCACGCACCGCCCCGTTCCACCGCTCCCCCGGCTATGTCCTGCCGCACCTTCCTGACCGGAGGCCCCCCATGCGCAAGCGCAGCCCCTTCCCCACCCATCGCCTCTCGCTTCCCAGCCTCGGTGCGTACGCCCTGGCCGCCGGGCTGCTGCTCGGCGCCGGTACGGCCGGACCGGCCACGGCGGGTCCCGCACATCCGGCGGGGGCCAACGGCACCGCCGCCGTGGCCGATTCGGCGCCCGGCAAGCCCGTGACCGTTTCGGAGGGCTGGTCCATCCCCTGGGGACTGAGCTGGCTCCCCGACGGGTCCGCGCTGCTGACGGAGCGGGACACCTTCAAGGTCTTCAGCCTCACCCAGGACGGCAAGAAGAAGGAGGTCGGCAAGGTCCCCGAGGTGGTGACCACCGGTGGTGAGGGCGGTCTGCTGAGCATCGCGGTGTCGCCGAAGTGGAAGAGCGACCACCATGTCTTCGTGATGCACACCGCCAAGGAGGGCAACCGCATCGCCCGCCTCACCTACCAGGACGGCAAGCTCAGCGACTACACCGTGCTGGTCAAGGGGATCAAGAAGAACACCTACCACAACGGCGGCCGCATCAAGTTCGGCCCCGACGGCCTGCTCTACGCCACCACGGGCGAGGCCCAGACCCCCGATCTCGCGCAGGACAAGAAGTCCCTCAACGGCAAGATCCTGCGGATGACGCCCGACGGCAAACCGGCGCCGGGCAACCCGTTCGGCAACCTCGTCTACTCCTACGGCCACCGCAATCCGCAGGGCCTCACCTGGGATGCCCAGGGCCACCTGTGGGAGGCGGAGTTCGGCAACGCCAAGTACGACGAGCTGAACCTCATCGAGTCGGGCAAGAACTACGGCTGGCCCCTCTGCGAGGGCACCTGCTCGGACGACGGGATGACCAACCCGAAGCGACAGTGGCCGGTGAAGGACGCCTCCCCCAGCGCCGTCACCTACGCGGACGGCGCGCTCTACATGGCGGCGCTGCGCGGCCAGCGGCTCTGGCGCATCCCCGTCGACGGCACCACCGCCGGTACACCCAAGGCGTACTACACCAAGGACTACGGGCGACTGCGCACCGTCGAGGCCGTACCCGGCAAGAAGGCGCTGTGGCTGACGACGACGAACGCCGACAACAACGGTGACGGCGGCGCCGGTTCGGACAAGGTTTTCCGGATCGACCTGAAGTGAGCGCGGCGTGGGGCTCCCGCACCCGGGGCCAAGCCCTCGCGGCTCGGCCCCGGGTGGACGGCCGCCCCCCGTACGGAATCGCCGCCCGCCTCAGCCGGCCTCGTCCGACGACGGCTGGACGAGGTCCACGTCGAGCGTCCGGTGGCTGCCCGCGGTGAGGGATATGGGGGTGGCGCGGGGCGGGTAGCCGGACGCGGTGAGCGTCAGGTGGCTGCCGGCCAGGCCGTCGAAGGCGAAGCCGCCGTCGGGACCGGTGACGGCGTGTCCGGCGACCGTGCCGTCCGTCAGTACCGTCACGGCGGCGTCGGCGAGCGGCGCACCGCCGGGGCCCCGGACCGTGCCGCGCACCGAGGCCACCGGCCGCAGCCGGACCTCTTCGCATCCGGTGGCCCCGGAGGTGCCCGCCAGATCGACGGTGCGGGCCTCGGGCCGGTGACCGGGGGCACTGAAGGCCACCGTGCAGACGGTGCAGGGCAGTTCGCGGATCATCCAGCGGCCGTCGGCGCCGGTGACCGCCCGGCCCACCACCTCGCCGTCCGCATCGGTGACGACGACCCCGCCCCCGGCGAGCGCGGCGCCCCGCGCCCCGCCGGACAGCGTCCCGGCGAGCCGCGCGGCGCCGGTCAGTGTCAGCAGTACGTCCACGGGGGCGCCGTCGGCGCCGCAGGTGAGCGCGAGAGCGTGCGGGGTGTGGCCGGGGGCGGCGCCGGTGAGGACGTACGTGCCCGCGCCCGGGGCCGGGAGGGCGAAGCGTCCCCCGGCGTCGGTGGTGGTGACACCGGCCTGGCGGCCCCGCCGGTCGATGAGGGTGACGCTCGCCCCCGTCACGGGCGCACCGGACGCGGCCCGGATCCCGCCCCGCACACCGGCCTGACCGGCCACGTCGGCCCGGCCTTCGGCGGGCGCGGCGGCGCGGGAACCGTTCGTCTCCGTCTCCCCGCCGGTGTTCCCGGCGACGAGGGTGGGGCGGGCGGTGCGGCGCTGGGAGGGCAGGAACGCGGCAAAGACGACGCCGAGGAGCACCGCGCCCGTGGCGATCATGAAGGAGACCCGGAACCCGGCCATCGTCGGGTAGGTGACCGGCCCCCTGGTGGTGGACATATGGGCCAGGACCATGCCGATGACGGCGCTCGACACGGAGGTGCCGATCGAGCGCATCAGGGTGTTCAGCCCGTTGGCGGCGCCGGTCTCCGACGGGTCGACGGCGCCGATGATCAGGGCGGGCAGCGAGGAGTACGCCAGGCCGATACCCGCACCCACGACCACCGCGATGATGACGGTCTGCCAGGGGGCGTTCATCAGGCCGATTCCGGCGCCGTAGCCGACGCCGATGATCAGCATCCCCAGGAGCAGCGTGACCTTCGGGCCGCGGCGGGCGGCGAGGCGGGCGTAGACCGGGGCGACCAGCATCATCGTCAGGCCGAGCGGCGCCACGCACAGCCCGGCGACCACCATCGACCGGCCGAGGCCGTAGCCGGTGGACGTCGGCAGCTGGAGCACCTGGGGCAGCACCAGGGAGATGGCGTAGAACGCGACGCCGACGGTGATGGACGCCAGGTTGGTGAGGAGAACCTCGCGGCGGGCGCTGGTACGCAGGTCGACGAGCGGGTCGGCGCGACGGAGTTCCATCACGCCCCACAGCACCAGGATCAGCGCGGCGAGGCCGAACAGCCCGAGGGTGGTGGGCGAACCCCAGCCCCAGTCGCCGCCCTTGGTGATCGGCAGGAGCAGCGCGATCAGCCCGGCGGAGAGGCCGAGGGCGCCGAGCAGGTCGAAGCGGCCGGGCGCCCGCGCGGAGGTCTCGGGGACGACGAGCACGGTCAGCAGCATCGACAGGACGCCGAGTGCGGCGGCGAGGAAGAACAGGGCGTGCCAGTCGGCGTGCTGAGCCACGAGGGCGGCGACGGGCAGGGCGAGGCCGCCGCCGACGCCGATGGACGAACTCATCAGGGCCATCGCCGAACCGAGGCGTTCCTTGGGGAGTTCGTCGCGCATGATGCCGATGCCGAGCGGTATGGCGCCCATGGCGAAGCCCTGGAGCGCCCGGCCGACGATCATGACGACCAGGTTGTCGGTGAAGCCGCAGATCAGCGAGCCGATGATCATGATGCCGAGGCTGGCGAGGAGCATCCGGCGCTTGCCGGAGAGGTCGCCGAGGCGCCCCGTGATGGGCGTCGCGACGGCCCCGGAGAGGAGGGTGGCGGTCATGACCCAGGTGGCGTTGCTCGGCGCCGTGCCCAGCAGCGTCGGCAGGTCCTTGATGACCGGCACGAGCAGCGTCTGCATCACGGCGACGACGATGCCGCAGAAGGCGAGGACGGGGACGATGCCGCCGGTTCTCCGCTCCTTTCCGGGGTCGGGCACCGGGAGCGCGGTGGCGGGCGGCGCGCTCCGGGGCGGCTGTTCCGTCGTCGTCTGGGTCATGCCTGCGGCCTCCGGGCGGAGAGTGGAGCGGATACGGATCTGGTCCGTCCGGCCTGCTGCGGTCGGACGGTTCGGGCCGGTCTCGGGCACGGCGGGTGGCGCCGCCGGGCAGCGGTCGTCGTACGCGGCCGTGCCCAGTGGGCGGTTCGGTGTCCGCGCGGTGCCTCACGGGTTCCGGCGCGCGGCGGAGCCCACGGGCCGGCGCGGTCCGGGACCGGTTGCGTACGCCGGGAACGGGGTGGCGGATGGTCGCCGCGCTTGGCGGTCAACGTGCGTGCGGAGTAAGGGTGTTGGCGCGGCGGTGGCTTCGAGGGGCGGAATCAGGGTGTCGGTATGCCGGATGGCGGGCCAGGTACGTGCATACCGAACGTTGTACGTCGCGGTCGTATTCCGGCGCGATCTCGTCCGTCCCGCGAGATACGGGTGATCTGGATCACTCCGCTGCCCGCTGTCAGATTTCCGTCCGTCATCGGCCCTCCCCCGGTGCCGTATTCCCTGCTGACTCCGGCCGGGCGGCCGGCGGCGCGGCCGGGCGCGGACCCGGCTCACCGGCGGCCGGACAGGATCCGGGCCACGGCGACCGTGATCCGTCCGACCACGGTTACCAGTCAACCGCACACCACTGACAACGGGTTGGCCCGCGAGCGGCGCCGGGCGAAGGGCGCTCCCCCGTCAGGACGTGAGGAGGGGCCGGGCTCCTCGGCCCTGCCCGCCGTCCGCCGCGCTCAGGCGTCGTGGAAGACGATCCCGAGGGAGTGCCGGCGGCCGGACCGTACGGTGCTGACGCCGTGGCGGATCTGCCCCGCCGACCAGCCGCGGGCGGAGCGCACCGGGCGGTCGCGGGTGGTGAAGACGAGGCCGTGGCCCTGTTCCAGGACGGTCGTCGTGCCACGCGACTGGGCGCGCGGGCGCTGCTCGACGAGGAGGAATTCGCCTCCGGTGTAGTCGTCCCCGGGGACGTCGAGGCCGATGACGACCTGGAGCGGGAAGACCATGTCGCCGAAGAGGTCGCGGTGGAGGGCGTTCCAGTCGCCGGGGCCGTAGCGCAGCAGGATCTGGGAGGACCTGTCCTGACCTGCGGCGTGGCACCGCTCCAGCCATTCGTCGAGGGTGTCGGGCCAGGGGGCGGGGCGGCCGAGCCGGTCGGCCCAGTCGCGGGCGACGGGCAGCAGCAGCGGGTAGAGCGCGGCGCGCAGTTGGCGGACCGGCTCGGGCAGCGGATGGGCGAAGTAGCGGTACTGACCGGACCCGAAGCGGTGGCGGGCCATGTCCACGGTGGAGCGGAAGAGTTCGGCCCGGTCGTACAGGGCGATGAGGTCGCGGCACTCCGCCGGGGTGAGCAGGCGCGGCGTCATCGCGCAGCCAAGGGCGTCGAGTTCCGCGGCGAGGTCCCGCGGGTCCGTGGCGGCGACGCGTGCCGCGAGGCCGGAGCGGTCGGGGTGACGGACGGTGGTCGTGGACATACGGGGCTCCGGTCGGGACAGGTCGGGGGCCGTGGCGCGCCCCGGTCACGGGCGGGGCGCGCCGGTGGTCACGCGGTGTGGGGCAGGGCGTTCTCCAGGCGGAGCAGCCGCTCCTTGCGCGCGGGTCCGGCCGCGTAACCGGAGAGGGAGCCGTCGGCACCGATCACGCGGTGGCAGGGCCGGACGATGAGCACCGGGTTGGCGCCGATGGCGGTTCCCAGGGCGCGGACGGCGCCCGGGGCGGCGCCGATCTCGGCGGTCAGCTTGCCGTAGCTGGTGGTGGTGCCGTACGGGATGGCTTCGAGGGCCTTCCAGACGCGTTGGCGGAACTCCGTGCCCGGGGTGGCGATTTCGAGGGTGAAGTCGGTGAGCTCACCGTCGAAGTAGGCGCGGAGCTGGCGGGTGACCTCGGCGAAGGCCGACGGGTCGTGGGTCCAGCCGTCCTGGACGGTGGCGCCGCCCTTCTGGCCGGGCAGGGACAGGGCGGTCAGTGCGGTGCCGCCGACGGCCGTCGCCGACACCTCGCCCACCAGGAGGAGTTCGCCCAGCGGGCTGTCGTACGTGGCGTAGTGGGTCATGAGGCTGTCCGTTCCTGAGATTCTCGGCCGTACTCGCTCCACTGTGCGGTACGGCGGAGGGCCTCGCTGGCGGAAATCGGACACAGCCCTCCGGCGAGGCCGGGACGGCCACCGGGCCGACGGGGAGGCCGGGCGTCAGGGGCGCGCCCCGCCCGCTCCCGGGCTGTCGTCCGGGAGCGGGCGGGGCGCCGGTCAGGCCGGTGGGATCGGCCAGTCGTCCAGGTCGCCGCCGCGCCATTCGACGAGGCGGGGGTCGTCGAGCGTGATGTCCTCGGCCGGTTCGCAGAGTCCGGCGCGGCGCAGGAACTCGGCGACGTCGCCGCGGCCGTGGGCCAGACCCACGATCTGGCCGTGCACGGTGACACGGCGCCCACCGGAGGGCGACGGCGGATGCACGATGACGGGCGGGTGCGCGGTCATGCCTCCAGACTGCGACGGGGTCCGCGGCCTCGCATGTCGGCCCGGTCCGCGGCGCCCCGTCCCGCGCACCGGGCGGCCCGTACGGGGAAGGCCCGGCCGTACGGGGAAGGCCCGGCCGGACGGGGGGTACCGGCCGGGGCGGCTGAGGCGCGGGCATCGGGGTACCGGCGGCCGGAGCCCGTACGGGGCGCGCGGCCGCGGCGGCGCGCCCCGTAGGGGTTCAGCGGATCGGCATCCCGGAGAGGGTCCGGGCGATCACCAGGCGCTGGATCTCGCTGGTGCCCTCGAAGATCGTGTAGATCGCGGCGTCGCGGTGCATCCGCTCGACCGGGTACTCCCGGGTGAAGCCGTTGCCGCCGAGGATCTGAACGGCCTGGGCGGTGACCTTCTTGGCGGTCTCGCTGGCGAACAGCTTCGACTGCGACCCCTCGGCCGCCGTGAACGGCTTGCCGTTGACCGCCATCCAGGAGGCCCGCCACACCAGCAGCCGGGCCGCGTCGATCGACGTACGCATGTCGGCGAGCTGGAAGGCGACGCCCTGGTTGTCGATGATCGGGCGGCCGAACTGCTCGCGGGTCTTCGCGTACTCCAGAGCCTCCTCGTACGCGGCGCGGGCGGTGCCGACGGCCATCGCGCCGACGGCCGGGCGGGACGCCTCGAAGGTGGCCATCGCGGCATTCTTGACCCTCTCGCCACCGCTCTTCGCGCGCTCACGGGCACGCGCCAGCCGCTCGTCCAGCTTCTCCTTGCCGCCCAGCAGGCAGCTGCCGGGGATACGGACGTCCTCCAGGACGACCTCGGCGGTGTGCGAGGCCCGGATGCCGTGCTTCTGGAACTTCTGCCCCTGGGACAGGCCGGGGGTGTCCGGCGGCACGATGAAGGAGGCGTGCCCCTTGGAGCCGAGCGCCGGGGCGACGGAGGCGACGACGACGTGGACGTTGGCGATGCCGCCGTTGGTCGCCCAGGTCTTGGTGCCGTTGAGGACCCACTCGTCCTTGGCCCCGTCGTAGACGGCGCGGGTGCGCAGGGCGGCGACGTCGGACCCGGCGTCGGGCTCGGAGGAGCAGAAGGCGGCGACCTTGACGTCGTCGGGGGTGCCGTACATCTGCGGTATCCAGGTGCCGATCTGCTCCTCGGTGCCGTTGGCGAGGACGCCGACGGCGGCGAGGCCGGTGCCGACGATCGACAGGGCGATGCCCGCGTCGCCCCAGAACAGCTCCTCCATCGCCATGGGGATGCCGAGGCCGGTGGGGTCGAAGTACTGCTGGGCGTAGAAGTCGAGCGAGTAGATGCCGATCTTGGCGGCCTCCTGGATGACCGGCCAGGGCGTCTCCTCGCGCTCGTCCCACTCGGCGGCCGCGGGACGCATGACCTCCGCGGCGAAGCCGTGGATCCAGTCCCGGACCTCCTTCTGCTCGTCGTTCAGCTCCATGATGAACTCGGCCATGTCCCCTCCAGCGGTACGCGCCACATCCAGGCGTTACTTACGGTAACAGGAGTCTGTTACCCGCCAGTAATCGTGTCAACTCCCCCGCTGACCAGAGCTCCACGCAGCACGGGTGTTACGTTGCGCGAGCACCACGGATTCGCAAGGGTGGGGAGCAGGACCATGGAGAGCACCGGGCGCGACGGCCGACGACAGGCGACCGCGGACCGGCGGCGGGAGCTGCTGGAGGCGGCCGAGCGGATCGTCCTGCGCGACGGCCCGGAGGCGTCGATGAACGCCATCGCCGCCGAGGCCGGGATCACCAAACCGATCCTCTACCGCCACTTCGGTGACAAGGGCGGCCTCTACCGCGCCCTCGCGGTGCGCCACACCGACGGGCTACTGGCCGGACTGCGGGCGGCGCTGGCCTCCCCGGTGCCGCGCCGCGACCGGGTCGAGGCCACCCTCGACACCTACCTCTTCGCCATCGAGACCCGGCCGCAGGTCTACCGCTTCCTGATGCACCCGGCCGACGAGGCGGCTCCCGCCGAGTCCGGATTCGACGTCGGACGGCACGCCGCCCCGCTGCTGCGCCGCCTCGGCGAGGAGCTGGCGGAGGTGATCAGCGAACGCCTCGACCTCGGCCCGGCGGGCGAGGAGAAGGCCCGCGTCTGGGGCCACGGCATCGTCGGCATGATGCACGCCGCCGGGGACTGGTGGCTGCGCGAACGCCCCTGCTCCCGGCAGCAGTTGGTGACCCACCTCACGGATCTGCTGTGGGGCCAGCTCGCCGCGATCGAGGACCGGCCGGACGGCCCGGGGTTCTGATCCCCGGGCGTCAGCAGGCGCCCGCCGCCTCCTTCGCCCACGGGGCGCGCGCCGCGGCGCGCAGCGCGCGACGGCGGCGCAGCCCGGTGAGCCGGTCCACGTACAGACCGCCCTCCAGGTGGTCGCACTCGTGCTGGAGGCAGCGGGCGAAGAAACCGGTGCCGGTCACCCGGACCGGTGCGCCGGTCCGGTCGACGCCCTCCACCACGGCCTCGTCGTGGCGCGGGGTACCGGCCTCGATGCCGGGCAGTGAGAGACAGCCCTCGGGGCCGCGGATGACCGGCCCGTCCGTCCCGGCCAGGTGCGGGTTGACGAGGTGGCCGAGGTGGCGGCGGTCCTCGTCGTCGGGGCAGTCGTAGACGAAGACCCGCAGCGGGACGCCGATCTGGTTGGCGGCCAGGCCCACGCCCCGGGCCGCGTACATCGTCGCGAACATGTCCTCGATCAGCCGGGACAGCTCCCCGTCGAACGACGTCACCTCCCGGCAGGGAGCCGCGAGGACCGGATCGCCCAGCAGACGGAGGGGGCGCGGGTGCCCGGTACGGCCGGGAATGGTGCGGGACGGCATGGAGACCAGCGTACGGTCCCCCCGGGGCGCCGGATGACATCGCAAGGGGTGGCGGGGTTCGGGCACGGGCACGGATCTCGATAGGCTGATCCCCGACCGAAGCCTCCGGACGGTCCCTCGGCCGCGGAGGAGGCGTTCCACCGGCAGCCCGGAGGGCAGGCGGGCGCCGGATGCAAGGAGGATCAAGGACGATGGCAGGCAACACGGACCCGCTGTCGCCGCGGGCCAAGCTGGCCGTGACGGCGGGCAGAGCCGCGGCGGCGGTATCGCGCGCGGCGGGCCGCGGCAGCGGATCGGTGATCGGCGGCCGGGTGGCACTCAAGCTCGACCCCGACCTGCTGGCCCGGCTGGCGCGTCATCTGGATGTCGTGCTGGTCTCCGCGACCAACGGCAAGACGACCACGACCCGGCTGATCGCCGAGGCGCTGCGAGCCGGTGGCCCGGTGGTCTCCAACGCGCTGGGCGCCAACATGCCGGCGGGCATCACCTCCGCGCTGGCGGGCGGCTCGGACGCCAAGTTCGGCGTGATCGAGGTCGACGAGAAGTACCTCGCCGGGGTGGCGCGGGACGTCACGCCCAAGGCCATAGCGCTGCTGAACCTCTCGCGTGACCAGCTCGACCGCGCGGCGGAGACCCGCATGCTGGCCGAGCACTGGCGCGAGGGCCTGTCCGGCTCCAAGGCGCTGATCATCGCCAACGCCGACGACCCGCTCATCGTGTGGGCGGCCTCCTCGTCGGCGAACGTGGTGTGGGTTGCGGCCGGCCAGGAGTGGAAGGACGACGCCTGGTCGTGCCCGTCCTGCGGCGGTGTGATGCAGCGCCCCGATGACAACTGGTTCTGCGGCGAGTGCGGCTTCCGCCGTCCGACGCCGAGCTGGGCCCTGTCGGGCGATTACGTCCTCGACCCGCACGGCAGCGCCTGGCCGATCAAGCTGCAGCTGCCCGGCCGTGCCAACAAGGCGAACGCGACGACGTCCGCCGCGGTGGCCGCCGCCTTCGGCGTGCCCCCGCAGGTGGCGCTGGAGCGGATGTACAGCGTGCAGGCGGTCGCCGGCCGGTACGACGTGGTGTCGTTCATGGAGCGGGAGCTGCGGCTGCTGCTGGCGAAGAACCCGGCCGGGTGGCTGGAGACGTTCTCGCTGATCGACCCGCCGCCGACCCCGGTGATCATGTCGGTCAACGCCCGTGGCGCGGACGGCACCGACACCTCCTGGCTGTGGGACGTCGACTACACCCGCCTCGCCGGGCACCCGCTGTTCGTGCTGGGTGACCGGAAGCTGGACCTCGCGGTCCGCCTGGAGGTCGCGGGGCTCGACTTCGAGGTCTGCGACAGCCTCGACCAGGCGGTGCAGATGGCGCCGCCCGGCCGTATCGAGGTCATCGCCAACTACACGGCCTTCCAGGACCTGCGTCGGCGCGTGGGCAATTGACGGCGTCGGAAAGACAAGGACGAGCGAGAATGAGCGACAACAGCCTGCGGCTGGTGTGGATCTACCCGGACCTGCTGAGCACCTACGGCGACCAGGGCAACGCGCTGGTCGTGGAGCGCCGGGCCCGGCAGCGCGGACTGGACGTGCAGCGCCTCGACGTACGGTCCGACCAACCGGTCCCCACCTCCGGTGACATCTACCTGATCGGTGGCGGTGAGGACCGGCCGCAGCGGCTGGCGGCCGAGCGGCTGCTGCGCGACGGCGGTCTGAGCCGCGCCTCCTCCAACGGCGCGATCCTCTTCTCGGTCTGCGCCGGCTACCAGATCCTCGGTCACGAGTTCATCAACGACCAGGGCACGCAGCAGCAGGGCCTGGGCCTCCTCGACGTGGTGAGCACCCGCGGCGAGGCGGAGCGGTGCGTCGGTGACGTCCTCGCCGACATCGACCCGCGGCTCAACCTGCCGCCGCTGACCGGTTTCGAGAACCACCAGGGCGTCACGCACCTGGGGCCGACGGCCCGTCCGTTCGCGAAGGTCCGGTTCGGCAACGGCAACGGCGTCGGCGACGGCTTCGAGGGCGCCTGGCAGGGCACCGTCTTCGGCACCTACATGCACGGTCCGGTGATGGCGCGTAACCCGCACATCGCGGACCTGCTGCTGAAGCTGGCCCTGGACGTCAACGCCCTGCCCCCGGCCGACGACCGGTGGTACGAGGCGCTGCGTCAGGAGCGGATCGCCGCCGCGACCGAGACCGCCTGACGGCCACCGCGCGGGCCCGCCCTGCGCGGCCACGCCCGATCCCGTACGCCCGCAGTCCCGCACTGCGGGCGTACGTGTGCGCGGCGGCCCCACGCTTGTAGGGTGAGCGCCGTCCCACCGGACGACGGGGTCCGGGCCCCCGGTTGAGTTGCAGAGGGTTTCTGGCATGCGTATTGGTGTACTCACCTCCGGCGGCGACTGCCCCGGTCTGAACGCCGTCATCCGCTCCGTCGTCCACCGCGCCACGGCCGACCACGGCGACGAGGTCATCGGCTTCCACGACGGCTGGAAGGGCCTGCTGGAGTGTGATTACCGCAGGCTCGACCTCGATGCCGTCGGCGGCATCCTGGCGCTGGGCGGCACCATCCTCGGCTCGTCCCGGGTGCAGCCGGCGCATCTGCGCGACGGTGTCGAGCGGGCCCGCGGGCACGTCGCGGAGCTGGGTCTGGACGCGATCATCCCGATCGGCGGCGAGGGCACGCTGAAGGCGGCGCGGCTGCTGTCGGACGCCGGGCTGCCGATCGTCGGCGTACCCAAGACCATCGACAACGACATCGCGGTCACCGATGTGACGTTCGGTTTCGACACCGCGGTGGGCGTGGCGACGGAGGCGCTGGACCGGCTCAAGACGACCGCCGAGTCCCATCAGCGGGTGCTGATCGTCGAGGTGATGGGGCGGCACACCGGCTGGATCGCGCTGCATTCGGGGATGGCCGCGGGCGCGCACGCGATCGTGGTGCCGGAGCGGCCGTTCGACATCGAGGAGCTGGCGGAGCGGGTCGGCGAGCGGTTCGCGGCGGGCAAGAAGTTCGCGATCGTGGTGGCGGCCGAGGGCGCGAAGCCGCGTGAGGGGTCGATGCGGTTCGAGGTCGGCGACACCGACATGTACGGGCACGAGCGGTTCGCCGGGGTGGCGCGGCAGCTGGCGCGGGAGCTGGAGCACCGGCTCGGCAAGGAGGCCCGCCCGGTGATCCTCGGGCATGTCCAGCGCGGCGGGACACCGACCGCGTACGACCGGGTGCTGGCGACCCGCTTCGGGTGGCATGCGGTGGAGGCGGCGCACCGCGGCGAGTTCGGGATGATGACGGCGCTGCGCGGGACGGACATCACGCTGGTGCCGCTGGCGGAGGCCGTCGAGACCCTGAAGACGGTGCCCGGCGACCGGTACACCGAGGCCGAGTGCGTGCTGTGACCGGCGGCCGCGCCCCGGTGTGAGGCGCGCCGTGTGAACCGCCCCCGGCCGAGGCGGACGCCGGGGGCGGTTCTAGTCTGGTCGCCGGAGTATCGGCACGAACCAGGAGCGGGCGGATGGATCACAGCGGGCACGGCATGACGATGGATCTGCCGCCGTTCACGCTGGGACGGGGGATGGAGTTCGGCGGTGATCCGTTCTTTCTCGTGGGTTCCCTGCTGGCACTGGTGCTGTACGGCTGGGCGGTGGCGCGGCTGCGGCGGCGCGGGGACGCGTGGCCGGTGGGGCGGACGGTCGCCTGGGTCATCGGCGTCCTGACCGTCGCGCTGGTGATGTGCACCCAGCTCAACGACTACGGCATGGTCATGTTCAGCGTGCACATGGTGCAGCACATGGTGATCTCCATGCTGTCGCCGATCCTGCTGCTGCTCGGGGCGCCGGTGACGCTGGCGCTGCGCGCGCTCCCGGCCGCCGGGCGGGGCCGCAAGGGGCCGCGGGAGCTGCTGGTGGCGCTGTTGCACAGCCGGTATATGCGGATCATCTCGCATCCGGCGTTCACCATCCCGCTGTTCATCGCGAGCCTCTACGCGCTGTACTTCTCGCCGATCTTCGACTTCCTGATGGGGTCGCGGGTGGGGCACATCGCGATGATGGTGCACTTCCTCGCGGTGGGCCTGGCGTTCTTCTGGCCGATCATGGGCGTGGACCCGGGGCCGCACCGGCCCGGCTATGTGATGCGGATGCTGGAGCTGTTCGCGGGCATGCCGTTCCACGCGTTCTTCGGCATCGCGCTGATGATGGGCACCGAGCCGATGGTGGCCACGTATCTGCACCCGCCGGCCTCGCTCGGCATCGACCCGCTGTCGGACCAGATGGCGGCCGGTGGCATCGCGTGGGCGTTCAGCGAGATCCCGTCGGTGGTGGTGCTGATCGCGCTGGTTTACCAGTGGTACCGGTCCGAGGCGCGGCAGTCGCAGCGCGCGGACCGGGCGGCGGACCGCAACGGCGATCAGGACCTGGCGGATTACAACGCGTATCTGGCGTCGCTGAACGCGCGCGGTCGCTGACGCGGGCGGACGGATGGCGGCGCGGGCCGCGGGCCGGGGCGTGTGTGACCCACACACCGGCCCCCC
>NZ_JBHYGX010000035.1:40750-41639 GCF_042739975.1 Streptomyces sp. NPDC059080
GCCGGGGACGATGGTCCCCAGGCCGCGGCCCGCCGCCTTTGTGCCGCGGCCTTCGTCAAGGAGGTACGCCGATGAGCGGATCCACGAGGACGATGACCGGGTTCGCGGTGGCCGGGCTGGTGGTGGCGACCGCGTACAGCGTGGCGCTGGGCGGCAACCCGTGGGTCTGGCTCACCTGGGTGGTGGTGGCGCTGGTGACGGCAGCGATGGTGGTGACGACCCACCGGTGAGGCGCCGGGCTCCGACGGATCGGAAACGGGTGCCCCGGCGGACCGGCGGACTGGCGGACTGGCGGACTGGCGGACTGGCGGACGGATCAGAAGCGGAACAGCGGGCCCGTGGCGGCGTCCATGGTGCAGGCGTTGGCGAAGGTCCGCTCCCAGTCGATGCGCCGGCCCCGCCAGACGCCCTCGGCGGTGACCGTCACCGGGTCGTACTGCTTGGTGCAGCCGTGCGGTTCGCCGCGCAGCGCGTCGAGATCGCCGCGGGCCCAGGTCAGTGCGGAACAGGCGGCGTCGTGCTGCGGATGGTGGTCGCGGCCGTCGGGACAGCGCAGCAGGACGCCGCGGATCCAGGTGTGCGCGGTGTCCGAGACGGTGAGGAAGACGCCCCGGTCCTCCTGGGGTGCGGCGGCGTCGGCGGGGGTGGCGGGGGCGACGGCCACCGCGGTGACGAAGGCGGCGGCGGTGACCGCTGCGGCGCGGGCCGCTCGGCGGCGTCGGCTGACAGGCATGGGTGTCTCCTGAGCGCTCGTGGGGGTGGGCGGCAGCGGGGGCGCCCCGGCCCGCCGGGGGGTGCCGGGCGGCCGCCCCCGAGCCCCCCCCCCCCCCCCCCCCCCGGGCCGGGGGGCCCCGGGGCGCCGCGGCGGGGGGCCCCCGCCCCGCCCCCG
>NZ_JBHYGX010000035.1:41649-61256 GCF_042739975.1 Streptomyces sp. NPDC059080
GGCGCGGGCTCAGGCGGAGTGGGGCCCAGGGGCGGGGGGGGGGGGGGGGGGGGGGGGGGCGGCCCGCGCGGGGGGGGGGGGGGGGGGGGGCGGCGCCCGTATCCGCCTCAGCGCACCCCGCCCGGGGCCGGTCGGCAAGCGGGCTCGCCGTGCGGTCGCCCGGACGGCGCCCGGGGTGCGGTGGCCCGTCAGGCGTCGTCGGCGAGGGGGCCGACGGGCGCGCGGCGGACCACGTCCACCAGCGACCGGTCGGTGATCTTCAGGCTCGGGGAGACGGCGAGGGTGAGGGTGGAGACGCTCATGAACGGGTTGAGGTGGTCCCAGCCCCAGGCGTCGAGGGCGTCGCGGACCGCCTGCGAGCGGCGGACCGTCTCGTCGGCGGGCGCGGGCGACATCACGCCGCCGACCGGCAGCGGCAGGCTCGCCACGACGCGGTCGCCGTGCGCGACGGCCACCCCGCCGCCGGACGCGACGACCTCCCGCGCGGCCGCGGCCATCGCGGCACGCGAGGTGCCGAGGGTGACGAGGTTGTGGCTGTCGTGGGCGTACGTGGTGGCCAGCGCGCCGTCGGTGAGGGTGCGGCCCAGCAGCGGAGCGAAGACGGTTCCGGCGCGCCCGTAGCGGTTGCGGACCCGGACGATGGTGGCGCGGCCCTCCCAGTCGACCTCGCCGTCGCGGACCGGCAGGTCGAGGGCGTCCTCCTCGGTGTAGGTGTCGCGGGGGTTGAGGCGCAGGGCGCGGAAGCGGTGGGTGCCGTCGGGGAGGCCGGTGTGCCAGCGGAAGCCGTCGGCGTCCTGCGGTTCGACGTGGACGGTGTCGGTGAGGGCGCCGGTGTCGGTGAGGGCGCCGGTGTCGGTGAGGGCGCCGGTCTCGGCGACAGGGGTGCCAGGGCCGGCCGTCTCCGCCACGGCGACGGCGTCGCGGGCCACGACGCGGCCCCCGGCCAGGACCACGGCCGGGTCGAAGGCGGCGAGCTCGCCGCGGAGGAGGACGAGGTCGGCGCGTTTGCCGGGGGCGACCACTCCCCTGTCGTACAGGCGCAGCCGCTGGGCCGGGTTCCAGGTCAGGGCGCGCAGCACCGCCTCGGCGGGGAGCCCGGCGCGGACGGCGACGCGGGCGATGTGGTCGAGGTGGCCGTGGGCCAGGATGTGGTCGGCCGCGAGGTCATCGGTGACCAGGCAGAACGGCGGGAGCTGCGGGAGCGCGAGGAGCGCCTGGGCGACCTCGGGGAGCAGACACTTCTCCTGGAGCATCATCAGCATGCCCAGGCGGGCCTTCTCCAGGACGACCTCGGTGCGGTTCTTGGTGTGGTCGGAGTCGACGCCGGTGGCGAGGTAGGCGCTGAGGTCGGCGCCGCTGAGGTTGGGGCAGTGGCCGTCGAGGATCATGCCGCGGCGGCGGGCGACGCCGACCACGTCGCGCATGCGGGGGTCGCCGCCGACGACGGCGCGGTAGTCCATGACCTCGCCGAGGGCGATGACGCCGGGCCAGCCGAGCATCTCGTCGATGTCGTCGGCGGTCAGGCGCGCCCCGGCGTGCTCCAGGCCCTCCAGGGCGGGGACGCAGGAGGGCACGCCCCACAGCTGGGTCTGGGCGGTGGTGGCGCCCGCGTCGATCATCCAGCGCATGGCGGCGGCACCGGCGACGTTGACGATCTCGTGCGGATCGGCGAGGACGGTGGTGGTGCCGCGGGCCAGGGTGAGGGCGGCGAAGGTCTGCGGAGTGAGGAACGAGCTCTCGATGTGCATGTGCGCGTCGACGAAGCCGGGCGCGATCAGCAAACCGGTGGCGTCCAGGTGCTCGCGGGCGTCGGCGGGGGTGCCGGGCGGCAGGACGCCGCTGATCAGGTCGGAACGTACCAGGACGTCGGCGGCGAACCGTTCGCCGGTGAAGCTGGACACCACCTGGCCGCCGCTGATCCTCAGGTCGTGCGGGCGGGGGGAGGTCATGGGCGTATCTCCTCGTGCGGGCGGATGCGGGGCCGCGGGGGTCAGGTGGCGAGCGTGGAGAAGTAGTAGCCCAGCGGGATCAGAACGATCCACAGGCCCCACGGGATCTCGCGGAAGCGTCCGGCGACGGCCTTGACCAGGACATGGGCGGTCAGACCGACGGCGATGCCGGTGCCGAAGTTGCCGAAGAAGAGCGTCGTGGCGACGGTGAGGGCGGCCGGGACGGCGTCGGTCGGATCGGTGAAGTCGACCTTCCGCAGGGCGCCGAGCATCGTCAGTCCGACGTACATCAGCACCGGCGCGGTCGCCGCCGACGGGATGAGCGTGGCGAACGGCGTGACCAGGAGCAGTGCGGCGAAGCCGAGCGCCGCCCAGACCGAGGCGAGTCCGGTGCGGGCACCGCTGTCGGCGCCCGCCGAGGACTCCAGGTAGGCGGTCATGCTGGGCGCGCCGAGGGCCGCGCCGCCGATGACGGCGCCGGAGTCGACGTAGAACGGCTTCCGTACGCCGGGGAGGTTGCCGTCCGCGTCGGTGAGCCCGGCGCGGCCCGCGACGGCGAGCAGCGTGCCGGTCATGGAGAAGAACTCGGAGACGAAGAAGGCGAAGATGTACGGGAAGTACTCGGGCTTGAGGGCGCCGAGGACGTCGACGTGGAAGACGACCGGGCCGGGGCTCTCCGGCAGGGCCAGCAGATGGTCGGGCAGGTGGGTCACGCCGAGCGGGATTCCGGCGAGGGTGACCGCGGCCATGGTGATCAGGAACGCGCCGGGAACCTTACGGGTGGCGAGCGCGGTGAGCAGGACGAGCCCGGCGAGGGCCAGCAGTCCGGCCGGGGCGGCGAGGTCGCCGACGGTGAGCGCGGCGCTGTCCGGGCGGGCCTTGACGAGGCCGCTGTCGCGGAAGCCGATCAGGGCGATGTAGAGGCCGAGGCCGCCGCTGATGGCGTACTTGAGGTTCAGCGGCATCATGCGGGTGATGAGGTCGCGGATGCCGAGCGCGGTCAGCAGCAGAAAGGCGACACCGGACCAGAGGACCATGCCGAGCGCGGCGTCCCAGGGGACCTTGTCCTGGCCGACGATGGTGACGGCGAGCAGGGCGACGCCGCCGAGCCCCGGGGCGACGACGAAGGGGAGGTTGGCGACGAGGCCCATGGCCAGCGTCGCCAGCACGATCGCGAGGAGGACAGCGGTGGTGGCGGCGCCGTGCGGGATCCCGGCCTTGGCGAGCTGACTGGGCACGACGACCACCGCGTAGGCGGCCGCCACGAACATCGACAGCCCCGCCAGCGCCTCGGTCCGCGGCGTACTGCCACGCTCCCGCACCCGGAAAAGCCGCTCCAGGCGGGAGGCGGGCGCCTGGGAGCCCGGCGGGGCCGGGGCCTTCGGGACGGCGCCGCGTGCGTCGGTAGGGGGCATGAACACCTCGGGGGAGGACGGGGCAGCTCCGGGAAGTCTCTCCCCGACCGCCGCCGACTGTCTCTGCAACCGGTTGCAGAGACCGGTTGCAGACAGGATGCCATGGGGGCAGGGGTGAGGGAAGGTCCGGGTGGACCGGAAGACGAACGAACCGCCCGGCCACGTCCCCGGCTCCCCCGCATACTTAACCGATGGACGGGCCAAGGGACTCCTGGATCAACACCACCCACGACTGGGCCGCCACCGTGGACGGGGACCATCTCGGGTTCATCCGCCGGGCGCCCGCCGAGTTCGCGCCGGGCGGGCCGGTCCACCTCGTCCTGGAGGTACTCGCCTACGCCGCCGACGAGGCGGCGGGCCGGGGCGGCGGTCGGTGTGTGGTCGCCCTGCACCCCGACGGTTCCGTATCGGTGGAGGATGACGGCCGGGGTACGGACACCCGGTTCGACGAGCACGGCCGGGCGGTGCAGAAGCCGGTCATGGCCACCAAGGACCTGCGCTTCTTCGACGCCCCGGCGGCGGAACGGCTTCCGGACGGGCAGTCGCGCCGCGGGATGTCCGTCGTCGCGGCGCTGAGCCGGTGGCTGACACACACCAACCGCCGTGCCAACGGTGCCTGGCGCAGGCGCTACGAGCACGGCGTACCGGTGACCGGCCTGGAGCCCGTCACGGCCGACGGGGCCACCGGGACCCGGGTCCATTTCCTGCCGGACGGAGCCCTGGTGCCGCGGTGGTCGCCGACCGGGGACGAGGCGACCCGGTGGTCCGCGCACTGGCCGGAGCTGACCGTCCGCATCGATGATCGGCGCGGCCGCGGGGACCCGTCAGGACGATGACTGCGGAGGCGCGGCCGGGGCACCCCGCGAGCCCTGCCCTCCGGGCGACGGCGGGACTTCACGGGCGCGCCCCAGCCGCCCACACCTGGGCGACACCACCCGGAAGGCCAGGGAACCGGGAGGCGGCCGATGCCCGAACCCTGGCGCCTCGGCACCCACGACCCACGCGCCCCCGAGGGCGCCCCCCGTCGCTCTCCGTCAGATCCCTGCCTCCCCCGCCGCCTGCCGGACCGCCCCGCGTGTCTCTCTACGCCTTCGGATGACGCGATTTCCGGACACTTAGAAGTGTGCCGCGCCCTCGCTCGCCGCCTGCGCGGCCCGCTGCGGACCGTCAGCGGCGGGGCGTCTCCCTCTTCGGCGCCCGGGCGTCGGCCTGAGCCGTGGTACGGGCCCCGCCCCGCCTCCGTCGGCCTCGCGCACACCGGAGGGCCGGGCGGGAGCCGCGCCACGCCGGAGGTAGCCGGCCGTGTCCGAAAAGGAGTGGGGGCATTCGTGATCGACTTCGCCTGGTTTCCCGCAACCAAGGCCCGGGGAAAGATCACGACGTGCTGCTCTTACGATGAATCGATAATACGGTGAGAGCGTTTCCCCGTAGCCGCAGAACGCTCCGCACGTACCCATCAGTTCCTTCGAGGCCGCCTCAGGAACTGCCCCTCTTTCCTGATCCCGGAGAGCGGTATGCCCTTTTCCCTGTCAGCCTCACTGGAGCGCTTCGGCGACTCCGCTGCCATGGTTTTCGACCACCGCACCTTCAGTTACCGAGAACTTTCCGGACATGTCGCCGAATGGCGATCCCATCTCGACTCCTGTGACATTTCCCGGGGTCAGGTCGTGACCCTGGAGGGGCCGTGCTCACCGCAGACCGTCGCGGGGCTGCTCGCCCTGGCCGAACGCGGCGCGATCACCGTGCCGCTGAACAGCCCGCCCGCCGCCAAGCGCGCCGAATACCTCGACGTGGCCGCGGCGGAGGTGACCGTCACGGTCCTCCCGGACGGCAGCAGACACACCGAACGCACCGGCCGCACCGCCGGGCACCCCCTCTACGCACGCCTGCGCCGCGACGGTCACCCCGGGCTCGTGCTGTTCAGCTCCGGGACGACCGGGCGCAGCAAGGCGTCGCTGCTCGACCTGGAGAAGATGCTGGCCCGGTACGCCGCGGGCGGGCCCGGGCGCCGCATCCTGTCCTTCCTCAGCATGGACCACATCGGCGGCGTCAACACCGTCCTGCACACGCTCAGCACCGGCGGCACCGTGGTCACCGTCACGGACCGCACCCCGGACGCGGTGCTGGCCGCGGTCGCCGCACACCGCGTCCAGGTCCTGCCCACCACGCCGACGTTCCTGAACATGGTGCTGGTCTCCGGCGCCGCCGAACGTCATGACGCCTCCTCCCTCGAACTGATCACCTACGGCACCGAACCGATGCCGCAGCGGACCCTGGAATGGCTCTGCCGCGGTTTTCCGCAAGCCCGCCTGAAGCAGACCTACGGCCTTTCCGAACTGGGCATCCTGCCCACGAAATCCCGCGGAAACGGCGAGTTGTGGATGAAGTTGGGCGGCGCCGGATTCGCCTATAAAATCGCCGACAATGTGCTGTGGATACGTTCGGACATGGCGATGCTCGGATATCTCAACGCCCCGGCCCCCTTCGATGCCGAAGGATTCTTCAACACCGAGGACGTGGTGGTGTGCGACGGTGAATGGATAAGAGTTCTCGGCCGCCGTTCGGAAATCATCAACGTGGGCGGCGAGAAGGTTTATCCCAGCGAGGTGGAGAGCGTATTGCTGGAGGTGCCCGGCGTCGCCGAGGCCACGGTCAGCGGTCATCCGAGCCCGGTGACCGGCATGGTGGTCCGGGCGACGCTGCTCCCCGCCGGGGAGGAGGACACCCGCGATCTCGTCAGCCGGGCCCGCCGGCACTGCCGGACGCGGCTGGAGGCGTACAAGGTGCCCGCCCTCCTGACGGTGTCGACCGCGCAGCAGCACTCCGACCGGTACAAGAAGAGCAGGGCGGGCCTGTCGTGACCGGGCGGGCACCGCGGCCCGACGGCTCCGGCGAGGGACCGGTGGCCGTGATCAGCGGGGGCAGCCGCGGTCTGGGGCGGCTCATGGCCGAACGGCTGCTGCGGGACGGCTGGCGGGTCGCGGCCTTCAGCCGCAGCGCCAACGCGTTCGTCGACGAAGCGCGGGAGCGGTGGCCGGATGCCTTCCGGTGGCACGCCGCCGACCTCGCCGCCCCCACGCGGCTCCGTGCCTTCGTGGCGGAGACCGCCGAACGGTTCGGGCGGATCGACGCGCTGCTCAACAACGCCGCCTCGCTCGGCCGCCAGGAACTCTTCCTCACCACCCCGGGCCGCCGCGTCGAGGAGTCGGTCGCCGTCAACCTGACCGGCCCCCTCGTCCTGACGCAGGCGTGCGCCAAGGTCATGGCCCGCGGGAAGGGCGGACAGATCCTGAACGTCTCCTCGGTCAACGCGGTACGCGGCTACCGCGGGGTGGCCGTCTACACCGCGGCCAAGAGCGGTCTCGACGGGATGGTCCGCAGCCTGGCACGGGAGCTGGGCCCGCTGGGCATCCGGGTCAACTCGGTCGTGCCCGGATTCTTCGACAGCGAGCTGACCCGGGACGTCACCGACGAGCACCGCGACCGCATCCGGCGCCGCACCCCCCTGGGACGGCTGGCGGACATCGAGGAGATCGCCGACGCCGTGAGCTATCTCCTCTCCCCCCAGGCGTCCTTCATCACCGGACAGACCCTCATAGTCGACGGAGGCATCACGTGCTGAACTCCCGTGACGGCATCACCGCGGTGGTGCACGACACGCTCAACGAGATCCTCAAGGACGCGGAGTCCGACCCGGTGTCCTTCACCGGCGCCGAACGGATCACCGACATCGGCTTCACCTCCCTGCTGCTGGCCCGGCTGATCATCCAGCTGGAGGCCGCCCTCGGCGCCGACCCCTTCGAGGAGCGGTACGTCGTCTCCGACATCCGCACCGTGGACGAACTCATCGACGCCTACCGGCAGACGCTCCAGGCGTCCGCGGTCGCCTGAACCGAAGGAGGTGACCGGCGATGCCGGAAGAAGTCCTGGTCGTCGTGGGCGACCGGTTCCCGCAGTTCGCCGCCAACCGCGGCACGGTGACCGCCTCGCAGCTCCTGGAGCGGCTCCGCTCCGGCGAGGCGCACGGCCCGCTCCGCCTGGCCGTGGGGCAGGGCCTGCTACCGCAACAACTGGCCGAGATCGAGAAGTTCACCGCGTCCGGCGACGGTACGGCCGTGTGCCACGGTGGCGTCCCCGTCCCCGCCGAGCACCGCGTCGTCCGGCCGGGGCATCCACCGACCGCGCTCATCGGACGGGTGGAGCGGGCGGCCGCGGACCGGTTCACGGCGCCGCTCCTCCTCGACGAGCGGGTGGATCTCCTCCAGGACCGGCTGAGCAGCCAGCACGTCTCGGCGATCACCCTGCTGGAGGCCGCCCGGCAGACGTGGGTGACCGTCACCGAGCAGTTCCTGCTCTCCGACGAGGAACGCGCCACCTGTGTGATCAGCGAGGTCACGGGCGTGCGGGCCACCTACCACCACTACGTGTTCCCGCTGCCGGCCACGGTCGAGTTCCGGCTGACGGCCCACCGGAAGGTCCCGGCGCAGCGGTTCGGCTTCACCGTCTCCTTCCACCAGAACCAGCGGCTCACCACGGAGATCGCCGCGGAGATCGGCGTCCTGCCGGAGGCCGTCGCGAAGAAGCAGGAGGCGCTGGCGGCCCGTCAGGCGCTCCACGACGCCCTCGCGCCGCTGCGGGCGGCGCAGCCCGCGACCGCGGCGGCCCCGCACCAGGGAGGGATACCCGCTTGAAACTGCGACGCTACGAACTCACCCCGCAGATGGAGCAGTACGACGACTTCGACGACCGCGGCGAGACGCGGTATCTGCCCTATCTCATGTACTACCACCGCGCCGGATACCGCTCCGAGGCGCTCAACACCGACCGGCTGGGCTTCCGCGTCGGCCACGGCGCGTGCGGGCCCGCCTCGGTCGCCGGGGAGCGGCCGCCGGGCCCGGTGAAGCTGCTCGTGGGCAGTTCCACCGCGTTCGGCATCGGCGCCACCACGGACGCCGCGACCCTCTCCTCCCGGCTGTGGAGCCGCTACGCCCCCTCGACGCCCTGGCTCAACTTCGGCGGGCGCAGCTACAGTTCCGCGCAGGAGCTGCTGCTCTTCGTGCTCCACCAGCATCTGCTGCCACCGGTCGAGGAGATCGTGATCCTCTCCGGGTTCAACAATCTGGCGCTCGCGCGGCTGCCGGAGCATCAGCAGGGCGAGCACGGCGCGTTCTTCTTCTGCGGCGACTACCACGCGCAGATGGACGCGTTGCAGACGCGTCACCGCAAGGCGAAGCCGGGGTTCGGCCGCCGCACGCAGCGCCGCTCCCCCGCTCCGCCCGACGACGTGCCCGTGCCCACCACCCCGGAACTCATCGCCCGGTCCGTGGAGCTGACCGTGCGTCACCTGGAGACGTGGCGCAAGCTGGCCTCCGTCACCGGGGCGCGCCTGTCGTACGTGCTCCAGCCCCTGGCGACCTGGGTGCGTCAGGAGCCGGCGCCGCAGGAGGCCGTCCTGTTCAAGGAGCTGGACAAGATGTCCCGGCTCGGCATCTTCGAGGACCTCTTCGGCGACATCGTCACCCCGGAGACCGGCCGGGCGTACGCCGAGGCGCTGCGAATGGCCTGCGAGAAGCAGGGCGTGCCGTTCCTCGACCTCAACCCCGTCCTCGCCGAGGCCACCACCCCCGAGGACTGGCTCTACGTCGACCGGGCGCACTGCACCGACCACGGCTACGACACGGTCGCCCGGCTGCTGACCGACTGCCTCGGCCTGCGCTGACCTGCGCTGACCTGCGTTCTTCCGCGGACAACAGATTCCCCTGACCACAGATGAGGACATTCCATGGCGATTCTCAGGTGGCTGCGCGACCACGTACTCCGGCGCAAGCGCCGCCGCACCAAGCAGGACGCGTCCATCTACCCCATGTTCTGACCCCTGTTCCGACTCCTGTTCCGACCGCTCCCGACACCGCGCGGCGCTCGTCGTCCGACGCACGGCAAGTGTCCGACGCACGGCAAGTGTCCGACGCACGGCAAGTGAAGGAGACAGCAGGTGCGAAGCCGCCTCGGCCCGTACGAGGGCCCCGAGGGGACGAACCGGTTGCTGTACATGTCCGCGGCCGATCCCGAGGGACTCTTCCCCCACGGCCGCCTCGGCCCGGCGCAGCTCCGCGCCGAACTGGCACACGCACGGACGGAACCGGTCCCGGAGCAAGCCGCTCCGGGACCGGCCGGCGGTCCCTCCGGCGATCCGGCCGGGACGGAACCGGACGATCCGGCCGCCTGGGCGACCCGGGAGGACGCGCGGTTCCGCGCGCTGTACGCCCGGGCGGACGGGGCGGCGCGGGAGGTCCTGGTACACAAGGCGGTTCTGGGCTGTGCCCCGCTGGCCCTGCTGTCCGGGGCGTGGCTGCAGTGGCTGAGCGATCCGGGCAACGCCGACGATCCCGAGACCCTGCACCTGCTCACCCGGTACGCGCAGGACGTGGGCGTCGGGCATCCCCGGGCCTCCCGCGGCAGCGCCTGGCTCGAACTGCTGCGCACGCTGCACCTGTCGGAGCAGGCCGTCCCGGCGTCCCGGCTGCCGTTCGACCGGCGCATCGCCGACGGATGCTTCCGGCTTCCGGCGGTGCTGCTGGCGATGAGCCGGTTCCCCGAGACGTTCCGGTACGAGATCATCGGCGCCGACCGGTGTCTGCGTGCCGTGGGGCTGCTCCCGGCCCTGGGCTTCGTCCGGGACGCGCTGCCCGACGCGGCGGACTGGGACGCCGTCGACCTCGGGACCACGCGGGACGCGACGGTGGTCGGCCGCCCGGGGGACAGTCGCGCGGACGGTGCGCCGGCGCGGGCGGCGGACGGCGCCGCGGTCGGACGGGGGCACGCCTGGGCCCTGTGGGCGCTGCGGCAGTGGAGCGACGCCCTCCACGACGCTTTGCGCGCCTCCCTCGACCCGGCGCACGACATGCGGGAGCTGCTGCGGCAGCGGGCCCGGGAGGGCGCGGTCTACCACCACGACTTCCCGCTCCAGGGGCGCCCGTTGGCGCAGTGGCTGGCCGAGTGCGTCACCGACCCCGGACCGCTGTTGGCCGCACTGTCCACGAGCCGGCTGGTCCGGCCGGGTGCCCCGGACCGCAGCCCCCTGGTGAACGCCCTGATCGGGGAGCGCGGCCCGATGTTCCGGGTCTTCTCACCGGACGACGTCGCCGTCATCCGCCGCTGGATCGCCTCCCTCGGCGCCTCCCCCGACGCGGACTCCTCCGACACGGGTTCCCCGGACCCGTCGGCCGTGCCCGCCCCGGCGGCGGCCCTCCCGGCCCTCTCCGCCGGACCCGGGGACGAGGGCCGGGTCCCGGCCGACCTACGGGAGGCGTACCACCTGCTGCAGAAGCGCGCGGACACCCCGGCGCTGCGCCGCTTCGCGCTGGACCACACCCGGCGCTGGCTGGCCGCCACGCGTCTGGGTGCCCGGCGCGGCGGGCTCCCGCTGCCCGACCGCTGGGCCCCCGGGGGCCTGCGGCCCTGGCTCCTCGACCAGCACGACCGGCACGGCGCGGAGTTCGAGGAGACCGCGCGCGTCCCGCTCCCCTCGCGCGGGGAACTCATCGACTCGACCGTGCAGCTGGCGCCGCTGACCCTGATCGACGGCAGCTGGATCCGGGGCTTCACCGACTACGCCGAGGCCACGTCGGACGTCGGGCACTTCCTCTTCGCCACCTACTGGGATGAACTGGGCAACGGCGAGGTGAAGCTGAACCATCCGCTGATCTACCGCGAGGTCCTGGCGGAGATGGACGTGCGCCTGCCGCCCACCGGATCACCGGAGTTCGCGCGGTGGCCGGGCTTCCGGGACGAGTCGTTCGAACTGCCGGTGTACTGGCTGAGCATCGGGCGCTTCCCCCGGACGTTCCTGCCGGAGGTACTGGGACTGAACCTCGCGATGGAGCTGTCCGGTGTGGGCGGCTCGTACCGCAGGGGACGGCTCGCGCTCCGCGAGTACGGGTTCAGCACCCGCTTCGTCGACATCCACAACACCATCGACAACGTCGCCACCGGGCACTCCGCCTGGGCGGCGGACGCCATCGACACCTATCTGGCCACCCTGCCGGCGGACGGCCGGGAGGACGCCAGGGGCCGGGCCTGGGAACGGATCCGGACCGGTTACCTCTCCCTCCAGCCCCCCGCCGGCCTGCGGGCGCGACGTGTACGGCGGATGCCACGCGGTCGCCGCCGGCACGGGTCCCCCACGGCGTGACGACGCGCGAAGGAACACGCTCATGAGCAACGACCTGGTACTGGGAATCTCCGCCTTCTACCACGACAGCGCCGCCGCGCTGGTACACGGCGGGCACATCGTGGCGGCGGCGCAGGAGGAGCGGTTCAGCCGCCGCCGTCACGACTCCGCCTTCCCCGTGCGGGCGGTGGAGTACTGCCTGCGCGAGGCGGGTGCGGATCTGGGCGACATCGCGGCGGTGGCCTACTACGAGGACGCGAAGCTGAAGTTCCGGCGGGTCGTGGGCACGTATCTGGCCACCGCGCCACACGGCTTCGCGTCGTTCCGGGAGACCCTGCCGCCCTGGCTGTCGTGGAAACGCGACATCCACCGCACCGTGCGGCACGGCCTCGCCGGCCTCGGGGACGGCCCGGTACCGGAGATCGTGACCCGCCGTCACCACGAGTCCCATGCGGCCTCGGCATTCCTGCCGAGCCCGTACGAGTCGGCGGCGGTGCTCTGCGTCGACGGCGTCGGGGAGTGGGCGACGACCACGCTCTGGCGCGGCCGGGGCACCGCGGTGACGCCCCTGGCCGAGCTGCGCTTCCCGCACTCGCTGGGGCTGCTGTACTCGGCGTTCACCTACTTCTGCGGCTTCAAGGTCGACTCCGGCGAGTACAAGCTCATGGGCCTCGCCCCCTACGGCACGCCCCGCTACGCCGGGCTCATCCGCGAGCGGCTGATCGACATCAAACCCGACGGCTCGTTCCGCCTGGACATGGCGTACTTCGCGTATCTGCGCGGCCAGGTCATGACCGGGCGGGCCTTCGAGAAGCTCTTCGACGGGCCCCGGCGGCGGCCGGAGAGCCCGCTGACCGAGCGGGAGTGCGATCTGGCCGCGTCCGTGCAGGAGGTCACCGAGGAGGTGATGATCAAACTGGCCCGGTCCGCCCGGGAGCGGACCGGCGAACGCCGCCTCTGCCTGGCCGGCGGGGTCGCCCTCAACTGCGTCGCCAACGGCCGGATCATCGAGGAACGGATCTTCGACGAGGTGTGGGTGCAGCCCGCCGCGGGGGACGCCGGGGGCGCCCTGGGGGCCGCCCTGTCCGTCGCCGCCGCACGCGGCGCCGGCCGTCCGCACCTGGGGAGCGGCCGGGACGCGATGGCCGGTTCCCTGCTCGGCCCGGGCTACGGCGACGAGGAGATCGCCGCGTTCCTGCGCTCCCGGTCCCTGCCGCACACGGCGCCGGCCCCGGACGACGTCGCCCAGGCGGTGGCAAAGCGGCTCGCCGAGGGCGCGGTCGTCGGCTGGTTCCAGGGCCGGACGGAGTTCGGGCCGCGGGCCCTCGGTGCGCGCTCCCTCCTCGGGGATCCGCGCGACCCCGGGATGCAGTCCGCGATGAACCTCAAGATCAAGTTCCGGGAGTCCTTCCGGCCGTTCGCCCCCTCGGTCCTCGCCGAGGACGCCAAGGACTACTTCGCGCTGCGCCAGGAGAGCCCGTACATGCTGGTGGTCGGGCAGATCGCCGACTCCCAGCGCCTCACGGCGGCGGACGCGGACGACGCCACCGGTCTGGACCGGCTGAAGACCCTGCGCTCCACGATCCCGGCCGTGACCCATGTCGACTGCTCCGCCCGCGTCCAGACGGTGACCGAGGAGGCCAACGCGCCCTACCACCGGCTGCTGACCGCCTTCAAGGAGACCACCGGCTGCCCGGTCCTGATCAACACCTCGTTCAACGTCCGCGGCGAGCCGATCGTCAACACCCCCGAGGAGGCGTACACCTGCTTCATGCGCACCGGCATCGACCTGCTGGTCCTGGGCAACCACCTGCTGGAGAAGAGCGAACAGCCGCGCTGGGAGGAAGAGGGCGACTGGCGCGAGACGATCCCGCTGGACTGACCGGGCCCCGCGCCCCGAAAGGAACCGAGCACCATGCGCAAACCGCTTCTCCTCCTCGCGTACGCCCTGCTGGTGACGCCCGCCGGGCTGCTCCTGCGGCTCGTCCACGATCCGATGGCCCGGCGCCGCCGGCCGGGAGCAGACAGCTACTGGACGCATCCGGGGTAGGCCCGGCGTCCGCCGAGGGGCCCGCGCGGGAGGCATCCGCGCGGGCCCCTCGGCGCTTTCCGAAGGCGCGGCCGGCGTGCGGGCCGACGGCTCCCGGAGCTGCGCACTTCAGCTCCGGGAGCCGGGCCGTCCGGGCCTCAGCTCTTGGTCAGGGCGCGGTCGAGGAGGGGGAGCAGGCGGTCCCAGTGGCGCTGGAGTGCGGAGGGATCGAAGGCGGCGGTGTCGGACATGGTGAAGCCGTGGATGGCGCCCGGGTAGACCTCGGTGGTGTAAGCGACGCCCGCGGTGTCCAGGGCCCGGTTGAACTCGTCGATGGCCTCGGGCGTCATGTCGCCCTCGGCGAGACCGATGTGGACCTGGGCGGTCAGCTCGGGGACCAGGCGGTGCGGGCTGTCGGGGGCGTCGGTGACCAGGGCGGCGGGGTGGAATCCGGCGACGGCGGCCACCTGGCCGGGGTGGGCCGTGGCGGTGCGCATCGCCAGGACGGCGCCCAGGCAGTAGCCGATCGTGGCGACGGGCCCGGCGGTGACCTCGGGCTGCGCGGTGAGGAACCGGAGGTAGGCGTCGGCGTCGCGCAGGACGCGGTCGGTGGTGTGCTCCTCGATCAGCGGCATCAGCTGACCGAAGAGCGCGGGCCGGGACTCCTCCCCGATGTGCTCGGGCAGGTCGACGACCGGCGCCGGACCGGTGCGGTAGTAGAGGTTGGGGACGAGCACGTAGTAGCCGTGTCCGGCCAGTTCCTGGGCCATCTCCCGCAGGACGGGCCGTACACCGAAGGCGTCCGGGTACAGCAGCACCCCCGGGTGCCGCCCGCCGCCGTCGGGAAAGGCGGCGAAGCCGTCGGCCCGGCCGTCCGGGGTGGGAATCTGCAGCGACTTGATGGGCATGGTGGGATGTCCTTCCTCGGGCTGCCGTCGGTGCGCAGCCCCGGTCGGGGTGGAGGTCTTCAGGAGATCACCCCGGCGTGCGGCCGGGGCGTGACGTCGCGGGTGGAGCGACGAGAGGGGGGTGGCGGGCGGCTGCGGGCGCCGGGGGTCGTCGGCCATGATCCGGCATGGGTGCGCGGGGCGGGCGTTGCGCTGCCCCCGGGGTCGTCCGGCCGAACGGACCCGAGGGGCGGGCCGGTGGCGCCCCGCCCCGTCCCGGCTCAGCACCGTACCGCCTCGTCCCGTCCGCGCTCACCCCGCCCCGGAGCCCCCGTGGACGCGCGGACCTCCAGCCGGGGTGCCAGCCGCGTGGTGGTACGGGTCCCCGTCCCGCCGCACAGGTCGAGGAGGCGGCGGACGGCCGTGGCACCGGCCTCCTCGACCGGGAAGGACAGGGCGGTGACCGGTGGGTCGGTGACCGCGAAGGCGGTGAGGTCGTCGCCCGCGGCGACGCTCAGGTCGTCGGGGACGCGGCGGCCCGCGGCGCGCAGGCCGTGCAGCAGGCCGAGGGTGAGGTAGCTGTTGTAGACGAGCACCGCCGTGGCGTCGGCGGGCAGTCGGGACGCTGCGGCGATGCCCGCGTCGAAGGTGGGCGGCAGCGGGCCCAGGACGTGCAGGCGGGCACCGGCGGCCGCGGTCCGTTCGGCCAGGGCCGCCCTGCGCCGGGTGTCCGACCAGGAGCCGGGCGGCCCGGAGACGTACGCGAGGTTGCGGTGGCCCAGCTCCAGCAGGTGGCCGGCGAGGCGGGTGGCGCCCTCCTCGGCGTCCAGGACGACGGCGGGCAGGCGGCCTACGCGGCGGTCGACGAGGATCAGCGGGCGCTGCCGTGCGTGCTCGCGCAGCGCGGCGTCCGTGCCGACGGGCGCCACCATGACGACGCCGTCGGCCTGTTCGCCGAGGCGCGCGGCGAGCGCCGCCTCCCGGTCGGCGTCGGCCTCGGAGACGCTGATGAGGAGGTGGGCGTCGGCCTCCTCGGCGGCGCGTTGCGCGCCCAGCACCAGCGGGGAGAAAAAGGGGTTGGCCAGCGTCGGGACGATCAGGCCGATCAGGCCCGTGCGGCCGGTGGTCAGCGCGCGGGCGCTGCGGTTGGGGTGGAAGCCGAGGCGGCCGGCGGCGGCCCGTACCTTCTCGCGGGTCGCCTCCGTCACCATCTCCGGGCGGGTCAGCGCGCGCGAGGCGGTGGCCTTGGAGACCCCGGCCGCGCGCGCCACGTCCGCGAGTGTCGCCACCTGATGCCTCCTTCTGACCCGGACGTCGGCCGGGCGCCACGCGGGTGCGCGGTCCGGCGTCCGATGCTAGTGCAACCGCTCTCTGAAACCGGTTCCCCGGATGTACCGGCGTACGTGGCGGAGCCTCAACACGCGGGCGCGGGCGCCCCGGAGAGGTCCGGGACGCCCGCGCCGTACGAGGACGCCGGTCAGGGAGCGACGGGCAGGTCGCTCGCGCCCTTGGCGGCGGTCTTGGCGCTCGCCTTGGCAGGCTCGGGGGTGGCGTGCGGTGCGCACGTCACATCCCGGGCGTCGGTCCTGCCCTCCAGCAGGTAGGCGTCGACCCGGTCGTTGATGCAGGGGTTGACGAGGCCGGTGACGCCGTGCGAACCGGCGTCCCGCTCGGTGATCAGCCGCGAACCGGCGAACCGCTTGTGCAGCTCGACCGCGCCCTCGTACGGGGTGGCGGCGTCGCGGGTGCTCTGGACGAGCAGCACCGGGGGCAGGCCCTTGCCGCTCTTGACCTCGACGGGGCGCTGCTGCTTGGCGGACCAGGTCGCGCAGGGCAGGTTCATCCAGGCGTTCGCCCAGGTCATGAAGGGCGCCTGGGCGTGGACGCGGGTGTTGTCGCGGTCCCAGGTGCGCCAGTCGGTGGGCCACTTGGTGTCGGTGCACTCGACGGCGGTGTAGACCGCGTTGCCGTTCTCGGCGGCGATGTTGCCGGCGGTGTCCTTCAGGTCCGGTCCGGCGTTCTCGATCAGCTGCTTCTCGTCACCGGTGCGGTACGCGCTCCACACCTCGGCGACGGGCGCCCACATCGAGTCGTAGTAGGGCGCCTGCTGGAAGAACCCGATCAGCTCGGCGGGCCCGACGAGGCCGCCGATGGGGCTCTTCTTGGCGCTCGCGCGCAGCTTCTCCCACTGCGCCTGGACCTTCTCGGGGGTGTCGCCGATGTGGTACGTCGCGTCGTTCTTGGCGACCCACTTCTTCCAGTCGCCCCAGCGGGTCTCGAAGGCGACGTCCTGGTCAAGGTTGGCCTGGTACCAGACCTTGTCGCGCGAGGGGTTGACGACGCTGTCGACGACCATGCGGCGGACGTGGCCCGGGAAGAGCGTGCCGTAGACGGCGCCGAGGTAGGTGCCGTAGGAGACGCCGAGGTAGTTGAGCTTCTTCTCGCCGAGCGCGGCGCGGATGACGTCCAGGTCGCGGGCGGTGTTGGGCGTCGTCAGATACGGCAGGAGGTCGCCGCTGCGGGCCGCACAGCCGTCCGCGTACGCCTTGGCGAGCTTGCGCTGGGCGCGCTTGTCGGCCTCGTTGCCGGGGACCGGGTCGGCCTTGGGGGCGCTGACGAACTCCTGCGGGTCGACGCAGGAGATGGCGGCGGAGTGGCCGACGCCGCGCGGGTCGAAGCCGACGAAGTCGTAGGCGGCGGCGGTCTTCTTCCACAGCGGCTTGCCGTCGGTGACGCGGGAGGGGAAGCGCATACCGGAGCCGCCGGGACCGCCGGGGTTGTAGACGAGGGCGCCCTGACGCGCGTCCTTGCCACCGGTGTTGCGGACCCGGTCGACGGCGATCTTGATGGTGCGGCCGCCGGGGCGGGCGTAGTCCACGGGGACGGTGACGTCACCGCACTGGATCGGGGCCTTCAGGCCCCAGTCGGCGGGGCAGTCCTGCCAGTTGATGCCCTGGGCGGCGGCGCGGGCGGCGGCGGTCCGCACGCCGCGGTCCTCGGCGGAGGAGGCGGGGTGGCGCTCACCGGCGGTGGCGGGCGTGGCGGAGATCGCTCCGGCGAGGAGCGCGCCGGTCACCAGGGTGCCGGCGGCGCCGAGTGCTGCTGTTCTTCTCACGTGGTGGTTCCCCCTGCAGGGTGCGCCGCGCGGGGCGGCTGATCACGGCATGACGAGGAGGATCCTGCCGCCCCGCACCCCCCAGGAGAAGATTCGAACATCATTTCTTTACCAATCTGTAGGAATCGTGGGGGTGGTGGAGGATGTGCACCCCCGGCCCCTTGCGCCCCATCCGCCGCCCCTTCGGCCTCCTTTCCCTGCCGCCACGGACAGTGGTGGCCGGGACGGCCCCAGCACGGCCGGAATCCGCCGTGGCCACCGTGTTTCGCGGCGTTCCGGGGCGTTTTCGGGACAGCGGTCCGCCAACCGGCCGAGGAGAAACGTGCGTTCAGGGGCCGGATGGCACGGTGCGGGGCGTCACGGTGGGTACCCGGGGCGCCGAACGACGGG
The DNA here is from genome assembly GCF_042739975.1 of Streptomyces sp. NPDC059080. Taxonomy (NCBI): domain Bacteria; kingdom Bacillati; phylum Actinomycetota; class Actinomycetes; order Kitasatosporales; family Streptomycetaceae; genus Streptomyces; species Streptomyces sp. NPDC059080. The sequence continues at coordinate 59,605 of NZ_JBHYGX010000035.1, forward strand.
CCAGAACGCGTCAATCGTCCGTCATGTACGTTCCGCCTCTGTGCCAGAACGCGCACGGTGAGTAGCCTTCAAGCGGGCTCTCCTCTGTGCCAGCCGCGCAGGGAGAGCTGTCGGCGTTTCGCCTCCGTCCCGTGACCGAGAAGGAGTTCCGCGTGCCGGGTATCGATCAGGTGTTGTCCGAGGCGATGGGTATCCCCGGCGTTCTCGGCGCCGGGCTGATCGACTGGACCAGCGGGCTGTCCCTCGGTACGGCGGGCCGGGCGCCGGGGAACGACCACGACGCCGCGGCCGCGGACACCGCCGAGGTCGTCCAGGCGGTCCAGCGCAGCGCCACCTTCGACTCCGGCGCCGACGGGGCGCGACCGGGCCTGGAAGACCTGATCCTCACCGCCGCCGGGGGCTACCACCTCATCCGCTTCGTCCACACCGCCTTCGACAGTCAGACGTACCTGTACCTGTACCTGGACCGGGAGCGGGCCAATCTGGCCGTGGCACGCAGGCGGCTGCATGATCTGGCGGCCGGGCTCGTGCCGGGCTGACCGCGCGGGCTCTCCCGCGCCGCCGCGACACGCCAGCGGCCCCGGCACCGTCGGTGCGCGGGGCCGTGCTCGGCCCCGGTACCGCTCGACCGGACACGCTAGGGGAACGCCATGGGCCAGTCCGCCTCCACTCCCCCGACCGGACCGGACGGCCCGCTCGCGCGACTCGCCGCCGAACGGGCCACCGGCGCACTCCACTTCCCCGGTGGCCGCATCCGTCTCCGAGACGGCGCGGTCTCCTGGGTGGAGTGCGACGACCTGCCCGGATCCGCCGCGCCCGCCCCGCCCCGCGAGGGCGGGCGATCACGCCGTACGCGGCAGGGCCGGGCGGCGTCCGGAGCCGGCGGGCGGGCACGTACCTCCGGAGGCGGTCCCGCGTCCGGGGCGGGCGCCGGGGACGTCGCGCCGGAGAGCCTGGTGCTCCGGCAGATCCGCCATCTGACGCTGCTGCTGGACGCGGCGTTCCTGGTGCTGCCGCTCCCCGAGGAGGGCACGTCGTTCACGCCCGGCGCGGAGCACTGCCCCGAGGCCGTACGACAGGTGGGCGTCGCCGCGCTGCTGCGGGCGGTCGCCGTCCGCCGGGCGCAGCTGGACGCCTGGCGGACATGGGAGGCGGCGGACGGCGCGCCGGTCGTCCTGGCCCCGGACACCCGCCGCGAGGACGGCCCCGGCTGGCGGGCCCGGCTGCTACTGGCGGCGGCGGACGGGCGACGCACCCCCGCCGGCCTCGCCCACGCGCTGGGGCACTCGGTGTTCTGGACGCTGCTGGAGGTACGGCGGCTGGCCGCGGGCGGGCTGGTTGTGCTCCCGGAGGGCGCGGGGGCGGCCGGCGGGACGGAGACGGCCGGTGGTGCGGCGGCGAGCGGCGAAAGCCCCACCACCGGCGGCGCGGCGGCGACCGGCAACGCGGAAGCGGCCGGCGGCACGGAGACGGCCGGCGGCACGAGCCCGGAGCCGTCCGGTGCCCGCCCCGCGGGCCGGAGCGGTGGCGGGGCGCGGCCGGGCGGGTCCGGGCGGCCGCGGGGCGGCGGGGAGAAGCGATCCGGCGCGGCCGGGCGGGACCGGAGCGGCCCGGACAAGCGGTCGGGTGCCGCGCCCGCGCTGCCGACGCGC
>NZ_JBHYGX010000036.1:0-19827 GCF_042739975.1 Streptomyces sp. NPDC059080
GGGGGGGGGGGGGGGGGGGGGGGGCCCCCCTCCCCCCTCCCCCCTCCCCCCTCCCCCCTCCTCCCACCCCTCCACCCCCTACCGCAGGACCCCCTCCAAAAAGTCGCTGCCGAGGCGTGCGACCACCTGGAGGTCCAGTTGGTGCAGCACGTAGCGGCCGCGGCGTCGGGTCTGGATGAGCCCGGCTTTTTTGAGCGCCGCGATGTGCCGGGACACCTCGGGCGGTGTGATGGCGAACGTGTTCGCCAGCTCCCCGGTCGTGTGCGGCCCGCGTGACAGCGACCGGCACAGCTTCATCCGCATCGGGTGCGCCAGCGCGTCGAGCCGTTGTTGGACGAGTTCCAGCGTGGCCGGTGCGGGCAACTCGGGGCTCGCCACCGGGTACTGAAGTACCGGCCGCCAGCCCGGCGCATGGCTGAGCAGCAGGTGGGGCCAGCCGAACGACGTCGGGATGAGCGTCAGCCCCGGGTCGTCGGCGTCCTCGAACGCCGTGGTGCGGCCCCCGGCGAGCTTGTCGACGAGGATGCGTTCGCTGCCGCCCGGCACGCTCTCCAGGGAGAGGGCGGTCGAGGTGGCGGGCAGGGTCTCGGCGAGGCCCTTGCGCCGTAGCAGCTCCGTCTTGTGCCGTGCGTCGGCGGCGAGTGGGATGCCGACGCGTCGCCAGATGTCTCCGAAGAACGCCTCCTCACAGTCTTCGAACAGTCTCCTGAGCCATATCCGCAGCCCGTCCGGGTCGGTGAGCATGCGGTCGGTGAACGCCGCCTGCCGCGGTCCGCGGGCCGCGGCCATCTCCCGTACGCGGGCGCGTTCCTCCGCGTCCACGAGGGGCGACGGTGTGCAGCGGGCGTACGTGGTGGAGCAGGTGATCTCGAAGGCGGCGGCCACGAAACGTTCGTCGTCGATCGTGTCCATCGCATCGAGGTCGTCGGCCAGCGTCGCTCCCGTTCGGGCCGGCAGCAGCAGGTCCGAACGGGCGGACCGCCACAGGAAGTCCGCCTCGCACAGCCGGTCGGCGAGGTCGGTCTTCAGCCCGGACGAGGTCGCCGTGACCCAGCCGTGCAGCCCCGGGTGGTGGCCCGGTTCGGACAGCGCGTGCAGCGCGGCGCCCAGCTCCGCGAGCGGCGACGGCGAGAAGACGATGCGCTCGGGCGGGAGCCCGGTGATGTCGATGACGTTGGCCATGCCCTCATCATGCGCCCGCCCGGGACCTGCGGGAACGTCGTTTGACCGCTTCCGTCAATCGACGCGCGCCGACGCCTGGGGCCGCCCCACAGTGAGGCCGTGAACGCCAACCAGCAGCACCTTTTCGACGCCTACCGTGCCGCCCAGCGGGGCGAGGCCCCGCCCGTCCAGCCGGGCGCCGACACCGTCCGCACCGTCCGCGAGGTTCTCCTGTGGAGACGGTTCACCTCCGTCGTCACCGCCCCTGCCGATCGTTTCCCGGCCCGCGCCCTGCGCGCCGCCCGGAGCCTGGGGGCGTCCCTTCTGCACCCCCGGCCGCTCAGGCAGCGGTGACCCGCGCGACGAAGTCCGCAAGCGCCGCCCGTATGTCGGCCGCCGTCCACTCCAGTGCGGGTGCCTGCACCGTCACCTCCGTGGTCGCGAGGCCCGGGGTGGCGTCCTCGAACCAGGTGTGGAACATGCTCGTTCCCGTCTCCCGCGTCTGCCGCAGACCGGCGTCGTTCAGCGCCTGCGCCGGATACGGCAGCCACAGCCGGAACTGATGGGTGTGCGGTTCCTGCGGATGGACGCGGAACCATGGCACGGACGATTCGGCCAACCCTTCCGCCAGGGCCCGCGCGACGCTCTTCGCCTGGGCGACGTACGCGGGCAGGCGCGGCAGTTCGGCGTCCAGCCCGGCGAGTGCGGTCAGCGCCGTCGGCCACTGCTGGAAGATCTGCCCGCCGTAGCGGTGCCGCCAGGCGCGGGTCTCCTCGATGAAGCCCTCGCTGCCCACCAAGGCGGCGCCGCCGATGCCGCCGAGCGACTTGTAGAACGAGACGTACACGCTGTCGGCGAGGGCGGTGATCTCCGGGAGCCCGCGCCCGAAGTGGGGCGTGCACTCCCAGAGGCGCGCCCCGTCGAAGTGGACCACGGCGTCCCGCTCCCGGGCCGCCTCGGCGGTCGCCGTCAGCTCGTCCCACCCCGGTAGGACGAACCCGGCGTCCCGCAGTGGCAGTTCCAGCGCCAGGGTGCCGAACGGCTCCTGCAGCGCATGGACCTCGTCGGCCGTCGGTGTGCGTGGCTCACCGGTCGGGTGGATCATCCGCAGGCCACTGACCGTGGCGTACGCGTCGCGTTCGTGGACCTCCATATGGGAGAGCGGGTGACCGGCGACGGTGGCGTTGCCCGTGCGCCCGGCCCAGCAGCGCAGGGCCACCTGCTGTGCCATCGTCCCGGTGGGGAAGAATGCGGCGGCCTCGGCGCCCAGCACGTCGGCGGTGCGGCGCTCCAGCTCGCCGACGATGCCGTCGTCGTTGCCGTACATGTCGGGCCAGGCGTCGAGGTCGTAGGCGCCCGGGGCGTCGGCGAGGAGGCCGTCGAGCCGTTCGCGGAGGGTCTGCGGCCGGGCGGCCAGGGTCCGCTTCGCGCCACGCGCCGCCGCGAGCCGCCGGCGCCGGTCGCCGGCGCTGGGTTCCGCGCCAGGGTCGGCATCTTGTCGTGGCGGTGTGTGTCGGTCGGGCTGTCGGGTGGGCTGGTGGTGGTCGTGCCGGGTGTTTCCGTGCATGGTCTCCCCCGTCCGTGCCGGTCTCCGCCGAGCCGGTGCTCCGCGTCGTTGCCTCGATGATGGCGTACGCGGCGCCACCGCCGCTCGGCCTGTGGACAACTTTCTGTGACGTACCGACAATGCGTGCTTGACCTGCGGAAATGGCGAGGCAAGGCTTTTTCGGAAGAAAGTGTGGGACGGGCCGTGGCACGGCGGTCGGACGGAGGCGGGGCAGGGCCGGACGGTGACGTGGACGGCGGACCGACGAGGACGCGGACAGCGGTCGGACGGTGCCCGTCGCCGGGCCCGGAGCGGCCGGAAACACTCGCGTAGCATGGCGATGAATCGTCCGGTACCCCCTGAGGACTGGAACGGAAGGCCATCGCCACGTGAACGCAATCCTGCCCATCGAGGCCCAGGACCGCCCGGCCCGACTGACCGTCGGCGTGGTCGGCGCCGGTCGCGTCGGCCCCGCTCTCGCCGCTTCGCTCCAGCTCGCCGGGCACCGCCCGGTCGCCGTCTCCGGGGTGTCCGACGCCTCCGTACGGCGCGCGGCGGCCCTGCTGCCCGAGGTGCCGCTGGTGCCGCCCTCCGAGGTGATGGCCCGCGCCGACCTCGTCCTGCTGACCGTCCCCGACGACGCGCTGGCCGGTCTCGTCGCGGGGCTCGCCGAGACCGGTGCGGTACGCCCGGGACAGCTGCTGGTGCACACATCGGGCCGGTACGGGACGGCCGTGCTGGACCCGGCCACCAGGGCGGGTGCGCTGCCGCTCGCCCTCCACCCGGCGATGACGTTCACCGGTACGCCCGTCGATGTCCAGCGGCTGGCCGGTTGCTCCTTCGGGATCACCTCGCCCGAGGAGCTGCGGATGGCCGCCGAAGCCCTGGTCATCGAGATGGGCGGGGAACCCGAATGGATCGCGGAGGAGGCCCGTCCGCTCTACCACGCGGCCCTGGCGATCGGCGCGAACCACCTGGTCACGCTGGTCGCCCAGGCGATGGAGCTGCTCCGCACCGCCGGTGTCGGGGCGCCGGACCGGATGCTCGGCCCGCTGCTCGGCGCGGCCCTCGACAACGCCCTCCGCTCCGGTGACGCGGCCCTGACCGGCCCGGTGGCGCGCGGCGACGCGGGCACCGTGGCCGCGCACGTCGCCGAACTGCGCAGGCACGCGCCGCAGAGCGTCGCCGGTTACCTGGCGATGGCCCGTACGACGGCCGACCGGGCGCTCGCGCACGGCCTGCTCAAGCCGGAACTGGCCGAGGACCTGCTCGGCGTCCTCGCCGACACCGCGCCCCCGGGGCGCCCGGGCGGAACCACCGCTCCCGGAGACGCCCGGCCCGAAGGCACCCACCCCGGGCCCGACACCCCGGCGAGCGCCCCGGAAGACGGCCCCGAAGACGGCCCGGACCCCGGCGCCTCCAGGGATGACAGCCCGGACCAGTCCCCCAAGGGAGACGAGGACCCCAAGGGAGACGACCCCCGATGACCACCGCCACCCCGGGCCCGCACCCGACTCCCGCCCCTGACCAGGCCCCCACCCCCCAACTCCTCCACACCGCCGCCGAAATCCGTTCCACGGCGCGCGGCGACGGTCCGCGCGCCGTCGTCATGACCATGGGCGCGCTCCACGAGGGGCACGCCGCCTTGGTGCGCGCCGCCCGGCAACGGGTGGGGCCGCGTGGCCAAGTGGTCGTGACGGTCTTCGTCAATCCGCTGCAGTTCGGCGCGGGCGAAGACCTCGACCGCTACCCGCGCACCCTGGACACCGATGTCCGCGTCGCCGCCGCAGCGGGCGCCGACGTCGTCTTCGCACCCTCCGCCGACGAGGTCTACCCGGGCGGCGAACCGCAGGTCAGGATCGCCGCGGGGCCGATGGGCACGCTCCTGGAGGGCGCCAGCCGCCCCGGGCACTTCGACGGCGTCCTCACCGTCGTCGCCAAGCTGCTGCACCTGACCGGCCCGGACGTGGCGCTGTTCGGGGAGAAGGACGCGCAGCAGCTCGCCGTCATCACCAGGATGGCCGCCGATCTGAACTTCCCGGTGGAGATCGTGGGCGTCCCCACCGTCCGGGAGGACGACGGGCTGGCCCGCTCCAGCCGCAACCGCTACCTCTCCGCCGACGAGCGCCGCACCGCCTTGGCGCTGTCCACGGCGCTGTTCGCCGCCCGGGACCGGCTCACCGCCGAGGAGGCGCTGCGCGCCCGCGCGGGAGCCGACGGGCCCCGCTCACAGCGCCGCTCCGAGGCGCTGGCCGCCCTCGGCGAGGAACGGGCCGCCGCGGACGCCCATGCCGTCGCCCAGGCCGCCGCCCGGCCGCCCGGGGCCCCCGCGGCCCGCGGCGCCGCCCCCCCCGTGGACGGGGCCGCCCCCCGCGCCCCCCGCCCGCCGCGCGGCGCCGCCGCGGCCCCCCCCGCCGCCCCCGCCGCCGGCGGGGCGCCCCCCCCCCCCCGCCGTGGCGCGCGCCGCCGCCCACGCCGTGCTCGTGGACGCCGCCCGCCTCGACCCGCCGCTGGAGCTGGACTACCTCGCGCTCGTCGACCCGTCGGACTTCACCGAGGTCCCCGACGGCTACGAAGGCGAAGCGGTCCTGGCGCTCGCCGCCCGGGTCGGCACCACCCGCCTCATCGACAACATCCGCCTCCACTTCGGGCCCCGTACCGCCCAGGGGGACGCGCCCGCCCCGGGCGCATCCGAGGGGGCCCAGCGCACCCCGGGCGGGGCGGCCGTAACCTCACCGCAGGCCCCCGGCGGGGCCCCGTCCGACGAACCCCAAGGCCCCCTCGGAGCGTCCTGATGACCGCCACCGGAACTGGCACCGTCCCCGGCCCCACCGGCATACGGCTGACCGCGCCCGCCCCGGGCTGGGCCATCGACGCCGATGTCGTCGTCGTGGGCTCCGGCGTCGCGGGCCTGACCGCCGCGCTGCGCTGCGCCGCCGCGGGACGCCGCACCGTCGTCGTCACCAAGGCGTGCCTGGACGACGGCTCCACCCGGTGGGCGCAGGGCGGCATCGCCGCCGCCCTGGGGGAGGGCGACACCCCCGAACAGCACCTGGCGGACACCCTCGTCGCTGGTGCCGGGCTCTGTGATGAGGAAGCCGTCCGCACCCTCGTCACCGAAGGACCGGCCGCCGTGGGGCGCCTCATCGGGGCGGGCGCCCGGTTCGACACCACCCCGGGGGGCGAGGGCATCGCGCTCACCCGGGAGGGCGGCCACCACCGCCGCCGTATCGCGCACGCCGGTGGCGACGCGACCGGCGCGGAGATCTCCCGCGCGCTGGTCGCCGCGGTCCGCGCCGCCGGGCTGCGCACCATCGAGAACGCGCTCGTCCTCGACCTGCTGACCGACGATCAGGGTCGTACCGCGGGCGTCACCCTGCATGTGATGGGCGAGGGCCGTCACGACGGCGTGGGCGCCGTGCACGCCCCCGCCGTGGTCCTCGCCACCGGCGGCATGGGGCAGGTCTTCTCCGCCACCACCAACCCGGCCGTCTCCACCGGTGACGGCGTCGCCCTCGCCCTGCGGGCCGGGGCGGAGGTCTCCGACCTGGAGTTCGTGCAGTTCCACCCCACCGTCCTCTACCTGGGCGCGGAAGCGGAAGGGCAGCAACCGCTCATCTCCGAGGCGGTCCGCGGTGAGGGCGCCTACCTGGTCGACGCGGACGGCCACCGCTTCATGGCGGGTCAGCACGAACTCGCCGAACTCGCCCCGCGCGACATCGTCGCCAAGGCGATCATGCGCCGCGCCCACGAAGCCGGCACCGACCACATGTTCCTCGACGCCCGGCACTTCGGCGCCGCCATGTGGGAGACCCGCTTTCCCACCATCCTCGCGGCCTGCCGCAGCCACGGCATCGACCCCGTCACCCAGCCCATCCCGGTGGCCCCGGCCGCCCACTACGCCTCCGGGGGCGTCCGCACCGACCTCTGGGGCCGCACGACCGTCCCGGGGCTCTACGCCTGCGGTGAAGTCGCCTGCACCGGCGTCCACGGGGCGAACCGCCTCGCCTCCAACTCCCTGCTGGAGGGCCTGGTCTTCGCGGAACGCATCGCGGCGGATCTCGCCCCGGGCGAGCCGGACGCGGGCACCACCCCGGGTGAGCCGGACCAGGCTGTCCCGGGGGGCACCGCCGCCCCCAAGGGGGCACCCGCCCCCGACGCGTCCCCCCGGGGCACCGCCCTCCCCCTGCTCGCCCCTGAGGCGCGGGTGCGGGTGCAGCGCGTCATGACGGAGGGCGCCGGGGTGCTGCGCAGCGCCCACAGCCTCGCGCGGGCCGCCGCCGCGCTCGACCGGCTCCACCAGGAGGCGGCCGTGGCCGCCTCCGGCGACGGCGCCCCCGACGGCGCCCCCGACGTCAAGGTGCCCGAGCCCGGTGTCGAGGCGTGGGAGGCCACCAACCTGCTGTGCGTCGCCCGGGTCCTCGTCGCCGCGGCGCAGCGCCGGGAGGAGACCCGCGGCTGCCACTGGCGCGAGGACCACCCCGGACGCGACGACGCCGCCTGGCGCCGCCACTTCCGCATCGCCCTCGGCACCGGCCGCACCCTGGCCGTCCACACCACGGAGACCGCAGCCTTCCCGCCGACGGCACCCGCCCCGGGGGCACCGGACCCCGGCGCGCTCGCCCCCGGCGCACCGGATCCCGTACGCGCCCCCGGCGCGCCGACCGCCTGACGCGCCCCCACCGACCGCCGCACCACCCGCCTCTTCCCGATACGGAGCCCACCCGTGAGCAGCACCCCCGACGACCTCCCTCTCCTCCAGATCGGCATCGGCCGGCCGTCGGCCGAGACGCCCGCCGGTGGCGGCTGCGGCGACGCCTGCGGCTGCGGCGGGCCCGACGAGGGCTACGACCTCGACCCGCTGACCTGCGGCCTCGACCCGGATCTCGCCGCCCTCCTGGTGGCCTCCGGGCTCGACCCCGTCCAGGTGGAGGGCATCGCCCACCTCGCCCTGGAGGAGGACCTCGACGAGGGCGTGGACGTCACCACCGTCGCGACCGTCCCCGAGGAGTCCGTGTCCACCGGCGACTTCACCGCCCGCCAGGCCGGGACGGTCGCCGGGCTGCGGGTCGCCGAAGCGGTGCTCTCCCTGGTGTGCACCGAGGAGTTCGAGGTCGAGCGGCACGTCGAGGACGGCGACCGCGTCGAGGCCGGCGCCACGCTCCTCAGCGTCACCACCCGCACCCGCGACCTCCTCACCGCGGAGCGCAGTGCCCTCAACCTCCTGGGCCGCCTCTCCGGCATCGCCACCGCCACCCGCGCCTGGGCCGACGCCCTGGAGGGCACCGGCGCCAAGGTCCGCGACACCCGTAAGACCACCCCGGGCCTGCGCGCCCTGGAGAAGTTCGCGGTGCGCTGCGGCGGCGGCGTCAACCACCGCATGTCGCTGTCGGACGCCGCGCTGATCAAGGACAACCACGTCATCGCGGCGGGCGGCGTCGCCGCGGCGTTCACCGCCGTACGCGACGAGTTCCCCGGCGTGCCGATCGAGGTCGAGGTCGACCGCCTCGACCAGATCCCGCCGATCCTCGCCGAGGGCGCCGACCTGATCCTCCTGGACAACTTCACCCCGGAGCAGACCGAAGAGGCCGTCGCCCTGGTGGCGGGCCGCGCGATCCTGGAGTCCTCCGGGCGCCTCACCCTCGACAACGCCGCCCGATACGGCCGCACCGGCGTCGACTTCCTCGCCGTCGGCGCCCTCACCCACTCCGCGCCGGTCCTCGACATCGGCCTCGACCTCCGCGAAGAGGCCCCCGCCACCGCCCCGGCCGACGACGAGCACGAGGACCGCTGACCGCCATGCTGCTGACCATTGACGTGGGCAACACCCACACCGTCCTCGGGCTCTTCGACGGCGAGGACATCGTCGAGCACTGGCGGATCTCCACCGACGCCCGCCGCACCGCCGACGAACTCGCGGTCCTGCTGCACGGCCTGATGGGCATGCACCCGCTCCTGGGCGACGACCTCGGCGACGGCATCGACGGCATCGCCATCTGCTCCACCGTCCCCTCCGTCCTGCACGAACTGCGCGAGGTCACCCGCCGCTACTACGGCGACGTACCGGCCGTCCTGGTGGAGCCCGGCGTCAAGACGGGCGTGCCGATCCTCATGGACAACCCCAAGGAGGTCGGCGCCGACCGCATCATCAACTCGCTGGCCGCCGTCGAGCTGTACGGCGGCCCCGCCGTCGTCGTCGACTTCGGCACCGCCACCACCTTCGACGCGGTCAGCGCCCGCGGCGAGTACGTCGGCGGCGTCATCGCGCCCGGCATCGAGATCTCCGTGGACGCCCTCGGCGTCCGGGGCGCCCAGCTCCGCAAGATCGAACTGGCCCGGCCGCGCAGCGTCATCGGCAAGAACACCGTCGAGGCGATGCAGTCCGGCATCCTCTACGGCTTCGCCGGCCAGGTCGACGGCGTCGTCCGCCGGATGGCCCGCGAACTCGCCGACGACCCGGACGACGTGACCGTCATCGCCACCGGTGGCCTCGCCCCCATGGTCCTGGGCGAGGCCGCCGAGATCGACGAACACGAACCGTGGCTCACCCTCATCGGCCTCCGCCTCGTCCACGAACGCAACGTCGCCCGCTCCTGACCCGGCCGGTACGGACACGGCCCCCGCGCCCGTACCCCGCCGCCCGCCCGAACGGCCCGCACGGCCCCGGGGCGCGCCACCGAGGCGCCCGCCCCGGGGCCGCGCCCTTTTCCGTGCTCCCCGGGGCCACACCCCACGCCACCGAAATCCCGTTAAGCGGCTTTTGTCCTAGTTACACGTAAAGTCCGCTGCATGCCTATGCCATACGGAACCCGCGGCGGCATGGTGTTCAGCGCCGACGAACTGCGCGTGCTCCGCCGCGCCCTCGCCCACGCCCGCCGGTCGACGTCCGCCACCCCGCCCGGCCCCGCCGGGCCCGAGCGCCCCGTGGAGCCTCAGGAGTACCTCCGGCTGGCCGAGGCCGTCGACGAGGCGGAGTGCGAAGGCGCCCGGCTGCGCGCCTTCCTCCTCGCCGACCTCGCCCGCTACCGCGCCGCCCTTCCCGGTGCGGCCCCTGCCTACCTCGCCCGCCTGGACGAGGCGCTCGCCGTCGGCTGCGCCCCCGGCCCCGACGACCTCGCGGCCCTGCACACCCTCGTACCGGGGGGCGCCGGGGCCGCCGAGGGCGTCCGCCGCACCGGACTGCTGCGCCGCTGCGAGGCGTCCACCGGACGGGCCGCCCCCGCCCACCCGGTGGACGCCCGCCTGAGGACCCTGCCGGGTGCCCGCAGCGCCGACGAGCCCCGCCCCGCGCCCCGCCGCCCCGCACCCGACCCCGCGTCCCGGCCCGCCCCGCGGCCCGCTCCCAAGGAGCCGCAGCCCGAGCGCCCGGTCCCCACGCCGGGGGAGGTCTTTCCGCGCCGTCGTCGCCCCGCGCCGCCCCCCGGGGCCCGTACGGCCTGAGCGCTGCGTACCCTGGAATCCTTACGCCCCGAGGAGGCCCCCGCCATGGATTACGTCGCCGCGCTCTTCCCGCCCGCACTAATGGCCGTGGCGTTCACCGCGCTGATTGTGGTGATGGTCAAGAGCCAGGGCGGTCAGAACAAGGCCAAGGAAGACGCCGCGGTGGACGCCGCGTTCGCCGAATCGGCCGCTTCCGGCCAGGAGCCCACCACGCGCGGCGCCTGATCTTCCGCGCAATCCGGCGACATCGCCACCCGCACTTCGTACGGCCCGGGATTCCCTCCCGGGCCGTACCTCGTTTTTCCCGTGCAAACGCACCCGATGAACCGGCAATCGCGACATCTCCCACTATTCTTCAAGTGTGCCGAGACCATTGGGTGAGCTGGAAGACGCCGTCATGACGCGGGTCTGGGAGTGGAACCGCCCGGTCACCGTCCGGGAAGTTCTGGAAGATCTGCAGAAGGAACGGTCGATCGCGTACACGACCGTCATGACGGTATTGGACAACCTTCACCAGAAGGGCTGGGTCCGGCGCGAAGCGGAAGGCCGCGCCTATCGATATGAGGCGGTCTCCACCCGCGCCGCATACTCGGCCGCACTGATGAACGAAGCATGGTCCACGAGCGACAACCCGGCAGCCGCTCTTGTCGCGTTCTTCGGCATGATGTCGCCCGAGCAACGCAACGCTCTGCGCGATGCCGTCCGTATGGTTCAGGTCGACGAACCGGCCCCGCCCACGGAACTCACCGATGCCACGGAAGCCCCTGCCACCCCCGAACGGTCATCCGGCGGCGGACCCGCCGGAGAAGCGGAAGGCGCCCCGCGGGAAGAGGGCCGCCGGAACACCGCTCAGGCGCCCGATGCGGCACCGGAAGAAGTCACGGAAGAGCCCCGCCGCACCGCCCCGGCGGAAGGCGAGGAACCCGGAGCGGACGCGAGCGCCGCGGAGCGATAGCGTCGCCGCATGCCTCCGCATTCAAAAGGGCTCACCGTCCGCCGCGCCAGGACCGCCGATGTGCCCGCCGTACGCCACCTCATCGACTCGTACTCCCGTGATGGCATCCTGCTCGACAAAGCCACCGTCACGCTTTACGAGGACATCCAGGAGTTCTGGGTCGCCGAGCGCGACGAGGATGCCGAGGTCGTCGGCTGCGGTGCGCTCCATGTGATGTGGGAAGACCTCGCCGAGGTCCGCACCCTCGCCGTGGACCCGCAGCTCAAGGGCTCCGGCGTCGGCCATCAGGTCCTGGACAAGCTGCTGCGGACCGCGAGCTGGCTCGGCGTGCGGCGCATTTTCTGTCTCACCTTCGAAGTCGACTTCTTCACCAAGCACGGCTTCGTCGAGATCGGCGAGACTCCCGTGGACGGTGATGTCTACAGCGAGCTGCTGCGTTCCTATGACGAGGGTGTAGCGGAGTTCCTCGGTCTCGAACGAGTGAAGCCCAACACCCTGGGCAACAGTCGCATGCTTCTGCACCTCTGACCGGCGTTCTATGTCCGAATCGCGCCCCTATCCCATGGCCAGGACACGACGCGTTCCCCGGTGGGCGGGCATGTGAACCCTACCCGGGGGTTTGTGTTTTTCCGGGAAAAGCGGTTTGCTTTCCGTCGTAATCCGCATTCGATGAAAGGGAAACCCGGTGGCACAGAAGGTTCAGGTTCTTCTTGTCGACGACCTCGACGGCGGCGAGGCCGACGAGACCGTGACGTTCTCTCTCGACGGCAAGTCCTACGAGATCGACCTCACCACCGCCAACGCGGACAAGCTGCGTGAGTCTCTTGCCGACTTCGTGAAGGCCGGGCGGCGTACCGGAGGCCGTTCCGCTTCCGGCCGTGGCAAGGCGCGTGCGGCATCGGGCGGCAGCCAGGACACCGCGAAGGTGCGCGCGTGGGCCAAGGAGAACGGCTACAACGTCAATGACCGTGGCCGTGTCCCCGCCGACATTCGCGAGGCATACGAGAAGGCCAACGGCTGATCGCCTTCGGCGCGATCCGTTTGGTCATTACGAGCACGCAGCAGCCGGGCCCGGTGGCATTCCGTCGCCGCCGCGCTCACGAGCCGTACGAGGTCGGGGACGCAACCGCGCTCCCCGAAACCTGCCCCGATCCCCGTGACGGGCAGGGAATTCTCGGCCTCGTATCCCGGTTCGGGAGGCCGCATCCATACTGCGGCCTCCCGTGAGCCGATTGCGCATGATGACGGTCCGGAAGTGGGGAATGACGGAGCGGTCATCCGCCCTCCGGCGCCCCGCGCCGTGAGATCCGGCGCGAGTGAGCCCCACTCCAGCCATTCCAGGATTCCGGGCAGTTCCTCGGCGCCGCCCGCCGCGATGAGCATGAGCATTTTCGGCCGATCGACGCGGGAAATCCCGTCGGACCCGGACGGAACACGTCCGGCGCGGCACCCCGCCGCCCCGGGGCCGGACGGCGCACAGAGATGACCGCCCAGGAGCGCGACCGGCCCGGTGCGCGGCAGTCGCCGCAGCACCGCCCAGCCCGCGTCCGCAGGCATCTCCAGGACGTCGAACCGCACCCCCGTCAGCAGCTCCACGGGCTCCCCGCCGGTCGTCGGCCAGCGGAGTTCCCGCTCGTACCAGCGGCGTACGGCGACGAGGGGCGTACGGGGACGCGGGAGCGCGCGGACCATGCCCGGTGCAACTTCCGGAAACCTGGAAGGTTACGTTGGGTTGGCGTGGAGGCACCCTCCGTGTCCGGTCCGGCGGCGGGCGGCGGTCCGGATCGGTCCGAAGGTGTTCGCCCGTAGCGGAGGGAAGGGGCCCGTGCCGCATGGAGTGTCAGTGGCGACGGGTAAGACATTCATCATGGGAAAAGACGGTGTGACGGCGTTCGGCGCCCGGATATCGGCAGCACGGCCGGCTTCCGGGACGCCGCGCCGGAACGGGCAGCGTTCGCCACGGGCGTAGTGGTGGTGAGCGTATATGCCTGGCCTGCGGGAACATCGTCTCGCACCATCGGGTTGGAGCAGTTGTCGGCTGTTCGGGGCAGGTGACGTCCCTACGAGAGTGGGGTGAGCTGCGTACGGGTGTCGGCAGTTGGAATGAGCTGTCCCGCCCTGCGGGACTAGCATGCGGAAGGACAGGGAGGGGACCGCCCCCTTCACTGCCCGACCGCTCTGAGGAGCGATTTACGATGTTCGAGAGGTTCACCGACCGCGCGCGGCGGGTTGTCGTCCTGGCTCAGGAAGAAGCCCGGATGCTCAACCACAACTACATCGGCACCGAGCACATTCTCCTGGGCCTGATCCACGAGGGTGAGGGTGTCGCCGCTAAGGCCCTGGAGAGCCTCGGGATTTCGCTCGAGGCGGTCCGCCAGCAGGTGGAGGAGATCATCGGGCAGGGCCAGCAGGCTCCGTCCGGCCACATTCCCTTCACCCCCCGTGCCAAGAAGGTCCTGGAGCTGTCGCTCCGCGAGGCCCTTCAGCTCGGCCACAACTACATCGGCACCGAGCACATCCTGCTCGGCCTGATCCGCGAGGGCGAGGGCGTCGCCGCCCAGGTCCTCGTGAAGCTGGGCGCCGATCTCAACCGGGTGCGGCAGCAGGTCATCCAGCTGCTCTCCGGCTACCAGGGCAAGGAAGCCGCCACCGCCGGCGGCCCCGCCGAGGGCACGCCCTCGACTTCCCTCGTCCTGGACCAGTTCGGCCGCAACCTCACGCAGGCCGCCCGGGAGACCAAGCTCGACCCGGTCATCGGGCGCGAGAAGGAAATCGAGCGGGTCATGCAGGTGCTGTCCCGCCGCACCAAGAACAACCCGGTCCTCATCGGCGAGCCCGGCGTCGGCAAGACCGCCGTCGTCGAGGGCCTGGCGCAGGCCATCGTCAAGGGCGAGGTGCCCGAGACCCTCAAGGACAAGCACC
Source organism: Streptomyces sp. NPDC059080 (assembly GCF_042739975.1). NCBI lineage: Bacteria > Bacillati > Actinomycetota > Actinomycetes > Kitasatosporales > Streptomycetaceae > Streptomyces > Streptomyces sp. NPDC059080. The sequence goes on from NZ_JBHYGX010000036.1 coordinate 14,025, forward strand.
TCTACACCCTCGACCTCGGCGCGCTGGTTGCCGGCTCCCGCTACCGCGGTGACTTCGAGGAGCGCCTGAAGAAGGTCCTCAAGGAGATCCGCACCCGCGGCGACATCATCCTGTTCATCGACGAGCTGCACACGCTGGTCGGTGCGGGCGCCGCCGAGGGCGCGATCGACGCCGCCTCCATCCTCAAGCCGATGCTGGCCCGCGGTGAGCTGCAGACCATCGGCGCCACCACGCTCGACGAGTACCGCAAGCACCTGGAGAAGGACGCGGCCCTGGAGCGCCGCTTCCAGCCCATCCAGGTCGCGGAGCCGTCGCTGCCGCACACCATCGAGATCCTCAAGGGCCTGCGGGACCGCTACGAGGCGCACCACCGGGTGTCCATCACGGACTCCGCACTGGTCGCCGCGGCCACCCTCGCCGACCGCTACATCTCGGACCGCTTCCTGCCGGACAAGGCCATCGACCTCATCGACGAGGCCGGCTCCCGGATGCGCATCCGCCGGATGACTGCGCCGCCGGACCTCCGCGAGTTCGACGAGAAGATCGCCGACGTGCGCCGCGAGAAGGAGTCCGCGATCGACTCGCAGGACTTCGAGATGGCCGCCGGTCTCCGCGACAAGGAGAAGCAGCTCCTGGCCGCGAAGACGAAGCGGGAGAAGGAGTGGAAGGCCGGCGACATGGACGTCGTCGCCGAGGTGGACGAGGAGCTGATCGCCGAGGTCCTGGCGACGGCCACCGGCATCCCGGTCTTCAAGCTCACCGAGGAGGAGTCCTCCCGGCTGCTGCGGATGGAAGACGAGCTGCACAAGCGCGTCATCGGCCAGAAGGACGCCATCAAGGCGCTCTCGCAGGCCATCCGCCGTACCCGTGCCGGTCTGAAGGACCCGAAGCGTCCCGGCGGATCGTTCATCTTCGCCGGTCCGTCCGGTGTCGGTAAGACGGAGCTGTCCAAGACGCTCGCCGAGTTCCTCTTCGGCGACGAGGACGCGCTGATCTCCCTCGACATGTCGGAGTTCAGCGAGAAGCACACCGTCTCGCGGCTGTTCGGTTCGCCTCCCGGCTACGTCGGCTACGAAGAGGGCGGCCAGCTCACCGAGAAGGTGCGCCGCAAGCCGTTCTCCGTCGTGCTCTTCGACGAGGTCGAGAAGGCCCACCCGGACATCTTCAACTCGCTGCTGCAGATCCTGGAGGACGGTCGCCTGACCGACTCCCAGGGCCGGGTCGTGGACTTCAAGAACACCGTCATCATCATGACGACGAACCTCGGCACCCGGGACATCTCCAAGGGCTTCAACCTGGGCTTCGCCGCCCAGGGCGACGCCAAGACCGGCTACGAGCGGATGAAGAACAAGGTCAACGAGGAGCTGAAGCAGCACTTCCGCCCCGAGTTCCTCAACCGTGTCGACGACACCGTCGTCTTCCACCAGCTCACCGAGGAAGACATCATCCAGATCGTCGACCTCATGATCGCCAAGGTGGACGAGCGGCTGAAGGACCGCGACATGGGCATCGAGCTGAGCGGCGAGGCCAAGTCGCTGCTCGCCAAGCGCGGGTACGACCCGGTGCTCGGCGCCCGTCCGCTGCGCCGCACGATCCAGCGCGAGATCGAGGACGCCCTCTCGGAGAAGATCCTCTTCAACGAGCTGCGCCCCGGTCACATCGTGGTCGTCGACGTGGAGGGCGAGGGCGACTCCGCCGCCTTCACCTTCCGCGGCGAGGAGAAGTCGGCCCTGCCGGATGCGCCGCCGATCGAGTCGACGGCTGGTGGGTCTGGTCCGACGAACCTGAGCAAGGACGCGTAGCCTGCGCTGAGCGCAGTAGCGGTACGTACGACACCGCCCCGAACCGTTTGTCGGTTCGGGGCGGTGTCGTGTGTGTGGGCGAGGGCGGGGGCTTTCAGGCGCGTGGCTCCGGGTAGATGGCGAGCTTCGCACCGGGTGGCAGGGCAGTGCCTGGAGTGGGGCGGCGACGGCGGCACCTGACGACGAGCCCCGGCGACGGCACCCGACAGCGGCACCCGGCGACGAGCCCAGCGAAAGCCCCGGCGACAGCTCCCGCCGCTCCCCGCCCAGAGCCCCCGGCAAAGAAAGTAACCGCCGTCACATAACCCCCGTCACATTCGCCCCCCCCATTCCAAGTAACCGCGGTCACATAAAATCTGGAAATGATGAAGGAAAGGCCGTGGGGAAGGGGGGAGGGGTAACCCCGGTCACAGGAGGCCGTTGGTCCTGAAACGGACATCGAAAGTCCCACCAAAAGGCGCGGGAACCCGTTTCCCGGTGACTTGTCGCACAGTCGAATTCGGGCCTACTAGAGGGGTTAGGGGGAGTTCTCCGGGAGCGCGAGGGGGTGCGGGACGGGTGTCGCGGGCCGGGTCTTCCGGGTGTGGGGAGCTGGGGCGGGCGCCTGGGTAATGTGTGCCTATATGTCCAGTTCAGGAGCGGTATGGCGGCCGTTCGCGGGTGGGGGAGATGGGGTGGTTTGGGTGGTTGGTCCGGCGGTCGTGCGGGGTGCCCTGCCAACGTCCACGCCCCGCCGCGCTTACGGTCCGGGCTAGTAGAAAGGGCCCTTGGCAGCGCGGCGATGGCGGGTTACCAAGGAATGGCGATGCCGGTCCGCAGCCGGGTCGCAGATTCCTTTCCCTTCCTTTTCGGAGGTGCAACCCGCATGTCGAAGTTCGCCAAACTCCGCAATTCCAAGAAGTCCGTTCTCCGCACCCGTGCGGTGGCCGTCACCGTCGGTCTCGGCGCCTCAGTCGCCCTGGGTGCGGGAATCGCGAACGCCGCGGATTCCGGGCTGACGAGCCTCACCTCGAATGTGAGCTCCACCGTCGCCAAGCAGGCCGACGCGCAGACCAGGGCCGTGCAGAACGCCAAGAGGGCCGCCGACGCCTGGGTCAAGCCGGTCGACAACTACACCCTCGGCTCCACCTTCGGCCTCGCCGGTAGCCACTGGTCGCACAATCACAGCGGTCAGGACTTCGTCGTGCCGACCGGCACCGCCGTCAAGGCCGTGCACCAGGGCGTCGTGGTCAAGGCCGGTCCGAACGGCGGCGGTGACGGTCCCGCGTACGGCAACGCCATCGTGGTCAAGCACCCGAACGGCATGTACACGCAGTACGCCCACCTGTCGAACATCCAGGTGGGCGCGGGCCAGGAGGTCAAGACCGGTCAGCAGATCGGCCTGTCGGGCTCCACCGGTAACTCCACCGGCCCGCACCTGCACTTCGAGGTCCGCACCGGCCCCAACTACGGGTCGGGCATCGAGCCGACCGGATTCCTGCGGGCTCACGGCGACTCCGTCTGAGCTGAGTCCGGCCGGGCTGGCCGGCGGTGCGGCGGGTTGGCCGCCGTGACCAGTTCCGTGGCGACCCTGAGGATGGCTTCGCGCTTCTCCTCGGGGTCGCCTTCGACGTGCTGCATCGTGAACTGACCCGCGTGCAGCGCATGGACCGCGGTCAGGCACCGCATCTGGTCGACCAGATCGGCGTCCGGGTCCTTGAGCAGGTCGAACAGCTCCATCACTCGCCGCTTGAAGATCTCGCCGATGCTGAGATCCCGCACCGTCGCCTGGTTCTCGTGGACGAAGCGGAACAGCGATTCGGCGTTGCGCAGCGCGTCGCCGTAGCGGCGGACCAGCTCGGTCCTGGTCTCCGTGGTGCGCGGCTGCTCCCGCCCCCAGGCGAGGAGCTCGTCGATCGGCTGCGCCGCGTCCTCGAAGAGCCCGATGACGATGTCTTCCTTGGTTTTGAAGTGGTAGTAGAGCGCTGCCTTGGTGACGTCCAGCCGTTCGGCGATCTCGCGGAGTGAGGTCTTCTCGTAGCCGTGCGCGGAGAACAGTTCCAGTGCGGCTTCCTGGATGCGTCGGCGGGTGTTGCCCCTGCGCGCCTGACCTGTGCCCATGGTGTTCTCCCGCGTCCTCGGTGTGGTGCTCCGGTCGCGTCAAGGAAGAAACTTACTTGACGACCGGCTAGTGACGTCTTACCTTTCCTCACTGTACTGAACTAGCCGGTCGGCAAGTAAGTGGGAGTAAGTGAGAGTGATGGGGATGTCGCGGAGAGCGACCCCGACGGGGGGCGGCATGGCAACGGCCGACAAGGCAGAACCGGCGCAGGGGGACCAGCAGGAGCAGACGGCGGGCAAGCAGCCCGCCAGCGTGCGCGTGGTGCTCTTCGCGCTGATGATCGCGATGCTGCTCGCGATGCTCGACAACATGATCGTCGGCACCGCGATGCCCACGATCGTCGGCGAACTGGGCGGTCTTGAGCACCTGTCCTGGGTGGTCACCGCCTATACTCTCGCCACCGCCGCGTCCACCCCGATCTGGGGCAAGCTCGGCGACATGTACGGACGCAAGGGCGTGTTCCTGGCGTCCATCGTGCTCTTCCTGATCGGCTCGGCGCTCTCCGGCGCGGCCCAGGACATGGGTCAGCTCATCGGCTTCCGCGCCGTGCAGGGGCTGGGCGCCGGCGGTCTGATGGTCGGCGTCATGGCGATCATCGGTGATCTGATTCCGCCGCGGGAGCGCGGTAAGTACCAGGGCATGATGGCCGGTGTCATGGCCATCGCCATGATCGGCGGGCCGCTGGTCGGCGGCACCATCACCGACCACCTCGGCTGGCGCTGGAGCTTCTACATCAACCTGCCGCTCGGCGCCGTGGCCCTCGCCATGGTCACCGCGGTGCTGCATCTGCCGAAGAAGCGGGCGCAGGCGCGGATCGACTACATCGGCGCCCTGCTGCTCACCGTCGGCATCACCGCGCTGGTGCTGATGACGACGTGGGGCGGGACCGAGTACGACTGGGCGTCGCCGCAGATCATCGGGCTGGGCGCGGGCGCGGTCGTCGCGCTGGTGCTGTTCGTGCTGGTGGAGCAGAAGGTCGCGGAGCCGGTGCTGCCGCTGCACATCTTCCGGAACGGCAACTTCTCGCTGGTCACGCTGATCGGTTTCCTCGTCGGCTTCGTGATGTTCGGGTCGATGACCTTCCTGCCGCTGTTCCAGCAGACGGTGCAGGGCGCCTCGGCCACCAACTCCGGGCTGCTGCTCCTGCCGATGCTGCTGGCGATGATGGCGGTGTCGCTGTTCGCGGGCCGGGTCACCACCACGACCGGTAAGTACAAGATCTTCGTGGTGGTCGGCGGCGGGCTGATCACCGTCGGTCTGGCGCTGCTGTCCCTGATGGACGTCGGCACCACCCGCTTCACCTCGGGTCTCTACATGGCGGTGCTCGGCGCCGGTATGGGCTTCCTGATGCAGACGACGATGCTGATCGCGCAGAACAGCGTGGAGATGAAGGACATGGGCGTCGGCTCGTCGTCCGCCACGCTCTTCCGGACGATCGGTGGTTCCTTCGGTGTCGCGATCTTCGGTGCGGTCTTCACTCAGCAGGTGAAGGACACGATGAGCGAGCGGCTCGGCGCGGCGGGCGGAAAGCTGTCGTCCGGCGGCGCCGCGCAGCTGGATCCGAAGGGCCTGGCGCAGCTGCCGCCGATGGTGAAGGACGCGTATCTGCACGCGGTCTCCACCGGTACGCACCATGTGTTCCTGTGGGGCGCGATGGTCAGCATCATCGGTTTCGTCGCGGCGTGGTTCCTCAAGGAGATCCCGCTGCGCGGCGGTCCGGCCCGTCCCGCCGCGGAGAAGGAAGAGATCGCCCCGGCGCCCGTCGCCGAACCGGTCTGACCGGTCTGACCGGCACATACGACCAGGGGGGGCCCGCCCGCCGCGGGGGGGGGGGGGGGGGGGCCGCGGGGGCGGGGGGGGTCGGCCGCGCCCCCCCACCCCGCCCACACACCCCGCGCCT
>NZ_JBHYGX010000036.1:19837-60004 GCF_042739975.1 Streptomyces sp. NPDC059080
CGCCGCCCGCGGCGCTGTTACTTACCGCCCCCGCCGGCGCGCCCGCGCCCCCCCGGCCCCGTCCGCCCGCCCCCCACCCCCCCCCCGCCCCCCCGGGGGCGGGGGGCCCCCGCTTCGTGCATTCCGTGGCCAATGTTCCAGGGCTACGACCGTCCCATGGCCAACAGTCCGGGCCGCTTCCTGCGTTCCATGGCCAACGGTCCGGGCCTGCGTTCCATGGCCAACGGTCCGGGCCGGCGTTCCATGGCCAACGTTCCAGGGCGTGCCGCCCGGCGGGTCAGTTGTCGCCCCACCACTTGGCGGGGTCGCCGCCGTACGTGTAGGTCGTGCGGCTGGCGGCGCCGCTGGTGCGGAACGGGCGGCCGCCGTCGTCGATGGGGAGGGTGCCGCTGCGTTTGCCGCTGCTCCAGTCCAGCTCCAGGTACCAACTGCAGTCGCAGGAGACGGCGTCCGCCCGGATGGCCAGCGCCTCCGGCTCGGTGGCGCTGACGGTGCGCGGGAACGGCTTGGCGGGGATCGTCTTCCCCGCCTGCTCACCGGGGACCGCCTTGACGACGGGGCTGGTGTTGTCGAGGGCGATGGAGTACGAGGACGGGGTCAGCCCGCCGCCGCAGCCGCCCGACGGGTTGTAGTGCTGCCAGCCCAACGCCGGGCCCCGGCCCACGACCTGGACGCGCAGCGCCTCCAGCACCACCGGTTCCTTCTCCGTGCCGCGGACCACCACGCCGATGCGCGAGTGCTCCGCGTCGACGCCGCCGAGGCTGCGGGCCCAGCCGACGGTGTCCCCGGTCTGCGGGGTGCCGGGCATGTTCTCCGGGGGCCGGTTGATGAGAAAGGTCTGGAAGCAGGGCAGATCGTCCCCCCAGACGTACGGGCGGACGTTCGCCGACAGCGGCACACTGCCCCCGGGGTGGCCACTGCCGGATCCGGTGGACGCGGAGGGGGCGCCGGACGGGCCCTGGCCGCCCTTGCCGGGTGGGGAGGACGCGTCCTTCTTCCCGTCCTTATCCTTCCCGTCCCCCTTCTCCGGCTTCCCCTTCTCCTTCGCGGTCGCCGACGGGGTGCCGTCGGCCGGCGCGTCGCGCTCGCCGTTCTGCGCGTCCCCGTCGCGGGCGGTGGTGACGCGGTGGGCGGCGTCGTCCCCCGAGACGCCGTACGCGACGGTGACCGCGAGCGCGGCGACAACGGCCACTGCGGCTGTGATCAGCAGCGAGCGCCGCTTCCGGGACGCCTTCGGCGGAACGGTGAAGGCCGCGTGCGCGGCCGCCTCCTCGTCCGCGCGGTCGGCCGAGCGCGGAGGCTCCGCCGGAACGGGATGGGCCGCGTTCCGGGCCGCCCTTTCGCCCGGGCGCGCGTCCGGGCCCGGAGCCGCATCGAGCGGAGCCGGTCCGGGCCGCTCCCCGTCCGCGGCCGCCGTCTCCGCGCCCCGCGCCCACTCCGGCATCCGCCCCGCGACGCCACCCGGCACCGGCTCGGACGGCAACTCCGACGCCGACGCCGGCTCCGGATCAGGCGTCGGCCCCGGCTCGGCATCCGGCTTCGGACCGCTTGGCTCCGGTGCGGACGCCGCACCCGGCTCGGACGCCGTATCCGTCTCCGGCTCCGGTGCCTCCTCCCGGGCCGCCCCCGCCGGGCGTTTCTTCCCGCCCCGGGTGGCCGATGCGAGGATCCATCGCCGGTGCAGCTCGACCAGTTCGTCCGAGTCCGCGCCGCAGAGCCGCCCGAGGCGTTCGACGGATGCGAACTCGGCGGGTACCGCGTCGCCGTTGCAGTAGCGGTGCAGCGTTGACGTGCTCACGTGCAGACGCTTCGCCAGCGTGCCGTAGCTCTGTCCCGTGCGTCCTTTCAACTCCCGCAGCATGGCCGCGAAGGAGCCCTCCCCCTCGTCCTTCGTCATGCCTCAACTATTCCACGCGTTCCAGGCGAGCGTTCCAGGCTGTGGACAACTCCGCAGGCCAGACGGGGTGGAATCATTCCGGCGTCCCGAAGGAGCCGCAAAACCTTGCGAGGTGGGGAGTGGAATGGTGAATGTAGTGACCACGCCGCGGCGTTGAGGTTCTCCGCCACCGCGGTCATCCACTTCCACCACATACCTGAGGTTCGTCATGTCTGCTCTTCGCCGTGTCCGCAAGCCCGCCCTCTTCGCCGTCACCGCCCTCGCGGCCCTCTCCCTGACCGCCTGCGGACCCGCGGAGGGTAAGGACGACGCCCTCAAGTCCGTGCCCTCCGCGTCGGAGGGGCAGGGGCAGAGCACCGCCGATGTCAAGGACGGCCAGAGCGGCGGTAAGGGTGAGGCGCGCGCCTCCACCGAGCGCGGCGACGACGCCGCTAAGAACAACGCCGGCGGCGATGGCGCCTCGGCGTCCGCCCCCTGCACCGGCGCCACCGTGAAGGCCGAGGTCTCGCAGGCGCCCCGCCCGATCAACCACCTGCTCATCAAGATCACCAATACCGGCAGCAAGCGCTGCGAGGCGTTCGTCGCCCCCATGCTCCGCTTCGACGAGGACCAGGCCGCCACCCGCGTGCTGGACGACTCCAAGCCGCAGGCGGTCGTCAGCGTCGAGCCGGGCGAGTCCGCGTACGCCGGTGTCGGTCTGACGGGTGAGCCGAGCGAGGACACCCACCTGCGCGACGCCCGGAACCTGGAGATTCACTTCCAGGGCAGGGACGAGAACGAGCCCGACGCCGGTCACAGCGTCAGCCTCGCCCTGCCGGACGGCACCAAGGTCGACGACAACGCGTTCGTCACCTACTGGCAGACCGACCCCAGCGTCGCCCTCTCCTTCTGAGCCGATGCGCTCCCCAGACCTCCGCGCCCGGCGACGTCCTTCCCCCGGCCCGCCGGGTGCGGAGCCCGTACACGGAAACGGCCCGGCGCACCCCGCGCCGGGCCGTGCCCGCGGAACCCCGGGGTCCGTACGGCGCGCCCGTACGCCAACGCCCCCGGCTCCGCCTCCGTCAGACGTACCGTTCGAGGATGGACGACTCGGCGAGGCGGGACAGGCCCTCGCGGACCGAGCGGGCGCGGGCCTCGCCGACACCGTCCACCGCCTGGAGGTCGTCGACGCTGGCGGCCAGCAGCTTCTGGAGGCCGCCGAAGTGGTCGACGAGACGGTCGATGACCGCGCCGGGCAGCCGCGGCACCTTCGCCAGCAGCCGGAAGCCGCGCGGCGAGACGGCGGAGTCCAGCGTCTCCGGCGAGCCGCTGTAGCCCAACGCACGGGCGACGATTGGCAGTTCCAGCAGCTCGGTGTGGGTGAGCGCGTCCAGCTCCGCCAGCGCCTCGGGGACGGTGCGGGAGCGCTTGGCGGTCGGCTCGGGGACGTAGTCGCGGGCGACCAGCTCGCGCTCGGGCTCGACGCCGGCGATCAGCTCGTCCAGCTGGAGCGTCAGCAGGCGGCCGTCGGTGCCGAGTTCGACGACGTACTCGGCGATCTCGGTCGCGATACGGCGGACCATCTCCAGGCGCTGTGCGACGGCGGAGACGTCCCGGACCGTCACCAGGTCCTCGATCTCCAGGGCGGAGAGAGTGCCGGCGACCTCGTCGAGGCGGAGCTTGTACCGCTCCAGCGTCGCCAGCGCCTGGTTGGCGCGGGAGAGGATCGCCGCCGACTCCTCCAGGACGCGCCGCTCCCCGTCGACATACAGGGCGATCAGCCGCATCGACTGGCTCACCGAGACGACCGGGAAGCCCGCCTGGATGGAGACGCGCTGCGCGGTGCGGTGGCGGGTGCCGGTCTCCTCGGTGGGGATGGAGGCGTCCGGCACCAGCTGCACCCCGGCGCGCAGGATCTTGCTGATGTCCTTGTCGAGCACGAGCGCGCCGTCCAGCTTGCACAGTTCGCGCAGGCGGGTGGCGGTGAACTCGACGTCCAGCACGAACCCGCCGGTGCACATCGACTCGACGGTCTTGTCGAAGCCGAGGACGATCAGTCCGCCGGTGTTGCCGCGCAGGATGCGTTCGAGTCCGTCACGCAGGGCCGTACCGGGGGCGACCGCGCTCAGCGTGGCGCGCATCAGGGCGTCGGTGCCGGAACCCCCGCCGGACCTTCCGGGAGACGATGCCCGGTCGTTGGCTGCCACTGCACTCCTCCGTCGCAAGGTCTGTCGGTCCCCAGCCGCCCGGCCCCTGCCGTGGTGTCCTGCGGCGTACCAGGGAGCGTACGTGTCCCGGCGGCAGGACCGCGGTGGGGCGGGCGGGACCGGGGGCAGAGTCTACCGGCGGACCTCTTCCTCCTGCGGGGCCGCTCGCCGGGGCCGCTTGGGCAGCACCCGCAGCGCCTCGCCGATGTCGGCGACCTCCAGCACCCGCATACCGTCGGGGATCTTGCCCGGATCGGACGGCACCAGCGCGTGGGTGAAGCCGAGCCGCGCGGCCTCGGCGAGCCGCCGTTGGACGCCGGTGACGCGCCGGACCTCCCCGGCGAGCCCGACTTCGCCGATGGCGACGAGGTTCTTGGGCAGTGGGGTGTCGCTCGCCGCGCTGGCCAGGGCGAGCGCCACCGCGAGGTCGGCGGCGGGCTCGGTGAGCTTCACGCCGCCGACGGTGGCGCTGTAGATGTCGCGCTTGCCCAGGGCGCTGATCCGGCCGCGCTGTTCCAGGACGGCGAGCATCATCGAGACGCGGGAGGTCTCCAGGCCGGAGGTGGTCCGGCGCGGCGAGGGGATCTGCGAGTCGACGGTGAGCGCCTGGACTTCGGCGACGAGCGGGCGGCGGCCCTCCAGGGTGACGGTCAGACAGGTGCCGGGCACCGGCTCGGCGCGGCGGGTCAGGAAGAGGCCCGAGGGGTCGGCGAGGCCGGTGATGCCTTCGTCGTGCAGCTCGAAGCAGCCGACCTCGTCGGTGGTGCCGTAGCGGTTCTTGACGCCGCGGACCAGCCGCAGCCGGGCGTGCCGGTCGCCCTCGAACTGCAGGACCACGTCGACGAGGTGCTCCAGCAGGCGGGGGCCCGCGATGGCGCCGTCCTTGGTGACATGGCCGACGAGGAGCGTGGCCATCCCGCGCTCCTTGGACGCGCGGATGAGGGCCCCGGCGACCTCGCGGACCTGCGCCATGCCGCCGGGGGCGCCGTCGATCTCCGGGGAGGCGACGGTCTGCACGGAGTCGAGGACCAGCAGCGACGGCTTGACGTCGTCGAGGTGGCCGAGGACAGCGGAGAGGTCGGTCTCGGCGGCCAGATAGAGGTCTTCGCTGAGCGCGCCGATGCGGTCGGCGCGCAGCCGTACCTGGCTCGCGGACTCCTCGCCGGTGACGTAGAGGGTGCGGTGCGCGTCGGACGCGGCCTTGGCGGCGACGTCGAGCAGGAGGGTGGACTTGCCGACGCCGGGCTCCCCGGCGAGCAGCACGACGGCTCCCGGGACGAGGCCGCCGCCGAGCACGCGGTCCAGCTCGGGCACGCCGCTGGAGCGGGCGGTGGCCCGGCGGCCGTCGACCTGGCCGATGGGGACGGCGGCGGTGGTGACCCGGCCGGGCGCGGTGGTGCGGACCGCCCCGGCGCCGCCGGTCTCCTCGACCGTGCCCCACGCCTGGCATTCGGGGCAGCGCCCGAGCCACTTCACGGTGGTCCAGCCGCACTCGGTGCAACGGTAGGAGGGACGCTCCTTGGCCGACGTTTTACGGGTTGCCATGACGTCACCGTAACGGCGGGGTGTGACAGCGGGGCCGACGGAGGGCGGCGGCGCAGCCATCGAGGCGCCACGGGCGCCGGGCCGGGCCGCCGTCGCGCCGCCCGCCGGGCCGCTGCGGCGCCGGGCCCGCCATCGCGCCGCCCGCCCCGCCGTAGGGCCTGGGGCCGCCCGCCCCGTCTCCGCCGTGTTCGAGAGGCGGGAGATGCCACGGGAAAACGTTTGGGGTCGCCCGCCCCGTCTCCGCCGTGTTCGGGGGGGCAGGAGTTGCCACGGGAAACGTTTGGGGCCGCCCGCCCTGCCTCCGCCGTGTTCGGGGGGCGGGGCGTTGCCACGGGAAATGCCTGAGGCCGTCTGTCCCACCCCCGTCGTGTTCGGGAGCGTGGTGTTTGCCATCGGAAACGGTTGAGGAGGCCCGCATCCGCTCCCCGTCGTGTTCGGGAGGCTTGGGCGGAACGGGTGGTTCATGTCCCCTTTTGAGTGAGATGCTCACTCGTTAGGGTTGAAAGACCGGTCAGACGGCGAGTGCCGCTGAAGCATCGCCCTACCGTCGCCGGGGTGATGAGCAGGCCCGAGCACCCCACGCACACCACCGGCGCACACCGGTCGCGCAGCGGCGCTTCGCGTCGGAGCAGGCCGCAGCACCCCGGCCGACCGGTGCCGTCCGACCGTCCTGAGCAGGCCGTCCGCCCCGAGCGGTCGGTCCGCGTCGCCTGGCCCGTCCTGGCCCCCCCTCCGGGCCCTCCGGGCGCCGCAGGCGCGCAGCCGCATGCCACGCGCCCCGGCATCCCCGGCCGTCCGGGGCACGCCGTCCGGGCCGCGGGCTACGAGCCGTATCTGGACGGGTTGTTCACCTACTGCCTGTCCGTGCTGTGCGCGCACGACGCGGCGGCAGCGGTGCTCGGCGAGACGCTGGCGCTCGCCGAGCGGCAGCACGGCAGACGCCCCGGCGATCCGGAGCTGTACCGCCCCTGGCTCTACGCCCTTGCCCGCTGGGCGTGCCTGCGGCGGCTGGCCGATCCCGGCGCGCCGGATCCGGCGGCGGACCCGGAGGACCCGGCGGACCCGGAGGGCGGGCGGCGCGAGCTGGCCCGGCTGGCGTGGCCCGAGGCGGCCGGGATGACTCCGGAGCAGCGCGAGGCCCTGGAGCTGTCGGTCCGCCACCGGCTGCCCGCGGCGGAGGTGGCCGCGGTGCTCGGCACCGACCCGGTCGCCACCCGGGCGCTGCTGGCCACCGCGTCCTGCGAGGTCGAGCGGACCCGCGCCGCGCTGGCCGTCGTCGAGCGAGGCCGCTGCCCGGACGTCGTGCGGCTGGCCGGTGGCACCCGGATACTGCTGGGCGCGGTGCTGCGGCGGGAGCTGGTGCGGCACGTCGACGACTGCGCCGAGTGCCGCGGTACGGCGGAGTGCGCGACGGCCGCCGGTCCCTGGCCGGGCACCGCACCGGCGGCCCGGGGGACGCTGCCGCTGGTAGCGGCGGACCGGGAGGCGGTGTTCGGGGCGTTGGCGGCGGCTCGGCGGGCGCGGTCCGGGCGGGCCGAGGGGGTGGCCGGTTCGGGCGTGCCGAGCAGGGGGCGCCGGGCGGGCCGCAGCGGTGGGGCAAACGGTTCTCCACGCTACGACCGCCGGGGCTTCCCGGTCCGCCCGACGGATCTGGCGGCCCGCCGGATGCGGCTGCGCAGCCGCGCGATGACGACGACGATCGTTGCCACCGTGCTGGCCGCCCCGGTGCTGGCCCTGTGGGCGGCGTACCGCGGGGCGCCCGCACCGGGTGCGGCGGAGAGCGCGCCCCCGGTGGCGGCCATCGACTCGGACCGCGGGCGGCTGGACGGCCGCCCGTACGAGAACGCGGGCAACGCCGGGACGACGCCGCGCCCCGCGCCGTGGGCGTCCGAGGGGCCGGGGGACGTGGCGGCGCGGGTGATCGCCGCGAACGACGCACGGTTGCGCCTGTCCACCGGCCCCGGGCGGCTGATGGTGGCGGCGCAGCCGCGCGGCGCGACGACCGTCATCATGCTCAGCGCGTCCGGCGGCACCCCGGTGCGCTGGACGGCGGCGCCCGGCGCACCGTGGCTCCAGCTCAGCCGGACGGCCGGGGAGCTGCGGCCGGGACAGGCCACGGCGGTGACCGTCCACGTCGACCACGACCGGGAGCCGGACGGGCCCTGGCGGACCCGCATCGTCATCGGGCCGGGCGGCACCGCGGTCGTGTTGGAGGGCCGGGGCGCCGGTTCCCCGGGCGCGGGCGGCAGGCACCCGACGGGTCCGGCACCCACGTTGGCCCGTCCGGCCATGCCGTCGCCCCGGCCGACCGGTCCGTCGCCCACCGCCCCGTCGTCGCTGGAGCCGACGTCCACGGGGCCGACGCCCACGGATTCGTCGACGCCGGTGGCCACGGTGCGCTGAGGGGCGACGCGGGAGGCCGGAACGGGGCGGGCGGGACGCCGCAGCGGCCCGGCGGCCACCACAGTGGTCGGGTGGACCGCCGCGGTGGTCGGGTGGAACGCTGGAACGGGACGGGTGGGACGCCGGAACGGGACGGGCGGGACGCCGGAAGGGGACGGGGACCTCGCCGAACCCGGCCCGCCTCCAGGTCCCTCCGCCAGGTCCCTCCTCTAGATCCCGCTCCAGATCCCGCCTCCAGGTCCCGTCCTCTAGATCCCGCCCCCAGCTAGGCTCCGCCCGCCTCCGGCACCTCCAGCTTCACGGCCTTTCCCGAGCGGGCGGACTTCGGCGGGGTCGCCGGGTCCGCCGGGTGCGGCGCCAGCGGGAGGGTGGCCGCCAGGCGTTCCTCGCAGAGTTCGGCGAGCTTGGCGTAGCCCTCCTTGCCCATCAGTTCGGTGAGTTCCGGTTCGTACGAGACGTAGACCGGGTCGCCGGCGCCGTGGGCGGAGGTGGCGGAGGTGCACCACCAGTGCAGGTCGTGGCCGCCGGGGCCCCAGCCGCGGCGGTCGTACTCGCCGATCGTCACCTGGAGGACCTGGGTGTCGTCGGGCCGGTCGATCCAGTCGTAGGTGCGGCGCACCGGGAGCTGCCAGCAGACGTCCGGCTTGGTCTCCAGGGGCTCGCGGCCCTCGCGCAGCGCCAGCAGGTGCAGGGAGCACCCGGCGCCCGCCGCGAAGCCGGGGCGGTTCTGGAAAATGCAGGAACCCTGCCAGCGGCGGGTCTGCCGGTCGCCGTCCTCGTCCTCCTCCGTCCAGCCGCTCTCGGTGCCGACGTCGTGGAACTGCCACAGCTCGGGGGTGAGCCGTGCCACGTGCCCGGCGACCCGCTCCTCGTCCTCCTCGTCGGAGAAGTGCGCGCCGAGCGTGCAGCAGCCGTCGTCGGCGCGGCCCGCCTGGATGCCCTGGCAGCCGCTGCCGAAGATGCACGTCCAGCGGGAGGTCAGCCAGGTCAGGTCGCAGCGGAAGAGCTGTTCGTCGTCGGCCGGGTCCGGGAAGGTGACCCAGGCGCGGGCGAAGTCGAGGCCGACCTCGTCGGCCGTGGCGCCCGCCGCACCGGCCTGGCGCTTTGCGCCCTTATCTGAGGTTTTCCCGCGCTTCGCCTTGTTCGTCTTAGCCACGAGTCCAGCGTACGGGCCCGTCGGCCTCGCGAGTCGCCGCCGGACCGGACCCCGGGGGCGCGCGCACCACCGCCGAGCGCCCCCGCGCCCCCGGCCGGTCCCCTCCGGGCCCCGGGTGCCGCAGTAGGTTTCCCCGTATGAGACTCGGTGTCCTCGATGTGGGTTCGAATACGGTCCATCTCCTGGTGGTCGACGCGCACCCAGGCGCGCGCCCGCTGCCCGCCTACTCGCACAAGGCGGAGCTGCGGCTCGCCGAACTGCTCGACGCGGCCGGCGCGATAAGCGACGCGGGCGTGGCGCGGCTGATCACGACGGTCCGGGAGGCAGGGGAGGTGGCCGAGGACAAGGGTGTCGAGGACGTGCTGCCGTTCGCGACCTCCGCGATCCGCGAGGCCACCAACAGCGAGGAGGTGCTGCGCCGCGTCGCCGAGGAGACCGGCGTCGCGCTGCGGGTGCTGTCCGGTGAGGACGAGGCGCGCCTGACCTTCCTCGCCACCCGCCGCTGGTTCGGCTGGTCGGCCGGGCGGCTGCTGCTTCTGGACATCGGCGGCGGCTCCCTGGAGATCGCGTACGGGCTGGACGAGGAGCCGGACGCGGCGGCGTCGCTGCCGCTTGGCGCGGGCCGTCTGACCAGCGGCGCACTGCCCGGCGATCCGCCCGGCACGGACGACGTGCGGGCGCTGCGCCGCCGGGTGCGGGCCGATATCGCGAAGGTGGTGAGCGATTTCACCCGCTACGGCGCCCCCGATCACGTCGTCGGGACGTCGAAGACCTTCCGGCAGCTGGCCCGGATCACCGGCGCCGCCCGCTCCTCCGACGGGCTGTACGTCCAGCGGCAGCTGGAGCGCAAGAAGGTGGAGGAGTGGGTGCCGAAGCTGGCCGGGATGACGGCGCAGCAGCGGGCCGCGCTGCCCGGTGTCTCCGAGGGCCGTTCGCGGCAGCTGCTGGCGGGGGCGCTGGTGGCGGAGGCGGCGATGGACCTGTTCGGGGTGGATGCGCTGGAGATCTGCCCGTGGGCGCTGCGTGAGGGCGTGATCCTGCGGCGGCTCGACCACCTGTCCACGACCTGAGCGGTGCGGCCCGTACGCTGTCCCTCGTGACAGAGCCAGTGGTGCGCATCCCCGATGCGAAGGTCGCGCTGTCCACGGCCTCGGTCTACCCGGAGTCGACGGCGACGGCGTTCGAGATCGCCGCGCGCCTGGGGTACGACGGCATCGAGGTCATGGTGTGGACCGACCCGGTCAGCCAGGACATCGAGGCGCTGCGGCGGCTGTCGGACTACCACGGCGTGCCGGTCCTGGCGGTGCACGCGCCATGCCTGCTGATCACGCAGCGGGTGTGGTCGACCGACCCGTGGGTCAAGCTCCAGCGGGCGAAGAACGCCGCGGAGAAGCTGGGCGCCTCCACCGTCGTCGTCCATCCGCCGTTCCGCTGGCAGCGGTCGTACGCACGGGAGTTCGTGCGTGGTGTGTGGCGGATGGAGCACGAGACGGACGTCCGGTTCGCGGTCGAGAACATGTATCCGTGGCGTTACCGCGACCGCGAGATGCTGGCGTACGCGCCGGACTGGGACCCGACCAACGACGACTACCGCCACTTCACGATCGACCTCTCGCACACCGCGACGTCGCGCAGCGAGGCGCTGGAGATGGTGGGGCGGATGGGCGACCGGCTGGCGCACGTTCATCTCGCCGACGGCAACGGCTCCAACAAGGACGAGCATCTGGTGCCGGGGCGCGGCTCCCAGCCGTGCGCGGAGCTGCTGGAACAGCTGGCGGTGACCGGTTTCGACGGCCATGTCGTCGTCGAGGTCAACACCCGCCGCGCGATGTCCGCGGCGGAGCGCGAGGCGGACCTCGCGGAGGCGCTGGCCTTCACCCGGCTCCATATGGCGTCGCCGAAAAGGTAGGGGCGGAGCCTCGCGGGGCGCCGAAGCGGTGGCCACGCCCCTCGCGTCGCCCCTCGGCGTAGCCCCTCGCGTCACCCCTCGGCCCCCCGTCCGCACTCCGGTCACCCGTCTCACCATGCGGAGGACTTGTCCGGATCGCGGATCGGCAGCGTAGTCTCGGGATGAGCTGATACAGGACGGCTGATGTACGACGCCGCCGGTACGCGGCGGGGTGTCCGTCCCCCTTCCGGTGCCGTAGCGGTGGTCGTCCGAGACGAATCCCGAGGGAGTGACCATCGTGCCCGAGCTGAGGTCCCGCACCGTTACCCATGGCCGCAACATGGCCGGCGCCCGAGCCCTTATGCAGGCCAGCGGCGTGGCGCGCGAGGACTTCGGCAAGCCGATCGTCGCCGTCGCCAACAGCTTCACGGAGTTCGTACCGGGCCACACCCACCTCCAGCCGGTGGGCCGCATCGTCTCCGAGGCGATCCACGCGGCGGGCGGCATCGCCCGGGAGTTCAACACCATCGCCGTCGACGACGGCATCGCCATGGGCCACGGCGGCATGCTCTACAGCCTGCCGTCCCGCGATCTGATCGCCGACTCCGTCGAGTACATGGTCGAGGCGCACTGCGCGGACGCGCTGATCTGCATCTCCAACTGCGACAAGATCACCCCGGGCATGCTGATGGCCGCGATGCGCCTCAACATCCCCACCGTCTTCGTCTCCGGCGGCCCGATGGAGGCCGGTCAGGCGACGCTGGTCGACGGCACGGTCCGCAAGCTCGACCTCGTCAACGCCATCTCCGAGGCGGTCAACGAGAACGTCTCCGACGAGGACATCCTCCGCATCGAGCAGAACGCCTGCCCGACCTGCGGTTCCTGTTCCGGCATGTTCACCGCCAACTCCATGAACTGCCTGGCCGAGGCGATCGGCCTCGCCCTCCCCGGCAACGGCTCCGTCCTCGCCACCCACACCGCCCGCAAGGCGCTGTACGAGAACGCCGGCCGCACCGTCGTCGAGATCACCAAGCGCCACTACGAGCAGGACGACACCACCGTCCTGCCGCGGTCGGTCGGCTCCCGCGCGGCGTTCGAGAACGCCGTCGCCCTCGACATCGCCATGGGCGGCTCGACCAACACGATCCTGCACCTGCTGGCCGCCGCGCAGGAGGCCGAGCTCGACTTCGACATGAAGAAGATCGACGAGCTGTCGCGGCAGCTGCCCTGCCTGTCGAAGGTCGCCCCGAACGGCGCGTACTACATGGAGGACGTGCACCGCGCGGGCGGCATCCCCGCCATCCTCGGCGAGCTGTACCGCGCCGGGCTGCTCAACGAGGACGTCCACACCGTCCACTCCCCGTCGCTCGCCGACTGGCTGAAGAACTGGGACATCCGCGGCGGCTCCCCGTCCGCGGAGGCGACGGAGCTGTTCCATGCGGCGCCCGGCTGCGTCCGCTCGGCGAAGGCGTTCTCGCAGTCGGAGCGGTGGGAGTCGCTGGACACCGACGCGGCGGGCGGCTGCATCCGCGACATCGAGCACGCCTACTCCACCGAGGGCGGCCTGGCGATCCTCTACGGCAACCTCGCCGTGGACGGCTGCGTCGTGAAGACCGCCGGTGTCGACGAGTCGATCTGGACGTTCGAGGGCCCCGCCGTGGTCTGCGAATCGCAGGAGGCCGCGGTCGACGCGATCCTGAAGAAGCAGGTCAAGGAGGGTGACGTCGTCGTCATCCGCTACGAGGGCCCCAAGGGCGGCCCCGGTATGCAGGAGATGCTGTACCCGACGTCGTTCCTCAAGGGCCGCGGTCTGGGCAAGGCGTGCGCGCTCGTCACCGACGGCCGCTTCTCCGGCGGCACCTCGGGCCTGTCCATCGGCCACGCTTCCCCGGAGGCGGCGTCCGGCGGCACCATCGCCCTCGTCGAGAACGGCGACCGCATCCGCATCGACATCCCGAACCGCTCCATCGAACTCCTCGTGGACGACGCGGAGCTGGACTCCCGCCGCCTGGCCCTCGACGGCGTCTACGCCCCGAAGCAGCGCGACCGCAAGGTCTCCCAGGCGCTGCGCGCGTACGCCGCGATGGCCACCAGCGCGGACAAGGGCGCGGTGCGCGATGTGAGCAAGCTGGGGTGAGGTAGCGGATCCGCGTACGGGACGCCGTACGCGGATGCCGTGCATGGATCCCGTACGCGGATGCCGTACGTGGATCCCGTACGTGTGGGCCCTCGCCGGGTGGCGGGGGCCCACACGTGTCACCACGGCGGGCATTCCGTCACGCGAGATCATGCTGCCAGCGGAGCGCGGGATGCCCTTCGATCCAGTAGGTGTGGGAGTTCTCCGTGATGCGGAGCCGTACCGCGGAGATGTCCGGGCTTCCGGCCTCCTGCCAGGCGAGCAGGGCTCGTTCGATGGTGTCCCAGAGCCGTACGGGGCCGCCCTGCCGGACGGACGTCCACGCGTCGCCGTCTGCGAGGAAATGGGCGAACGACTCGCGCCGGGGGTCGAAGAGGTACCTCAGCGCAGTGCCGTCGCCGGATCTTGCCTGGGTGAACTGTGCGCCCGGCGCCGCGAGTTGCGCGAGGAAGGCCGGCATCCACTCCTCCAGCAGGGCGGGGGACACCTCGGTCGCCCGCTCGCCGTCGGCGTAGGCGACGCGGGCCGACAGATCGCCGGAGACCGGTCCGAGGGCCTGGGAGCGGGCCTGCATGAAGGAGGAAGGCCCGACGATCCGCCCCTCCGCGGTGCCGTCCTCGCCCACGGTGACCTTCGCCAGGCCGGTGCCGTAATGCCAGGCCCCGCCGACCGTGGACAGGACGATGCCGCCCGGTTTCGTCTGCCTGATCCAGGTGTAAGGGATGCGATGTACGGCGCAGGTCGCGATCGTCCGGTCGTACGGGGCCCGGCGCGGATGCCCGAGGAGCCCGTCGCCGGTCACGGTCCAGGTCGAGAACCCGGCCTCTTCGAGCGCGGCGTCGGCACGTGCGGCGACCTCGGGATCCACCTCGATGGTCGTCACGTTGTCCTCGCCCAGGCGATGGCACATCAGGGCCGAGGAGTAGCCGGTGCCCGTGCCGATCTCCAGGACCGTGTGCCAGTCTTCGAGGCCCAGTTCCTCGATCATGCTGAGGACGGTCACGGGGGTGGTGGACGACGAGGTCGGCGCTCCCTCGACCAGGCCGTCCGCCCTGTCGGCGGTCAGATGCCCGTCGAGCTGGGTGGTCAAGGACTCCTCTCGGTAGGCGATCTCCGTCCAGGTATCCGCATCGGTGGCGGACCGGGGAACGGGTCGCCACCGGCCCCCGTCCGCAGCCAGAAAAACGCCCGGCCGAAGGAACAGCTCCCGGGGGACGGCCTCCACCGCGGCCCGGAGAGCGGGCGTGGTGAGGACCCCGGCCCGCGCGAGCCGGTCGGCGAGGGCACGCCGCTGGGGCGCGGTGTCGGTCATGTCGGTACTCCTTCGGTCAGCAGATCGGCGAACGCGGCGGCCATCCGCAGTCCGGTGTGCTCCTCCAGCCACGCCCACTGGCCGTTGGGATTCAGCTCCAGCCACCAGTAGTTCCCGGCCCGGTCCACGGCCAGGTCGAAACTGCCCGAGGCGAGGCCGAGGCGGTCGAGGTAGGCGAGGAGGGCCTTCGTCACACGGTCAGGGAGGTCGACCACGCGGTAGGAGAGGGCCGAGTAGTCCCTGCGCCAGTCCAGCAGGCCGGAGTCGATCCGTACGGCGAAGAGGCGCCGGCCGACGATCAGCACGCGTACGTCACCGGTCTTGTCCACCCGGGCCTGGAAGAGGTGTGGCGCCACGCGCACGCTGTCATCGATCTCCTGCGCGGTGACGGGCTCCGCCCATCCGGTCACGGGCACTCCGTCCCGCGCATACGGGGTCCACCGCAGGGTCTTGTAGATCACCTGCCCGTGGGCGGTGATGAACTCCCGCGCGTCATCCGGATCGTTGGTGACGAGCGTCGGTGGCACGGTCAGGCCGAGCCTCTGCGCGAGGGCGAGTTGGGCGGGCTTGTGGTCGGCGGCCGCGGTACGCAGGGGGTGGTTTACCCACAGCGGGCCTTCCATGGCGTACAGGGTGCCGCCGAGCCCGTGGCGGACCTGGGCGGCGGCGAAGCGGGCGTCGTCCCGGCCCAGGAGCCGGAAGTCCGGCCAGACGGGGCGGCGCCAGTACACGGCCCGCACCTGCGCGAGGTCGACGGTTCTCGACGGCGTACGCACCTGCCCGGCCACGGGAGCCGGACCGGTGCCGAACCGGGCCGAGACCGTCAGGCCCTCGCCGATGTCGGCAGGGTTGAACCGGACCACCGGCACGCCTCGCCGGTTGAGTTCGGTGATCACCATGTCGGCGGTCAGGTCCTCCGCCTCGGTGGCCACCAGCACCGGCCTCTCCTCGGTCATCGACATCAGTCCTGCTGGGAGTCCTGGTCGTGGCCCTGGTCATTCTGCGAGTCCGAGTTCGTGACCGTGGAGGTCTCGGTCCCGGAGCTGGTGCCGTGTCGGCCCATTTCGACCACCCGTCCGGCGTGGTCCCGGAACACACCGAGCTGTGTCACGGGGTCGATGGCGACCGTCGCGTGGGGGAGGCGGGCGGTCGTCGGATACGGCGCTAGTCGGGCGGCACCCCAGGGGGGCGCGGCAGCGGGGGTCTCGGCTGTGGTGGTCATCGTGCTCTTCTCCTGCCTGACGGATCGACGGGGAGCTGTGCACTTGCTTACCCGCCCCGGTCGGCTCGACCTGTCCCTTGTGCGGGGGCGCTACGGGCGGAGGTGCGCGGGCTGCGTTGTCGGCCCGCTTCGGCACGACCGTAGAGCGGACCACAGCCAACTCCCAAGAGAATTACGCGAGTTTGCGGCAGCATGTTTGACGGAGTCGAACGCCGCATCGACCATCGATGTACCGCGCAATCCCGTGCAAGACAGTGGGTGGGAGATCAGCGATGAAGCTACGGTTCCTCGGTAAGGACTCCAAGCAGGGAGACTGCCCGACCCTCTACGCCACCGACCGCGACACGTACCTCGTCCAGGGGTGGAAGATCTTCGCGAACGACCTGCTGATGCAGCTCACGATCCCCGAAGGGCAGACGGCCGTGGAGGTCCCCACCGAGCTGTTCGACCACCTGGTGAACGACGGCCTCCCCTCAGGTGAGTTCGTGCGTCTTGAGGACCCCCTCGTGATCCTCACGCCGGGAGGAACGTACGTTGTCCAGGGCTGGGAGGTGACCGACGCCGACGCCCTGGCCCAGATGGAGATTCCGGACTACGAGACCGTGGTCGAGGTCCCTAAGGACGCGATCAACGCCCTACTGGAGGAACCGCGTGGAGCTGATCTCCAGCGCCGAGCGCAACCAGCTCTTTGAGCGGTTCGCGCACGACGCCTTCCACCTGGAGCTGAGGGACGACTACTCCGTTCCGAACGAGGAAGGGCCGTTCGAGGACTGGCTCAACGGGTCAGCGACCGATGACGCGTTCATGGAGCCGTGGACACGGCTCATGAAGGGCGTCACGGGCTCCGGGATGACGGTCCGCCGGGTGCGGGTCGTCACCGAGCCGCACAGCCCCTACATCCGGTGGGAGTACGCCACCACGGGCGTCAATGAAGCGGCCGGCGAGTCGATTCGGTGGTTGCCGCGCCACCGGCTCCCCGAGGGCCTGCGCTTCCCCGTGGACGGCAACGACTGGTGGCTCTTCGACGACAAGCTCGTGGCCGTGGGGCACTTCGACGGTTCGGGGCGCGTTCTGGGCTCGGAGATCATCGAGAGCCCCGCCGTCGTCGCCGAGTGCATCCGCGTCCGGGACCTGCTCTGGCCCCTCGCCACCCCGACCGCCGCGTACCAGCCCTGAGAGACCCGTGAGCGAACAGGCACGAACGAGGCGCGAGGCCCTGGGCGCCCGGCTGCGTGGATTCCGCAAGGACGCGGGGTTCAGTAGCGGCCGGGCCTTCGCCGCTGCCACCGGCTGGCAGGAGTCCAAGGTCTCGCGCATCGAGAACGGCAAGCAGAACGCGAGCGAGGGCGACATACGCGTCTGGTGCCGGACGACCGGACACGAGGCCGACCTCGCCGACCTGGTCGCCACCGTTCGCCACCTGGACGAGATGTGGCGGGAATGGCGTCGGCAGATCCAGGACGGGGCCGCGCGCCGCCAGCAGAAGTCCCTGCCGCTCTACCGGAAGACCAAGGTCTTCCGCATCTGGGAGCCCTCCACGATCTGGGGCACCCTCCAGACCTCCGCCTACGCCGCGAACGTCTTCGAGCAGGTGTCGATGTTCCACGAGACCCCGGCCGACACGGAAGCCGCGGTGGCGAAGCGCCTCGAACGACAGGCGTACCTCTACCAAGGGGACCGGATCTTCAACGTGCTCCTCGGCGAGCAGGCCCTCTACTCGAACCACGGTGGCCCGGAGGTCATGAGGGCCCAACTCGACCGGCTACTGGCGGTGATGTCGCTCCCCCGGCTCAGCCTCGGCATCGTTCCCAAGGACGCGGAACTCGATCTGTGGATCGGGCATGGATTCTCGATGTTCGATTCCCGGCTCGTGATGATCGAGACCTACTCCGCGGAAATATCCGTGACGCAGCCGACGGAAGTCGAGCTCTACCGCAGGGCTTTTGAGCTGCACCGGCGGTCCGCCGTCCACGGGCAGTCCGCAAGGGACGTGATCTTGAAAGCCGTCGAGCATTTTGACCGAAGGGGGCGGGGAATCCGTTCCTGAAAGCGGGAAGGGGCGCACCGGCCTCCCCCGTGGCGTCGGATTCCTTCCATATACGTGCACAACTTCAAGAAATTCGGCGGAAGTTCGCAGGGAGCCCAGAGGGAGCCCAGTGGGAGCCCGGCGGGGGCCCGGCGGGAATCCGGTGGGTTTCCCGCAGGAGCCCTGCGGGAAACCGGCGGAGCCTTCAGGTGGGAAAGTCAGGAAGCGACAGGTCGCGAGCGGCTGGTCTCCAGGATCCGGTATCCCGCGCTGTCGTAGAGGTTCATCGCCACCTCGTTGCCGCCCCACACCGTGAACATCAGGGCCGTGTCCCCGGCGGCGCGGGTGACCCGTTCGCCCGCCGCCATCGCGCCGTGGCCGTACCTCTTGCCGCGGTGCTCGGGGGCGACGTGGAGGCTGAAGCCGTAGGTGACGCCGGGGAGGTGGCCGTGGTGGAGCCAGCCGGTGCCTACGGGGGTGTCCGCCGCCTCCAGGACGAGGAAGGTGTGGCCGGGGGTGGCCTGGCCCTGGGGGATCAGGCGGGCGAAGTCGGTTTCCGCCTTGTGAATGGCTTCGTCCCTGCTCAGGGCGCCCGCACGGGTGATGTCGCCGAGGTACGCGTCCTTCTCGGCGACGCACCACCGCGGGAACTCGTCCGAGGTCATCGGCCGGGCGGTGACCTGGGAGGACGGCGGCGGGGTGGCGTCGAAGACGCGGAGCCGCACCTCCCCTTCGACCGGGTAGTCGGCGAAGAGCCCGCCGTCCGGTCCGCCGTCCGGTCCGCCGTCCGGTCCGCCGTCCGGTCCGCCCTCCGGTCCGGCGCCCGGTCCGGCGACTCGGACGTTGATGCGGCGGGCGCCGCGTGTGGCGCACCATTCCTCGGCCCAGGCGCGGGTGGCTTGTTCATGCCCCTGACCGGCGTGGTTCGCGTCGATCCAGAGGTCACCGATGCGGCCCGCGGGCGCGCCGTGGTCGTCGGCGACGCCCATCGCGACGTACCCGATCCGCGCCCCGCCGTGGGTGACCTCCGCGATGGTCCACTCCGCGGCTTTGTCCTGCTCAAGGACCCTGCCGACCCGGGCCGTCGCCGCTTCCGGGCCGAGCCCGGCGGCGAGGTACGCATCCCGTAGCCGCCGCTCGAAGCCCCGCTGCCAGGCGGTGTGTTCGTCCAGTATGTGGAATTCCGTCATCGGGCCACCGTAGCCACGGTCGTCGCGCGAGGCCCGGGAATTTCGCCGACGGCCACCATCAACTCACGTGTGGGTGCGGGTGTGGGTGCGGGTGAGGGAGTGGGCGAGGCCGCGCGTGGTCGCTGTCCCTACCGCCCGCCCCACCCGTTCTCCGGCAGGTCGAACGCCGCGTCCAGTGCCGCCGCCTGGTCGTCCTCAGCGCCCGTCCTCCGGTGGCCGGAAGCATTCCGTGGTGACCGCCAGCCGGACCGTGTGCGGCGGCTTGGCGGAGGCGACGGCGACGTGGGTGCGGTGCGGCCGGTCGGCGGCGTCGAGTTGGGCCTCCTGGACCTGCGGCCGTTCCTCGTACGCGGTGACCTCGACGCCGTTGCGCCGTTCCAGCGCCGCCCGCAGCCGTCGCAGTGCGGCGATGTGGAGCCGGTCGGGCAGGTCCGCGTACGCGGTGTACGTCAGGGCGTACGGGCCGTCGGCGGGCGCGCGGACGCCGCGCCGGTCGCACGTCTCGTAGGACGCGCCCGGGTTGTACCGCCCGCTGATGCCGATACGGGCGTCGGCGGCCAACGCCCGGACCTGCTGGTTCGCGGTGGCGAGCGCCGCCGCCCGGCTCTCCCGGGGCGGCGCCGCCTCGGCGGACGGCCGGGCCGGCCACCAGACGGCGGCCACGGCGACAACCGCCGTGGCCGCGATCAGCCCGCCGCGCCGCCGCCCGCTTCCGTACCCGAACCTCAACGCCCGGCCAGCGCCCCGCTCTTCACGGCCCCGACGAACGAGGCCCACACCGGCGCCCCGAACACGAGCGCCGGACCGGCGGGAGCCTTGCTGTCCCGGACGGGGACGAGGGCGGCGAGGTCGTCGGAGACCTCGATGCAGGCGCCGCCGTCCGGATTGCTGTAACTCGACTTGCGCCAGCTGACGGTGGCGAGGAGGCCATCCGACACCTCGATGCAGTTCCCGCCGTCCGGGTTGCTGTAGCTGGACTTACGCCACTGGAGAGCGCTCAGTTCGACTCGGTGGACGGACATGGGATTTCCTCCAGAAGACGCTGTATGAACTCGATGGACTCGCGCGGGGACAGGGCGTGGTCGCGCAGCCGATCGTAACGGAATTGCAGTCGCTCAACTTCCGCGATATCAGCCACCAGTTGCCCGTCGTATCCGGTCTCAACCCAGGCGGCAGTACGGCCCTCCGGCAGTCGTAGAAGCGCGATGTCCGTGTTGGGCAACTCTCGCAGTCCGGCCGTGAACGGAAGTACCTGGATGTTCACGTTGGGCAGCTGCGCCACCGTGCAGAGGTGTTGCAGCTGCTCCCGCCACTCCTCGGGGTCCAGCAGCGTGCGACGCAGTACGGCCTCGTCCAGGATCGCGCGGAACTGCGGTCCGTACTCCTGGCTCAGGATGTCCCTGCGGGCCGCCCGCGCTTCCACCTGCTGGTCGAGCTTCTCACCGGGAGCGAGGCCGCCGAGAAGCAGCAGCCTTCGGGCGTACGCCTTCGTTTGGAGCAGACCGGGAATGATGGACGGCGAGTACCACTGGATCCCCGCTGCCTCCACCTCCAGCGTCATGTACTGCCGGTAGCGCTCCTTGAACTGCGACGTATCGCCCAGCGCCATCTCCCACATGGCGATCAGCAAACCCGGCGGGGTCTCGTAGTAGACCTCCAGTGCTTCCACAACTTCGGGGCTGCCGATTGTCTGTCCCCCTTCCATTTTTCCGAAGAGGGACGGATCCCAGCCCAGAGCTTCACCCAGCTCCCGCAGGCTCACCCCTTTCTTCATTCGCAGTAAACGCAGTTCTTCCGCGAACCGTTGACGTGGCTCCTGACTTCGACCTGTTACCGCGCGCCTGGGCGGCATAAAGACCTCCCGGAGAAGATGTGGAAAAACCGTAGGGAGCACCGAAGGGACTCCGGCATGCGGAAAGGGGGCTCCACCGCGGGTGCATTCTCTTAACACCCGGAATACGCACGGTAGTTGATGTGGCGCGTCCCGGCATTCGAACACCGAAATCACAGGAGTGATCCATGGGGACGGAAGAGATCGAGGATGCCGAAGCCGTGTGCGGGGCGCTGGACGGGGCGCTCCGGGCGGTGGGCGTGGGCCTGCCGTCGCTGGGCGTCGACCCGCTGTCGTACGGCAGCGCGCTCCCGCTCGTCCTGATCGAGCTGGGGCGCTGCAACCTCGCCACCGCACAGCGGCTGACCGCCGTCCTGCGCGGGGCGGCCGGATGAGCGGGCAACGCGATCTCTACGTGATGAGCACCGTCCGGCCGTACCTCGTGAGCGTTGTCCGGCGCGGGGGCGCGGGCGCGGTACGGCCGCACGTCCCGAAGCCGTATCTCTCGCCCGCCTGCCATGTCGGACGGCATCCGTGGTGCGACAAGGAGTGGGTGGAGCCGGACACGGTGCCCGGGGTGCGGCGCGAGGTGTGCGCCTGCGCCTGCCACGACGGGGCGGGGCGCTGAGGACGGGCGGGCCCGGGGCGTTGGCGTACGGCCCCGGGGCGTTGGCGTACGGGCCCAGGCCCTGGCCCCGGGCCCGCCGTGCTCAGGTCTGGCCGTTCGTCACGCCGCCAGGAAGGCCGCCTCCTTCTCCGGTGACAGGCCCGGCGCGGTCCACCCCGGGCGCTCCGGCACGGCGCCGCCGATCGACCGCAGCCACTCCCACGTGTCCGCGACCGTCTCCGCCACCGGACGGCAGCGCAAGCCGGTGGCCAGCGCCTTTGTCACGTCGCCGCGGTGCAGGGTGTCGTGCAGGTCGCCCGGCGGGAGCCAGACGGGCAGCTCCGTCCACGGTTCGATCCCGGCGGCGGTCACCGCCTCCGGGTCGGCCCAGTGCAGCTCGGCGTCCGCGCCGGTCGCCCGTATGCAGGCGTCGAGGAATTCGCCCATCGTGGCGTGGCCGGTCGGGCTGACCAGGTTGTATGCGCCGCCGGGTATCCCGTCGCGCAGCGCGTCCAGCGACCAGCGGGCGAGGTCGCGGGCGTCGATGTACTGGAGCGGCAGATCGCGCGGCCCGGGGGCGAGGACCGGCCCGCCCCGGGCGACGCGGCCCAGCCACCACGGCAGCCGCCCGATGTTCTCGTACGGGCCGAGGACCAGCCCGGCGCGGGCCAGCACCGCACGGTCGCCGAACGCGTCCTGGATCGCCAGCTCGGCGCCGCGCTTGGCCCGTGCGTAGTCGTCGGCGGAGGTGTCGTCGGGGGAGGCGTCGACCACCGGGCCGGTCTCGTCGAGTCCGGCGGCGGACGGGATCGGGTGCACCGACCGCGAGGAGATGTAGACATGGCGCCCGATGCGGCCGGACAGCAGTTGCGCGGCGTCCCGGGCGGCGGCCGGTGCGCCCTTCCAGGTGTCGACGACGGCGTCCCAGGTGCCGTCCTCCAGGGCGGCGAGCCCGCCCGGGGCGCTCCGGTCGCCGATCCGTACCTCCACCCCCGGAGGCGGCGCGGAGTTCCCGCGATGAAAGACCGTCACCTGCCAGCCCCGGGCCAGCGCCTCCTCGACGACCGACCGGCCGACGAACTCCGTTCCACCCAGCATCAGTAGCTTCATACGGCGACTGTGCCCCGCACGGCCCCGCCCCGCCAGGGCCGCACGCTCTGAGCAGATCCTCTGTGGGCGGAACAAACGGAAGATGGTGGTCCGAGGTGGTCCGGCCGGGGGGCGTCGGGCCGTGGGGCGTACGGCCGGAAGGGCGTCGGGCCGTGGCCCGGCCTCAGCGCTGTCCCGGCCTCAGCCCTTGGCTCCGGCCTCAGCCCTTGGCCCCGGCTCAGTCCTTGGCGAGCGTGAACTCCGTGTGGGCCGCGGACAGGCCCGGGACGGCGGCCTCGACGCGGTACGTGCCGGGGGGTACGGAGGCGGCGCTCGGGGTGGCGCACCCGGGGCCGCCCGCCCGGCGGTCCCAGGTGACGGTGCGGGTGACGGTGGAGTGCGCGGGGATCTTCATGAGGGCGGCGACGGAGCCGTTGGGGCAGTCGTCGGAGGCCCAGACCGGGTCGTCGCCGGAGGGGTCGGTGATGGTCAGCACCGCGGCCTTCGCGCCGAGGTCGACCTTGCAGTCGGCGCCGCCGGTGTTCTTGACGGTCAGTTCGAACTCGGGCTTCGCGCCGGGGCGGTAGGAGTCCTTGGCGCTGCGCAGCGCCAACTCCGCGCCGTCGCCGGTGCAGTTCGGCAGGTCGGAACCGGCCGCGACGGGCGCGCCGCCGGTGCCCGTACCGATCGGACCCTTGCCGGAGCCCTCGGAGTCCCCGGATCCGTCGGCGCCCTCGGAGTCCGCGCCGCCGGAGCCCTTGGAGCCCTCGGAGCCCGACCCTGAGCCGCCGCCGTCGCCCGAATCGTCTCGGCCGCCGGGCTTCTGGCTGATGGCGGGGCCGGTGGCGGACGGTCCCGGGGTGATGGCGTCGGCCGGGCCGTGGCCTGCGGTGCCCTTGCCCTCGGTGTTCGTGCGGCTGCTGCCGTCGCCCCAGTTGAGGACCCACAGCACGAGGAGGGCGAGCAGCGCGAAAATGCTCAGCGCAACGGCTCTCCGCCGCCAGTAGATGGAGGAGGGGAGCGGCCCGATCGGATTGCGCAGAGATCCCACGCGGAAACTCTACGAGAGATCACCACCGGCACCGCCCCGTACCCGCCGCACGAAACGGCAACTTTTCCCATGATCGGTTCGGAGGCTTCTGCCGTGATCGGTTCGGAGGGGCGGGAGTGGGGCCGGGAGCAGGGCCGGGGACAGGGCCGGGGACAGGGCCGGGGACAGGGCCGGGGGCGGCCCGCCCGGACCGCCGCAGGGCCCCGGGCGCCCACGGATCCGTACGCCAGGTGCGCCAAGGCCCCGGCATTACGTACCGTCTGCCCTCATGAACAGCACCGACCTCTATCGCGATGTCACCGACTTCGCGCACGGCACCCCTGGGTGGGTCCATTCCTTCGCCGACGCCGGTACCGAAGGCGGGATTCTGCTTCTGATGGCGGTGGCCGTCCTCGGCTGGTGGCGGGCGCGGCGCCTCGCACCGCGCGCGGTCGCCCTGGCCGTGCTGGTGCCGGTGGGCACGGCCGTCGCCTACATCCTGAGCGAGATCCTCAAGAGCTTCGTCCAGGAGCAGCGGCCGTGCCGGGCGGTGGCGCACGCCGCCGCGTCGATCGCCACCTGTCCGCCCGACGGGGACTGGTCCTTCCCGAGCAACCACTCGGTGATCGCCGCCTCCCTCGCCGTCGGGATCTTCATCGCCTGGCGCGCGGCGGCCTGGCTCGCGGTGCCGGTGGCGCTGCTGACCGGCTTCTCCCGGGTCTTCGTCGGCGTGCACTACCCGCACGACGTCGCCGTCGGGCTGCTCGTCGGAGCCGTGGTCGCGGCGATCTGCGTCCCGGCGCTGGCCGGTCCGATGACCACTTTGGTGATCAAGTTGCGTACGGGACCGCTGAAGCCGCTGGTCGAGGCGCGACGGGGGTCACACGCGGCCGGCTGACCGGCTGACCGGGGAACGGGGAACGAGGAACGGGGAACGGGGAAAGGGGGACGGGGGACGGGGGATCATCGAGTAGCGGCACAGGACTGATCGAGTGGCGGCACAGGACTAGCGGTCCTGGGGCCGCCACTCCTGTTTGTGGCCGAAGCCCCGGCCGTTGTCGATCAGCCGCAGCCAGTCGGGGCGCAGCTCCCACAGCGCGGTCCGCTCCAGGGCCGCGCGCAGCCGCTCGTCCCCGGCGACGAACGGGAACCGGCCGGTGTACGCGGCCCAGCCCGCCGCCCGCGCGGCGCCGGTCAGCTCCCGGCACCCGCCGCGCCCCTGGAGCCCGGTGAGCCCGCTCCACTCCTGACCGTCGCGCTGCGCCGTGAACGCCACCCGGGCACCGGGCCGCGCCAGCGCCCGCCCGTGCCGGGTGGAATGCGCGGTGACGAAGTACAGCAGGGGCGCGGACGCGTCGCCGCCCGGCGCGTAGAGCACCGCGCACGCCTGCGGCCCGTCGTCGTCCGCGTACGCCAGCGTCAGCGTCGTATGGGTGGCCAGCGCCTGCCGGATCCCGGCCGGACAGCCGCCGCCGGGCCCGGGGGCCGTGTTGCCGGGGGTGCGGTCCCCGGGAGTGCCGGGGGTTCGGTCCCCGGGCGCGCCGGGTGCCTCGTCCCTGGGTGTGCCGGGCGCGCCGGGTGCCTCGTTCTCGGGCCCGTCCGCCTCGTACGTGCTCATCGTCGCCGTCTCCTGTCCTGGTGCCGCCCGGCCGGGCGATGGCTTGCCGCCCGCCCGTCCCTCCACTCTGCCGCCCTGGGCGGGGCCTACGCGGGCGGGGCCTACGCGGGCGGGGCCTACGCGGGCGGGGCCGCCCCGGGGGGCCGCACCCGATGCCCGCCCGAGGCTCCCGGGCCCCGGCCGGACGGCACCCCCTACCCCCGGTAAGCCGCCACCCGTACGTACGTAGCCTCCCGCTTGCGGGTGGGCGTGCGGTGGTGCGGGCCCGGCGCGTTTCCTGGGTGGGTGCGCCCGTGCCAGGATCGTCTAGCCATGACTTCCATCCCCGCCACCACCCCCACGGTCCCGCCCTCCGCCGCCTCTCTGCCCTCCGCCGCCGTACCGGCCGCGGAGGGGTCCGACGGGTCCCAGTTCCACGCTCCCGTCACCGACTGGTTCGACGCACACGCCCGTGACCTGCCCTGGCGCCGCCCCGAGGCGGGCGCCTGGGGCGTGATGGTCAGCGAGTTCATGCTTCAGCAGACGCCGGTCAGCCGCGTGCTGCCGGTCTACGAACAGTGGCTGGCCCGCTGGCCGCGCCCCGCCGACCTGGCCGCCGAGGCACCGGGCGAGGCGGTCCGCGCGTGGGGCCGCCTCGGCTACCCGCGCCGGGCACTGCGCCTGCACGCCGCGGCGCTGGCCATACAGGAACGCCACGGCGGGGACGTCCCGCGCGAGCACGGCCAGCTGCTGGCGCTGCCCGGTGTCGGCGAGTACACCGCCGCCGCCGTCGCCTCCTTCGCGTACGGGCAGCGGCACGCGGTGCTGGACACGAACGTGCGGCGGGTCTTCGCCCGCGCGGTCACCGGCCGCCAGTTCCCGCCGAACGCCACCACGGCCGCCGAGCGGAAGCTCGCGCGGGCGCTGCTGCCGGACGACGAGCGGATCGCCGCGAAGTGGGCGGCGGCCACGATGGAGCTGGGCGCACTGGTGTGCACGGCGCGCGGCCCCGAGTGCGGGCGCTGCCCGATCGCCGCCCAGTGCGCCTGGAAGCTGGCCGGATCCCCGCCTCACGAGGGTCCGGCCCGCCGCACCCAGACGTACGCGGGCACCGACCGGCAGGTCCGCGGCAAGCTCCTCGCCGTGCTGCGCGAGGCGCTGGCGCCGGTGCCGCAGGCGGCGCTGGACGCGGTGTGGGACGAGCCGGTGCAGCGGGCCCGCGCGCTGGACGGCCTGGTCTCCGACGGCCTGGTCGAACCGCTGCCCGGTGGCCGCTACCGCCTGCCGCGCACCTGACGGCCACCTGATGGTCAGCTGATCCGACCGCCTGATCCGGCCACTCGCGGAGGGACGCGTCCTTGGGGCGCGTCCCTCCGGCGTACCCGGGGCGACCCGCTGCCGTACCCGGGACGGCTCGCCGCACACCGCCCCCCGGAGGCACCGCACCCCCCGGAGGCACCGCACCCCGGGCCGACCGCCCCGTATCCGGGCGCCCGTACCTTTGGCGGCCCCCTGTCCGTCCGGAGGATGACGCATTTCGGACCCGTCGTCCGTCCCTGGTAGGACCCCCGGGCCGCTGTTACACAACCGACGGATTTCCGTGCACTGCCTGTGGGGCCGACGCACATTGCGCCGCAACACCCCCTCCGTAGCGTCCTCCTCGTGCCGGAGATGACCACCGGCACGGTCAACGTGGGGACTCGCAAAAGCGGAGCGGAGGCGTCGAAATGGCGACCAGCGGCGGCAAGGTACTGGACTTCGAGGAGTACGTACGGACGCGGCAGGACGCCCTGCTGCGGAGCGCCAGGCGGCTGGTGCCGGACCCCGTGGACGCCCAGGACCTCCTGCAGACGGCGCTGGTGCGCACGTACGGCCGCTGGGACGGCATCGCCGACAAGTCGCTGGCCGACGCCTACCTCCGCCGCGTCATGATCAACACCCGTACCGAGTGGTGGCGGGCGCGGAAGCTGGAAGAGGTGCCCACCGAGCAGCTGCCCGACGCCAGCGTCGACGAC
Organism: Streptomyces sp. NPDC059080; assembly: GCF_042739975.1. Lineage (NCBI taxonomy): Bacteria > Bacillati > Actinomycetota > Actinomycetes > Kitasatosporales > Streptomycetaceae > Streptomyces > Streptomyces sp. NPDC059080. Next base: position 46,969 of record NZ_JBHYGX010000036.1, read on the forward strand.
GGCACCGAGCAGCGCGCCGACCGCGCCCTCCTGATGGACATCCTCGGGGTTCTGGCGCCCAAGCAGCGCAGCGTCGTCGTGCTGCGACACTGGGAGCAGATGAGCACCGAGGAGACGGCTGCCTCGCTCGGCATGTCGACGGGTACCGTCAAGAGCACGCTGCACCGGGCACTGGCCCGGCTCCGCCAGGAGCTGGCCGACCGTGACATCGACGCGCGCATGCTGGAGCGCAGCGAGACGGAGCGGGAACGGTGCGCGGCCTGACCGGTACGGCATCAGGAACGGCGGCTGTGCGAACAGCGCGGTGAGCAGGAGCGGATTGACCAGGAACAGGTTGACCACGAGCGGGTTGACCACAGGCGGCGCGGCCACGGCGGGAGTGGCCGCGCTCGGTCTGCTGCTCGCCGGCTGCCACCCCGGCAGCGAGGGCGTCCGCAGCGAGGGCACGCCGGCCACCACCGCCCCGGTCCCCGGACACGCCCCCTCCGCCGACCCCTCGCCCGCCACCACGTCCCTGAAGAAGATCGACGCGGTGGCGCTGCTGAAGGGCGACCCGAAGGTCAGCGGCGAGGTGAAGCGGACCCTCGCCAAGCCCTGCGTCGCGGACGCGTACCCGATCGAGGTGACGTACGCCTCAGTCACCGGCAACAAGGCCCCCGACGTCATCGTCAACGTCATGACCTGCGCGGATTCCATCGGCATCGGCGCCTACGTCTACCGCAAGAGCGCCGCGGGCGGCAGCGGGTATGACAACGTGTTCAGCGATGAGCAGCCGTCCGTTTCCGCCGGGGTCAACAAGGGGGACCTGGAGGTCTCCAAGCAGACCTACGGCACCGGCGACAAGGTGTGCTGCCCGTCCGGCGAGGACGTGACCACCTACCGCTGGTCCCACAACCGCTTCGCGGAGCTGGACCGGTACCACACGGACTACAGCAAGACCACCGTCGACGGCCCCGGGCCCGATGACGACGACACATCGGAGGGTTGAGACAACGGCATGGCCGACACCCATGTGCTCTTCGTCGAGGACGACGACGTCATCCGCGAGGCCACCCAACTCGCCCTGGAACGCGACGGGTTCGTGGTCACCGCGATGCCCGACGGGCTCGCCGGTCTGGAGGCGTTCCGCGCCGACCGGCCCGACATCGCGCTCCTCGACGTGATGGTGCCGGGCCTGGACGGCGTCAGCCTCTGCCGCCGCATCCGGGACGAGTCCACCGTCCCCGTGATCATGCTGTCGGCGCGCGCCGACTCCATCGACGTGGTCCTCGGCCTGGAGGCCGGCGCTGACGACTACGTCACCAAGCCCTTCGACGGCGCCGTCCTCGTCGCCCGGATCCGCGCCGTGCTGCGCCGCTTCGGCCACGCCAGCGGCCCGGACGCGCGCAGCGGCGCCCAGGCGTCCGGCGACGCCGCGCCCGCCGAGGCGATACTCCGCTTCGGGGACCTGGAGGTCGACACCGAGGGCATGGAGGTCCGCAAGGGCGGCGCGCCGGTCGCGCTGACGCCGACCGAGATGCGCCTGCTGCTGGAGTTCTCCGACGCCCCCGGCACCGTCCTGACCCGCGACCGCCTGCTGGAGCGGGTGTGGGACTACGGCTGGGGCGGCGACACCCGCGTCGTCGACGTCCACGTCCAGCGGCTGCGCGGCAAGATCGGACAGGACCGCATCGAGACGGTCCGCGGCTTCGGCTACAAGCTGAGAGGCTGACGCGCCAGGTGTTGAGGCTCCCCCTGCGGACGGGGCTGCGATGGAAGCTCAGCGCCGCCATCGCGCTGGTCGGCGCGCTGGTGGCGGTGGCACTGAGCCTCGTCGTGCACAACGCGGCGCGCGCCTCGATGCTCGACAACAGCCGTGACGTCCAGATCGAGCGGCTGAACTCCACCCAGCGGATCTACGAGTCGACCGGCCGGCTGCTGTTCAGCGCCAAGATCGACGACCCGGCGCTCCCCGCGGAGCTGCGCAAGAAAGTCCTCACCAACACCCGCGCCACCTACCTCCAGGACAACGGCGAGGCCGCCCCCGAGGTGTGGGCCGCCTCCCCGCTCAGCGGCGGCCGCGTCCTGTCGATGCACAACCGCTACTACGACCGCTTCAAGGTCCTCGACGACCTCGACCAGGCGCTGGTCCTCGGCTCGACCGCCGTCGTCGTCGGCGGCTGCGCGCTCGGCGTCCTGGTCGGCGGCCGCCTCTCGCAGCGGCTGCGGAAGGCCGCGGCGGCCGCCGGGAAGCTCGCCGACGGCGACACCTCCGTCCGGATCCGCGACGCGGTCGGCGGCCGTATCCGGGACGAGACGGACGATCTGGCCTGGGCGGTCGACGCGATGAACGACGCGCTCCAGCAGCGCATCGAGGCGGAGCGCCGGGTCACCGCCGACATCGCCCACGAACTGCGCACCCCCGTCACCGGCCTGCTCACCGCCGCCGAACTGCTGCCCCCGGGCCGCCCCTCGGAGCTGGTACGCGACCGGGCGCAGGTGCTGCGCACCCTCGTCGAGGACGTGCTGGAGGTGGCCCGCCTCGACGGTTACGCGGAGCGTGCCGAGCTTCAGGACGTGGCGCTCGGTGAGTTCGTCGGCCGCCGGGTGCGGGCCCTCAACGCCGACGTACGGGTCGAGATCGTCCGGGACGCGGAGGCCACCACCGATCCGCGCCGCCTGGAACGCATCCTCGGCAACCTCATCACCAACGCCGTCCGGCACGGCAAACCGCCCATCGACGTCACCGTCGAGGGCCGCATCCTGCGCGTCCGCGACCACGGCAAGGGGTTCCCGGAGGCGCTGCTGAAGGAGGGCCCGAGCCGTTTCCGCACCGGCAGCAGCGACCGCGCCGGTCGCGGCCACGGCCTTGGCCTGACCATCGCCGCAGGTCAGGCCCGGGTCCTCGGCGCCCGCCTCACCTTCCGCAACGCCGATGAGCTGGGCGACGGCTCGACCGGCGCCGTCGCCATCCTCTGGCTCCCGGAGAACGCCCCCACGGCCACCGGCAGCTTCCCGGTCATTCATCTGCCGGAGCGGTGAGCGGGCGGGGCGCCGCCGCCTTTGAGGTCGGCGTCCCTTACGGGGCGCGTTCTTTCTACGGCGGCGCTGTCCCGTACGGGTCTGGTGTCCCGTACGGGTCTGGTATCCCGTACGGGTCTGGTATCCCCTACGGGTCTGGTGCCCCCTACGGACCTACGGGCCTACGGGGCTGCCGTCCCTTCCGTGGCCGCCGCGGCCACCATCGCGCTGATCCACAACTCGGGTACGAGCCGGTACCCCGTCCCGTGCCGCTCCACCCGGCCCAGCCCCGGGTACTCGGTGTGCGCGCCCGCGAGCAGCGCCCCGTCCGCCGCCGCCCCGCGCAGCACGGCCTCCCGGGTGCGGGCCGCGGCCGGGGCGTCCACGTCGAAGACGACGGTCGCGTCGGGCCGCGGCATCTGGACGGCCGGGAGATGCAGCAGGTCGCCGACGAGCAGGACGCTCCGGCCGCCGCCGGTGAGCCGGTAACCGCAGTGGCCCGGGGTGTGGCCGGGCAGCGGGAACGCCGTGACGCCCGGCAGGACGGTGTGCTCGCCGGTGAACGTCCGGATCCGGTCCCGGTACGGCGCCAGGGCGCGCGCCGCACCGGCCCGGGTGATCTCCGGCGCCCACGGCGGCAGTCCCTCGGCGGGCGCGGGCACCGGCGCGCCGACGCCGTCCGGCAGCCAGTACGCCAACTCACGAGTCTGCACGACGACTTCGGCGTGCGGGAAGAGCGGATCGCCGTCGGCGGTGACGAGCCCGCCGCTGTGGTCCAGGTGGAGATGGGTGAGGAGAACGGTCTCGATCTCCTCCGGACGCACGCCGGCCCCGGCCAGCGCATGCGGCAGATGCCCCACGGTGGGGCCCCAGCCGTGCCCCATGCCCGCGTCGACCAGGGCGGGTCCGTGCCCCGGTCCCCGGAGCAGATACATGGTGTGGGTGAGGGCGGCGCACTCCGGCCGGTGCGCCGCCCTTTGCAGACGGGCCGCCTCCCTGGTGTCGAAGCGGGGGAGGACGGTTGCCAGATCGGCGGCGAAGAACCCGTCACTGAGGGCCGTCAGGGTCGCTTCCCCTACGGGCCAGTGGACGGCGCTGGAGTAGGGACTCGGGACAGTGGATGCCATGGTCTCTCCTGTCGTCGCCGCCCAGTATCCGAAAGGCCCCGGCGCGGTTACCAGGTGTAGACGATCCGCGGGTTGTTCACCCAGTAGCTGTTGACGACGGTGTCATCGACGTACACCGGGCCGCCGGGGAGCGCCACACCTATCGATCCGAAGGCGGCGAACTCGCGACAACAGCAGTCACTTTTGCGCGGTCATCGCCGCTTTTCCGGCTCTCCGGGGGCCCGCCCCTTGCACAACTTCCCCTGCGCTCCCTGACGACGAAGGGCCCGGTCACCAGGTGGCCGGCTCCTTCGCCGTTGCCGCGAAGACCGTGCCGTCCGGGGACGCCCCGTAGATCCGGTCGCGGTCCGGGGCCGGGGCGGGCAGGGTTTCCAGGAAACCGTTGTGGCGGGTGGCCTTCAGGCGGGGCGGGGTCTGGCCGGTCAGGTCGCCGGTGCGGGCGTCGAGGGCGAGGAGGCGGCCGTCGGCGGAGGAGAAGTACAGGCGGTCGTCGGCCGTCACGACGGGCGTGGAGCCGCGCGCGACGGAGGTCTCCACGTCCCATTTCCGCTCCCCGACGGCCTGGAGGGCGCCGCCCTCGGCCAGCAGATACGCCGTCTCGCCGCGCACCGTCGCGAGAACGCCGTCCAGCGGGGCGGTGAGCGGCAGACGGCGACTGCGCCGGGTGTGCGGGTCATAGCGGACGACGGCGGTGGTGCGGAACGCGAACTTCGCCTCGGTGGCGGTGAGATAGAGCGCGCCGGAGGCGCCCGCACCGGCGACCGCCAGCGTGCCGGGGAGCCGGGTGTGCCAGCGGATGTCGCCGGTGGCCGGGTCGATCGCGGTCAGCTGGGTGGCGGTGCCGTCGGCGGTGGCCTCGGCGGCGTACGCGGTGCGGGCGTCGCCCCCGTACGTCCGGAACGACGGGAGGGCGTGGCCGGGGAACGTGCGGTGCCAGCGGGTGCGGTGGGTGGCGCTGTCGAGGGCGGTGACCGTGCCGCCGGCGGCGGTCAGCAGGACCGTGTCCCCGGTGACGGACGCGCCGCCCTGATAGGCGGTGAGGCCGGTGGACCAACGGGTGCGGCCCCGGCCGTCGGCGGACGGGTCGAGGGCGCTCAGCCGGGTGCGGTCGGCGGAGGTGACGTAGAGGAGACCGCCGGAGAGCTGCGGCGCGGGCGGCGCGGTGTCGGTCTTCCCGGGCGGCGGCGCGGCGCGACGCCACATGACGTTGCCGGTCGCCGGGTCGAGACGGGCGGCGGCCACCCCGCGCTGCGCGCAGAAGACGGCGCCGCCCCGGGCGCCGCCGCTCCCCGTCGTACAGGCGGGCATCTCGGCCTCGTGCCCGGCGGGACGGGGGAGGAGCGTGGTGCGCCACGGGTGGAACGCGCCGGTGGGGGAGGCGGCGGGACGGCGCGGCGCCTCGTCGCTGGAGGCGGCTTGGGCGATGACGAAGCCGCCGGTCAGCGTGGCGGCCAGGGCGGCCGCGGTCCAGAGAAGAAGACGGCGGCGGGGGCGACGGGTCTTGCCGGGGACGTCGTCCGAGGGGTGGGACGGGGGCTCGGCGCCGGGGTTCGTTCCGGCCTGGAATGCGGTCTCCGGCTTGGTGCTGGGGTTCGTTCCGGCCTCGAACGCGGCTTCCGGATCGGCGCAGGGTTCCCCCTCCGACACCTCCCGCAGCGCATCCCGTACATGCGTCACCTCCGCGGACGGTGCATCGGCGGCGGGCCACCGCCCGGGAACGAGCGCCTGCCCCGGGGTCCCCAACTGCCCGGCGGCGAGTGACTGATCCGGAACGCCCGCCTGCCCGGGCACGCGCGGCGCGGCCACGAGCCCCACCGGCGTATCGGACGGGCCGCCCTCCGCAAGCCGCTCCCACAGGTCGAGGTGGATCTCGGTCGGCAGATCCGTCCGCAGCCGGTCCATCAGGGCGCGCGGCGTCGGCCGGTCCGCCGGGTCCTTCGCCAGACAGGCGCCGATCAGCGGCGTCAACTCCTCCGGCACACCGTCCAGATCGGCCTCGTCGTGCACCACCTGGTACGCCACCAGATACGGGCTGTCCGAGTCGAACGGCCCCCGGCCCGTCGCGGCGTGCACCAGCACCGACCCCAGCGCGAAGACATCCGCCTGCGGACCCACCTCGCGCGGGCGCTGGAACTGCTCGGGCGCCATGAACGGCGGCGTCCCGATGAGTTTTCCGGTCTCGGTGCGCATCTCGCTGTCGGACGGCCGCGAGATCCCGAAATCGATGACCTTCGGCCCGTCCGCCGCCAACAGGACGTTGCTCGGCTTCAGATCGCGGTGCACCACCCCGGCGCGGTGGATGTCGCGCAGCGCCTCGGCGAGGCCGCAGGCCAGCGCCCGCACCTCATCGGGCGGCAGCGGCCCGTTCCGCTTCACCTGCTCGGCGAGCGTCGGCCCGGAGATGTGCAGGGTCGCCATCCATGGCCTGGCGGCGTCCGGGTCCGCGTCCACGACCGGCGCCGTGAACGCTCCGCTCACCCGCCGGGCGGCCGCCACCTCCTGCCGGAACCGCCCCCGGAACTCCGGATCCTGCGCGAACTCCGCATGGACCACCTTGACCGCGAGCCGCAGCCCCGACGACGAACGCGCGAGGTGCACCTCGCCCATCCCGCCCGCGCCCAGCCGCGACTCCAGCCGGTACTGCCCCGCATATCCCGGATGTTCCGCTTCCGGCTCCACACCGGTATCCCGCCGCGACGACATCGTCCACCCCCGTGTCCTGCGCCGTGCCGAACCCCGCGCCCACAGGCCGCAGGGGTACGCGGGGAGCCTAGTCGATGGTGCGTACGAGACGAATGAGGCTTGCTAGCGTGCCCGGTGGACAGGCGCCTCCCGCCCGGGACGGCGCACCACCGCGCGCCGTCGGCGCGCACTCCACGGGGGAGTGCACCATGAGCGACATCCAGGGCCTGCCGGACGCCACGGCGGGCGACGTCGAGGCCCGCGCCGCATCGGCCGCCTCGTACCCCCTGGTCCCCGGCTACCGCGTCAACGTCCGCCAGGGCCCCGGCACCACCACCCCCGTCGTACGCCAGCTCCCGGCCGGTTCGTACGTCCAGATCCGCTGCCAGCGCTACGGCCAGCGCGTCTCCGGCCCGACGGGCGTCTCGGAGATCTGGGACGCGATCGCGGGGGGCGGGTACGTGTCCGACAGCTATGTGCGGACGGGGAGCAGCGGGTTCGTGGCGCCGCGGTGCACGTCGTGAGGGGACGAGCGGCGCCCGCCGTGAGGGGGTGAGCGGGCGGCGGGCAGCGGGCGGAAGGCGGCGGGCAGCGGGCCGGTTCGGTCGGTGGCCCGTGTGGTCGTCGGTCCGGTGCGGCCCAGCCCGGCCCGGCGCGGCCCGGTGCAGTGCGTCCTGCGGCCCCGGGACATGGCGTGAGCCCGGCGCACCCGGGCCCGCCCCGGCCGTTTCCCCCGTCCCCAGGCCGGACGGCGATGATGGCGATAATGGAGACATGACCGACGAGCGGACGACCCCCGGCGGTCCGGAGTGCGGCTCCGGGCCCGGCAGCCGCCCGGCGGACGGCGGGCCCGAGCCGGAGCCGATCCGCTTCTTCGGCACCTGCTGGCTCCACCACGACCGTGGCTACGCGCTGCGCCGCATCGCCGTCGCCGCCGGATCGCTGGTGCTCACCCTGGCCGGCGCGATCGTGCTGCGGTTCGCGTTCCAGGGCCTGGCGATCGGCGAGGTCGGCCCGCTGGTGACCGTGCTGGTCATCGCCGGTTTCGCGGTCTGCAGCGCGCTCGCTTTCCGCCGTACCTGGGACGGGTTCGTCCGCCGCCCCGACCCGTCCTCGGCGAGCGCCGCCGACCGCTCCGCGCAGAGCCTCCTGCTGATCGGCTTCCTCGGCTCGTTGCTCGCCTACTTCTGCCGCAGCCTGATCGAGGCCCCCGGCGAGAAGCTGCACCGTGCCGAGTACGCCGCCGCCCGGTCCCGCCACGCACGCCGCCGCACGGCCCGTACGGGCAACCCGGCGGCGAAGCGCGCGAAGAACGGACAGAACGCGAAGTTCCCTCACGCGAAGTTCCCTCACGCGAAGTTCCCTCACGCGAAGTCCCCTCACGCGAAGTCCCCTCACGCGAAGTCCCCTAAGGGGAAGCGGAAGTAGCGGCCGATGCGGTCCCAGGGGCGCGCCCCGTACAGGTAAGCCCGTAGGGCCAACCCCGGAGGCGTACGGCCCGGTGGTCCGCGCCCGGGGCGAGGCGCTGCCGTTCCCGGACGGCGCGGGCTTCGACCTCGTCACCTACGCCCAGGCATGGCACTGGACCCGCCGCGTCCCGCTCCCCACCCACCTCGCGATGCTCGGCAGCCGCTCAGTACTCCCGGTCCGGGAGTACTCCTGGACCGGCAGTACTCCCGGTCCGGTCAGTACTCCCAGTCCGGCCGCCCCTCCCCGTACAGCCAGTCGTCGAAGAGATCCGTCAGATCCACATCCGTACGCTCCTGACAGAAGTCGATGAACTCCTCGGAATTCGCGTTCCCGTGCCGGTGCGCGGCCGGCCACTCCTTCAGGATCCGGAAGAAAACCCGCTCCCCGACCGCGTTCCGCAGCTGCTGGAGCACCATCGCGCCACGGTCGTAGACCGGCGTCCCCGTCACGTTCTCCGCCGACCCCGGATCCCCCGGCGGAAACTCCCACAACTCCTCGTACGTGACGTCGTCCGCCTCGTCCTCGTCGTCATCCTCCAACGCGTACAGCGCATCGAACTGCTCCTGGGGCGTGCGCCCGCCCTCGTGCGCCTCCCACAGCCACTCCGCGTACCGCGCGAAACCCTCGTTCAGCCAGGTGTCCTGCCAGGTCAGCGGCGTCACGGAGTCCCCGAACCACTGATGCGCCGTCTCATGCACCACCGTCGGGATATCGGGGGCGCCCGCGTACACCGGCTTCGTCTGCGTCTCCAGCGCGTACCAGTCGATCCGCTTCGGCGCATGGTCGACGATCGCCCCCGCCGACGAGAACGGATACGGCCCGAACAGCTTCTGCGACCAGGCCAGCACCTCCGGCAACCGGTCGAGCGCCTTCCGGCTGTCCGCCGCCTCCTTCGGGTCCACCGCGACATACAGCGGCAGCCCGTCCGCCGTCCGCGACTGATGGACGTCGAACCGCCCGATCGTCGCCGTCGCCAGATACGTCGCCATCGGTTCCCTGGAATGCCACGCGAACGTCGTCCGGCCCTTGGAGGTGACGCTCGACCGCAGCTCCCCGCCCGCGACCGCGGTGTACCCGCGCGGCACGGTGATCCGGATGTCGTACGCCGCCTTGTCGGACGGATGGTTGTTCCCCGGGAACCACGTCATCGCCCCGGCCGGTTCCCCCGCCACGAACGCCCCGTCCGCGGTCTTCACCCACCCCTCCGACGCCCCGTCCGCATCCGTCATCTCCTGCGGCACCCCGCCGTACGCCACGGTCGTCCGGAACGCACGCCCCTTCCGCAGCCCCTCCGCCGGACGCACCGTCAGCTTGTGCCCCTTACGGGAGAACCCGGCCGGAGCCCCGTCGACCCTTACGGAGGTGACCCGCAGCCCCTGAAGATCGAGCCGGAACGAACTGAGGTCCCGCGTCGCCTTCGCACTGATCCGCGCCGTGGCATCGAGCCGCTTCTTCGCCACGTCGTACGCCAGATCCAGCCCGTAATGCCGCACGTCGTACCCGCCGTTCCCGAGCGTGGGAAACAACGGATCCCCGACCCCACCCGCCCCCGCCGTCCCCTTGAACGTCGATCCCTCCGTACAGGACGACACCAGCAGAACGGCGACGAGCGCGGCACACGAGGCAGCGGCCACACGACGGAAACGGACGGACCGGCGCTTCACAGAACTCCAGACATGGACCGGACAGGGAACCGAACACGGAACACCGAACCGGGAACCGCACGGTCACCCCGCCCGCCCCCGCATGATCACGAACCGTCGACCCTACGGACTTTTCCCGTACGGGGCGGGGCGGATCCGGCGAGCAGCGACGAAAGTGACGGGATCGGGCGATCTCAGGGATGCGCCGGGACCCCGTAGGGGCGGGGGAGGGCCCGTAGGGGATGCGGAGAAGGACCGGATGCAGCCGCGCCCGTCCGCGGTCCCCTACGGGCCCGGCGCACCCGTAAACGTGCCTGTCCACGTCCCCTACGGGACCGGCGCACCCGCAGACGCCCCGGCACATCCCCTACGGGTCCCGCGCCCGCCCACCCCACCCGTCCGCACCCCGGAACACCCCCGCCACCTCCCACCCCCAGGTGCGAGGATGGCCGCGCAATCAGGCAACCCCAGGACGTGCCGCCACCGCCCGCCCGGCCCACGGCCGCGGGCACCGACGGGAAAACCGGCGGAAATCCGGCACCACACCCTGGCACCACCACCGGCGAGGTGAAGCGCAACATGGCTCAGAAGGTCGCCGTACTCGGCACCGGAAAAATCGGCGAAGCCCTGCTCAGCGGCATGATCCGCGGCGGCTGGGCGCCCGCCGACCTCCTGGTCACCGCCCGCCGCCCCGAGCGCGCCGCCCAGCTCCGCGAGCGCTACGGCGTCGAAGCGGTCACCAACGCCGAGGCCGCCGAGGCCGCCGACACCCTGATCCTCACCGTCAAGCCGCAGGACATGGGCTCACTCCTGGCCGAACTGGCCCCGCACGTCCCCGCCGACCGCCTCGTCATCAGCGGCGCCGCGGGCATCCCCACCGCCTTCTTCGAGGAACGGCTGGCCGCGGGCACCCCGGTCGTCCGGGTCATGACCAACACCCCCGCCCTCGTCGACGAGGCCATGTCCGTCATCTCCGCGGGCACCCACGCCACCGGCGACCACCTCCGCCGCGCCGAGGAAATCTTCGCGGGTGTCGGCAAAACCCTGCGCGTCCCGGAGACCCAGCAGGACGCCGCGACCGCCCTCTCCGGCTCCGGACCGGCCTACTTCTACTTCCTCGTCGAGGCCATGACCGACGCCGGAATCCTCCTCGGCCTGCCCCGCGACAAGGCCCACGACCTCATCGTCCAGGCCGCGATCGGCGCCGCCGTCATGCTCCGCGACAGCGGCGAACACCCCGTCAAGCTCCGCGAGAACGTCACCTCCCCCGCGGGCACCACCATCAACGCCATCCGCGAACTGGAGAACCACGGCGTCCGCGCCGCCCTCCTCGCCGCCCTCGAAGCCGCCCGCGACCGCAGCCGCGAACTCGCCTCGGGCAACGGCTGACACTCACCGACGCGGCGCGCCCCTACGGGCCGGGCGCGCCCCTACGGGCCGGGCGCGCCCCTACGGGTCGGGCGCGCCCCGTAGGGGACACACCGCCCGGGCCTGCAGGGAACCCCGCCTGGACCCGCGCCCGGCCCCGTAGGGAACCCCCGCCCGTAGGGCCCGTCCCCTACGGGCGGGGGCCACGCCATCGGGCCCGCCGAACGAGCGATCCCGTAGGGCCCGCCCCCGAAGGGCAGCAGACAACCGGACTCCCGTAAGGGAGACCGCCCGCAGCCCCGCAGGGGACAGGCGGCCCGGCCTCACCCCGGGGGCAGCAACCCCACCGCCCGGTACGCCGCATCGACCCGTGGCCGCGCCACCGCCCGTGCCCGCTCAGCTCCGCCCCGCAGCACACCGTCGACATAACCGGGATCCGCAGCCAGCTCCGCATGCCGCTCCCGCACCGGCCGCAACAGCTCCACCACCGCCTCCGCCACGTCCTTCTTCAACGCACCGTACGAGTCGTACGCCCCGGCCAGCGCCCCGGGCTCCCCTCCCGTACACGCCGCCAGAATCTCCAGCAGATTCGCCACCCCGGGGCGCCCCACCGGGTCGTACACGACCTCCGGATGCGCATCCGTCACCGCCCGCGCCACCTTCTTGCGCACCGTCTCCGCCTCGTCCAGCAGATAGACGATCCCCGCCGTCCGCGCATGAGACTTCCCCATCTTCGCGGTGGGCTCCTGGAGGTCCTTCACCCGCGCCGCCACCGGGGGACGCGTCGCCCGGGGCACCACGAACACCGGCCCGTACCGCTGGTTGAACCGCACCGCCAGATCCCGCGTCAGCTCCACGTGCTGCGCCTGGTCCTCACCCACCGGAACCTCATCCGTCCCGTACGCCAGGATGTCCGCCGCCATCAACGCCGGATACGTCAGCAACGACAGCCGCACCTCCGCGCCGCCCTGCGCCTTCTTCTCCTTGTACTGGATCATCCGCCGCATCTCCCCGTCGGAGGCGGTGCACTCCATCAGGTACGAAAGCCGCGCGTGCTCATCCACCTGGCTCTGCACGAAGACCGTGCACCGCTCCGGATCCAACCCCGTGGCCAGCAACAACGTCGCCGCCTGCCGGGTCAGCCGCTGTACCCGCGCCGGATCGTGCGCCACGGTCAGCGCATGCAGATCCACCACGCAGAACAGCGCGTCCGCCCGGTGCTGATCCACGTCGGCCCACCGCCGCAGCGCCCCCAGATAGTTCCCCAGCGTCAGATGCCCCGTCGGCTTCACACCACTGAAGATCCGCGTCCTCGCCATGTCGTCCTCTCCTGCCATCCGGTACGCGGACGCCGCTCGGCGCCCGCGCGGACCACCGGGCCCGACGGCCGGCTGCGGGAGGGAGAAACGCGAACGGCCGCCGAGGCGGCGGCCGTGGTCGTGCATGCGCTGTGGTCGGCCGCCGTCAGGCGAGCCACCACTGCTGTACGTGCGCATGCGGGGTCATGGCGGCCAAGCTACCCCGCAAATCCGGGGCCCGCCCCAGGTTTGAAGCACTCAGGGGCCTCGTGTACTGTTCCCCGAGTTGCCACACAGCTGTAACGGTTCTGTGGCAGCCATCCCGCCGCTCCAAGCGGCACGCCACTACTGCACGACTCCTCACCGGGACGAATTTCGGCATGCCTGAAATTCACACCGCGACGTGATTATGCGTCACCGAGGAAAACCGCTAAAGTAGTGACCACGC
>NZ_JBHYGX010000037.1:0-22906 GCF_042739975.1 Streptomyces sp. NPDC059080
CGCCAAACGCCAAACGCCAACCGCCGCGCCCCGCTTGCCGTTTCACGTGAAACAACGACCGCCGCGCCCGGAATCCGCTCAGCTCGCGCGGGAGTAGTTCCGCGGGCGCAGATCGCGGCCGAGGAAGTCGCGGCGGAGGTCGCCGGTGCCGGTGAGCCGGAGTACGGAGGAGTGGCCCGGGCGGCACTCCGGCCCGGGGTGGTCGACCATCGTGGGGCCGATGACCAGCTCGTTTCCTCCGGCGTAGAGGTCGGCGTGGGCGGTGCAGCTGCCCTCGGGACCGGTGGCGACGAGCGTGGCGACCCGGCTGCCCACCGGCGACCGGGTGATCGTCAGCCGCTGGGTCGAGCCGCCGCCGGTCGGCCGCTCCCAGGCGCCGAGGAACCCGTCCGGCACCCGCTCCGCCGTCGGCGCGACGCGGCGCAGCGTCGCGGTGCGGCCCGCCGCCGTCCACCGGAGCGTGCCCTCGGGCCCGGGCCGCAGCGTGTGCTCGCCGAGCGCGGCGCACCGGCCGGGCGGCAGGGACCGGACGACCTTGGTGTCCAGCCGCAGCGCGGGCCGGTCCTCCTCGTCCCGGACGGAGACCAGCTTGGCGTCGCTGCGGCACTCGTATGTCTCGCCGAGGCTGGTGCTGTTGGCGACGATCTCGCCGACCTTGCCGTGGCTGATCACGAACCGGCGCCGCTGCCCGGTGGCGACGCCGTCCCGCAACACCGGCCCCGCCCAGACACCGACGTAGCGGCCGGTGATGTCCGAGGAGTCGTCGCCGTCCGCGCTGTCGCCGCCGCGCAGCGCCGGAAGCGCGAACGCCCCGGCAGCCAGCGCGCACACGGCCGCGGCGATCAGCAGTACGCGCCGGCGCCGACGGCGCGGGGCGCCGGAGGCCGCGTCGGCCGGGCGTGGAACGGACGTGGCGCCCGGGACGGCGGTCGGCGCGCCCGCGACGGGGACGAGCGGCGGCCCGGCGGGCGCCTGCTGCCCCGGCCGTACGGTCGCGTCCGCGTCCGCCGCGGTGACCGGGTGCCGGGGCGACGACGGCACCGTGCGCTGCGGATCGCCGGGCGGGGTGTCCGTGTCGAGGAGACGCACGGCATGGCGGCCCAGGTGGGCGATGAGCCCGGCGGGCAGCCAGGGCGCGGCCGGGTCGCCGTCGCGCAGCGGGTCTATCCGGGCGGCGATCTCCTCCGGCGTCGGGCGCCCCTGCGGCTCCTTGGCCAGACAGGCGCGGATCAGCTCCTGCACCGGGCCCTCGGGCGCCGCCGCCAGATCCGGCTGCTCCTGCGCGATCTTGAACATCACGGCGTGCACACCGGAGTCCATGCTGCCGAACGGCGCCCGGCCGGTCGCCGCGTACGCCAGCACCGAGCCGAGGCAGAAGAGATCGCTCGCCGGGCCGACGCGGTGCCCCTGGACCTGCTCGGGCGACATGAAGCTCGGCGAGCCGACGACCGTGCCGGTACGCGGCTGGGTCTGCTCGCCGACCGCGTCCAGCGCCCGGGCGATGCCGAAGTCGATGACGCGGGGGCCGTCGATGGTCAGCAGGACGTTGGACGGTTTGAGGTCGCGGTGGACCAGCCCCACGCCGTGGATGTCGATCAGCGCGCAGGCCAGCCCGTAGGCGAGGCGGCGCAGCGCGTACTCCGGGAGCGGGCCATGCAGTCCGGGCCCGCCGAAGCCGCCGCCGACCACCTCGCTCAGCGTGGGCCCGGCGATGTAGCCGGTGGCGACCCACGGCACCGCGGCCTCGGTGTCGGCGTCCAGGACCGGTGCGGTCCAGCGCCCGCCGACCTTCCGGGCGGCCGCCACCTCGGCCCGGAAGCGGTCCCGGAACTCCTGCTCGGCCGCCAGCTCCGTCCGGATCAGCTTCACCGCGACGGTTCTGCCGCCCTCCGAACGCGCGAGATAGACCCGGCCCATGCCGCCGCTGCCGAGCCGGCTGAGCAGCCGGTAGTCCCCGATCCACGCCGGATCGCCGGCGATCAGCCCGCGCAGGCCCTCCATCCGGGCGCCTCCCGTGTCGTTGCCGTGCCCGCCGCCGTCGTCGGCCGCCGTGCCGTCCCCGTCTGGCGCCCGTCCCGAGCGTAGGTGCACCCGGATCGCGCACCGGCCGCCAAGTCGTTACGAGGGGAGAACGATCGGTGGCGGCACGGGTGTCGGGGCACCCGCGCTGACCGGCGGATTCCCCGCCGCGCGCGAAACGGACGCCCGGCTCACCGCACCTTGCGGTACGTCAGCGCCGACGCCCCGCCGTCGCCGTCGAAGGAGCGGCGCAGTCCCTCGTCGGTCTTCTCCAGGGTGCTCGGCGCACCCGGACGGCAGCTGGTGGCCGGGCCGGAGATGACCCGTGAGGGGCCCAGCCGGACCGGCGGGCCCGCCGAGCGGAGCGCGGCGGAGAACGTACAGCTGTAGGCGGCGCCGGACGCGGTCATCGTCAGGACGGTGTCCCCGGCCGCGCCCTGGGTGAGGGTGAACCGGCGCACGTCCGCCGAGCCGTCGGCCGACGCCTCCCAGGTGCCGAGGAACGCCGCCGGGATCCGGCCGGCCGGCGTCCCGCCCGAACCGCCGCCGCCCGTCGCGCCGTTGTCCTCCGCCGTCGCGTGGTTGTTGCGCAGCAGGAAGTACGCGCCGCCCGCACCGGCCCCGGCCAGCGCCAGCGCGGACGCGATGATCAATGCGGTGGTGGCGCCCCGGCGGCGCCGCGGCGCCGGGGCGGGTGCCGGGGCCGTCGCCGGGTCGGCACCGGTCTCGGGGTGCTCGGCCTCCAGCAGCTCCACGGCGCCGCGGCCGAGCCGGGCGACCAGCGCGCCGGGCAGCCACGGTTCGTCGTCCGCCGTCGTCCCGGCGAGCGCCGCCGCGTCCCGCTCGGCCCAGGCGACCAGCTGTGCCGGGGAGGGCCGCGCGGCCGGGTCCTTCGCCAGACAGGCGGAGACCAGCGGGCGCAGTCCCTCGGGCACCGTGGCGAGATCCGGCTCCGCCTCGGCGATGCGGTACATCACGGCGTGCACCTGGCTCTCCGGCGTACCGAACGGGGAGCGCCCGGTCGCCGCGTACGCCAGCACCGAGCCGAGGCAGAACACATCGCAGGCCGGGGTGAGATCGTCGCCGCGGACCTGCTCGGGCGCCATGAAGCCGGGCGAGCCGACGGCCTCGCCGGTGCGCGTCACGCCGTGGTCGGTCACCGCCTCCAGGGCCCGGGCGATGCCGAAGTCGATGACGCGGGGGCCGTCGAGGGTCAGCAGGACGTTGGACGGTTTGAGGTCGCGGTGGATGATGCCCGCGGCGTGCACGGATTCCAGCGCGCGGGCCAGCCCCGCAGCCAGGATGCGGACGGTCCGCTCGGGCAGCTTGGTGCCGCCGCCGACGGTCTGCTGGAGGGACGGCCCGGCGATGTAACCGGTGGCCACCCAGGGCGTCTCGGCCTCGGTGTCGGCGTCCAGGACCGGCGCGGTCCACTCGCCGCCGACCCGCCGCGCGGCCCGCACCTCGCGCCGGAAACGGGTCCGGAACTCGTCCTGACCCGCCAGTTCGGCGCGGACCAGTTTCACCGCGACCGTACGGCCGCGGTCCGAGCGGGCCAGATAGACATGGCCCATGCCGCCTTCCCCGAGGCGCCCGATCAGGCGGTAGTCGCCGATCCGGCGGGGGTCCTGGTCCCTGAGCGGCACCGGCCCACCGGTGCGTACCGGTCGTCCCGCGCGTCCCGGGTGCAGTTCCACGATCGCCGCCCTTTCCCCCGAAGCCACCCCCGGAGCCGCCCCGAGGATATCGACCGCCCGGCGGGGCCCGGAGGGGCGTACCCGACGCAGTGTGCCTCTCCGGGCCGCGACGCCCGGTAGAGGGGTGCGCTTAACCCGGGGAGGGGGCGCGCTTAACCCGCGGGTCCCCAGCGTTCGGGAGGTGCCGGGGAACGGACGACGGGGCCCGCCGCGGTGCCGTCCGTACGGGCCCGTACGGATGGTCCGCACGGGGCGGCCCGCACCGACGGAGAGGGGGGCGGCATGGAGCGCCAGGGACACCGGCCGATGCGACGGGTCCCGCAGCCCCTCGGCGTCCAGCCGTGGCGCGGCGACCGGCGTACGCAGCCGGTGCGCGAGGCCGGCGGCGGTTTCGCGCTCGGCGGTCAGGAAGGTCTGGATACGCTCGGCCAGATGGTCCAACTCCCTTGTCACCAGGCGTAGTTCGGGTGGTCCGGACGGTTCGTAGGTGAACGCCTGCCCATAGCGCGCCAGCCGGACCGCGTCGGAGACGGCCGCCCCCGGCATCGGGCGCCCCCGGCATCGGGCGCGCGCTCCGGCTCACCCGCCGCGTCGACCGCCCCCACGTCGACACACTGTCCGCGCCCACCGTGCCTGCCGTACAGACTGTCGGTACCGGCGGGTGGCCGGTGATCCCTAGGGTGAAGAGGTTCGCCGCGTCTGTCCCCGGCGGACCCGAGCGACCGATCCGAGGTACTGACCGTGACCACGACGCCCCCCGCCCCCTCCGCCGCCACCGGCGCGGCCGTGAAGGCCGCCGACCGCGCGCACGTCTTCCACTCCTGGTCCGCACAGGGCCTGATCGATCCGCTGCCCGTCGCCGGCGCCGAAGGCTCGTACTTCTGGGACTACGACGGCAACCGCTACCTCGACTTCTCCTCGCAGCTGGTCAACACCAACATCGGCCACCAGCACCCGAAGGTCGTCGCGGCGGTCCAGGAGCAGGCCGCGAAGCTCTGCACGATCGCCCCGGGCTTCGCCGTCGACGTCCGGTCCGAGGCCGCCCGGCTGATCGCCGAGCGCACCCCCGGCGACCTCGACAAGATCTTCTTCACCAACGGCGGCGCGGAGGCCGTGGAGAACGCGGTCCGCATGGCGCGTCTGCACACCGGCCGCCCCAAGGTCCTCTCCGCCTACCGCTCGTACCACGGTGCCACCGCCGCCGCGATCAACCTCACCGGCGACCCGCGCCGCTGGCCCTCGGACACCGGTGCGGCCGGTGTCGTCCACTTCTGGGGCCCGTTCCTCTACCGTTCGCCGTTCCACGCGGAGAACGAGGCCCAGGAGTGCGAGCGCGCCCTCGCCCACCTGGAACAGACCGTCGCCTTCGAGGGCCCGCAGTCGATCGCCGCGATCATCCTGGAGACCATCCCCGGCACCGCGGGCATCATGGTCCCGCCGCCCGGCTACCTCGCGGGCGTCCGCGAGATCTGCGACCGCCACGGCATCGTCTTCGTCCTCGACGAGGTGATGGCCGGGTTCGGCCGCACCGGCCACTGGTTCGCCGCCGACCACTTCGGCGTCACCCCCGACCTGCTGACCTTCGCCAAGGGCGTCAACTCCGGTTACGTCCCGCTCGGCGGCGTCGCGATCAGCGCCGAGATCGCCGCGACCTTCGATACCCGCCCCTACCCGGGCGGCCTCACCTACTCCGGCCACCCGCTGGCCTGCGCCTCCGCCGTCGCCACCATCAACGCGATGGCCGAGGAGCGGATCGTGGAGAACGCCGCGGAGATCGGCGAGACGGTCATCGGCCCCGCGCTGCGCGCCATGGCCGAACGCCACCCGTCCGTCGGCGAGGTCCGCGGCCTGGGCGCCTTCTGGGCCCTCGACCTGGTCCGCGACAAGGAGACCCGCGAGCCGCTGGTGCCGTACAACGCGTCGGGCGCCGACAACGCCCCGATGGCGGAGTTCGCCGCCGCCTGCAAGCGCGGCGGCCTGTGGCCGTTCGTCAACATGAACCGCACCCACGTCGTTCCGGCCTGCACCATCACCGCCGCCGAGGCCGAGAAGGGCCTGGCCCTCCTCGACACCGCCCTCGACACGGCGGACGCGCACACGGTCTGACGGGACGTCCGCCGGAACGGGCCCGCGTACGCCCCGCCGCCTCCCGGCGCACACCCCGCGTCGGGAGGCGCGCGCCCCACGTCAGGAGGCGCGCGCCCGGACCGTACGCGCCCCGTGTGACGCGCACCCCGGACCGGCACCGGACGTGTCCCACCCCGGCCCCGGGCAGGTCAGGGCGGCCCTCGCCTATCGTGGGCGGGGCCGCCCGCCTGGCGTGCGGCCCTTCCGTCCGTGTCGCCCCGTCAACGACGCGACTTCGCGGACGGCCCAGTTGTCGAAGGGGACGGACGGACACCATGGCCGCTGACTGGCCCGGCGGAGTCGTACGGCGTAACACCCTGCGCCGGCAGATCGCCGATGCGCTGCGCGACGAGGTGCTGGCCGGGCGGCTGCCGTGCGGCCACCGCTTCACGGTGAAGGAGATCGCCGAGCAGTACGGCGTCTCCGCCACCCCGGTCCGCGAGGCGCTGCTCGACCTCTGCGCCCAAGGGCTGCTCGACATCGAGGAACACCGCGGCTTCAAGGTGCGCGCCTTCACCGCCGACGACTACCGCGCCATGGTCGAGGCCCGCACCCTCGTCGTCGAGGGCATCTTCCGTGGCCCCGGCGCCCATCTGCCGCGCCCGCCCGCCGCGGACCTGCTCTCCCTGCGCCGCCGCGCCGAGGAGGCCGAACGCGCCGCACGCGCCGGTGACCTGGACGTGCTCATCGGCTACGACCTGCGCTTCTGGCGGGAGCTGGGCGGCCTGGTCGGCAACGCGTACATCAGGGAGTTCCTGGACCGCCTCCGGGTGCAGACCTGGATGTTCGCCGTCCCGCTGCTGCGCGACCGGCAGGAGCTGCGCGGCCTCCTCTGGCAGGGCCACCGCGCCCTCGCCGAGGCCATCGCCCGGCACGATCCGGCCGAGGCACAACGGCTGATCGCGGAGTACAACGCGCACGCCCTCACCCTCGTGGGAACGCCCGGGTAGCACTACGCTGTCCCGACCGTCGGCCGAAGCCTCCGCCACCGCGGACCGCCCACCCGCCCCGTAAACCCCCTCCACACCCGCCCCGTAAGCCCCCTCCGCACCAGGCCCCGTATGCACTCTCCCTTCGTCCGCCCTCTCCGCAACACGCGCGCCCATGCCAGTGGCCCCGACCGGAAGCGAGCACTCACTCGTGGCATGTGACCTGTGGCTGGTACCCCTCGTCGATGTGCTGTGCCACAGCCCCGACAACCCGTTCTCCGAAGAGATCGCCGCCTATGACAAGGCCCTGACGGACGTCGGACTGCCACCGGTCCCCGTCTTCAGCTACATGCCGGGGCTCTCCGGCGACGTGGCGCCGGTCGCCGGTTTCGACTACGACGCGCTGCACTTCCTGCGCCGCGCCTACCTGCTGCGCCTGTGCGGCCTGGAGGTGACCCCGGTCGACGAACTGGGCGGCGACTACGAGCAGTTGCTGGAGATGTTCGAGCAGGCGGCCCAGCAGTCGCACCTCGTCTGGCACTACGACCACGCCGGGGCGTACGTCCCGGTCGACTTCCCGCACCCGCTGTCCGACGAGGAACTTCTCGACGGTGGCGGCCCGTTGGGCTCCTCCCACGGGCTGCTGCGCGATCTCGAACTGGTCGCCCCGGCCCTCGGCATCGACCCGGCCAACCCGCCCGCCCCGCCCGCGCCGCCGTCCGGCCCCACCGGCCTGGAGGAGCCGTCGGTGAGCCCGCCGTCCGATGGCGGCCCGTTCGCCCGCGAACGCCACGTCTGGCTCGGCCTGCACGCGGCCGCGACCCGGAGCCTCGGCCAGGGCTCCATGATTGTCTTCAGCTGACGCGCAACCACCCCGGGCACACCGGCCCCGACCGGCCCCGGTGCGCGCCCCGCCCGGCGACGGAGGGGACACGCACCGGGGCCGTCAGCGCGGCGGCTCCGGCGGGCGCTGCCGCGGCATGTTCGGCCGGGCGCCCGGCGGCAGCGTGAACCGCCCGCTGCCCGGCTGCCCCGGGGCCTCCGCCCGCGGCCCGGACCACGGCAGCACCGGCTGGTCCGTCCGCGGCACCGGACCGGCCCGGAACTGCGTCATCCAGTCACCGGTCTCGGACCGCACCAGCTCCCCGATGTCCTCGTGGAACCGGCGCAACACCCCCAGACACCGCTCCGCCGCCTCGCTCGCCGTGCCCTCCGCCGGGCCCAGCACCTCGCGCACGCTCTCCGACGCCCAGTCGAACTGGAGCGCCTCCAGCCGCCGCTGGATCGCCTGCGCCGTCGCGACGTCCCGCATCCAGCCCGCCGTCACCCCGAGGTACCGGTCGCAGCCCACACAGACGGCGGCTATCAGCAGCATCAGATACCCCCAGGACGCCCCGCCGTGCCATGCGCCCGCCAGATCGGCCAGCGGCAGCGCGGCGCCCACCGAGACCCCGGCGGCGGCACCGGCGCGCAGCGCCCGCGCCGCGCGCCGCTTGCCGCGCCGGTCGTGCAGATACCAGTCGGCGGCGCGCAGCGCGCTCTCCTCCGTCCACGCGTAGAGCGTGTCCAGCCGGTCGGCAGGCTCGCCCCAGTCGCCGTGCGGGAAGGCCCGGCCGGTCAGGTCGCCGGGCCCGCGCCCCTGGGAGCCGACCCCGAGCAGGGCGGCGGCCCGCTCCCAGGCGCGCCGCGGCTCCCGGCCCCGTCCGCCGTCCCCGGGCGGTCCCTCCGGCTGCATCTCCGGCTGACTCAACCGTGGACTCCCTCGTTGCGGCTACGTACGGTGCGCCCGGTGCGTAGGAAAAGCGGATGTGCGAACACCCCTTCCTACCGCCGAACGGTGGGGTTTGCCCCCACGATCACGGGATTCCCGACCGGAAGTGGCTTCCCATCGGGTATAGACCAACCGGATCTCTCACCCGAAAGAGGTGCCGCACCCGTGGGCGCGGAGTTGCCGGGGACCGTGCCCGTAGGGGCCGCCGGGCCGGGCCGGAACCCCGGGCGACTAGGCTGCCACCTGTGAAGGTCCTCGTCATCGGCGGCGGCGCCCGCGAACACGCCCTGTGCCGCTCCCTGTCCCTCGACCCCGACGTCACCGCGCTGTACTGCGCCCCCGGCAACGCCGGTATCGCCGAGGTGGCCGAACTCCGCTCCGTCGACGCCCTCGACGGCGCCGCCGTCGCCGCGCTCGCCGCCGACCTGGGGGCCGGGCTCGTCGTCGTCGGCCCCGAGGCGCCCCTGGTGGCGGGCGTCGCCGACGCGGTCCGTGAGCGCGGCATCCCGGTCTTCGGCCCCTCGGCGCAGGCCGCCCGGCTGGAGGGCTCCAAGGCGTTCGCCAAGGACGTGATGGCCGCCGCGGGCGTCCCGACCGCCCGCAGCTACGTCTGCACCACCGCGGAGGAGATCGACGCGGCGCTGGACGCCTTCGGCGCCCCGTACGTCGTCAAGGACGACGGGCTGGCCGCGGGTAAGGGCGTCGTCGTCACCGAGGACGTCGCGGCGGCCCGCGCGCACGCCCTGGCCTGCGTGGAGCGCGGCGGCGAGGGCGGCGGGCAGACCGTCATCGAGGAGTTCCTCGACGGCCCCGAGGTGTCGCTCTTCGCGGTCACCGACGGCGAGACGGTGCTGCCGCTCCAGCCCGCCCAGGACTTCAAGCGCGCCCTCGACGGCGACGCCGGTCCCAACACCGGCGGTATGGGCGCCTACAGCCCGCTGCCCTGGGCCGACCCCCAGCTCGTCGACGAGGTCCTGGCCACGGTCCTGCAGCCCACCGTCGACGAACTGCGCCGCCGCGGCACGCCCTTCTCCGGCCTGCTCTACGCGGGTCTGGCGATCACCTCGCGCGGGGTGCGGGTCATCGAGTTCAACGCCCGCTTCGGCGACCCGGAGACCCAGGTGGTCCTGGCCCGCCTGAAGACGCCGCTGGCCGGGCTGCTGCACGCCGCCGCGACCGGCACGCTGGCCGCCGTCCCGCCGCTGCGCTGGAGCGACGGCGCCGCGGTCACCGTCGTCATCGCCTCGCACAACTACCCGGGCACTCCCCGCACCGGCGACCCCATCGAGGGCCTCGCCGCCGTCGCCGAGCAGGACGGCCCCAAGGCGTACGTGCTGCACGCCGGGACCAAGCAGGACGCCTCCGGCGCGGTCCTCAGCGCGGGCGGCCGGGTCCTGTCGGTGACCGCGACCGGCGCCGACCTCACCGCCGCCCGCGACCGTGCTTACCGTGCCGTGGGCCGGATCTCCCTGGACGGTGCCCAGCACCGCACGGACATCGCCCGGAAGGCCGCGGAGGACGCGGCAGAGGCGGCGGAGGCGGCGAACGCGGGGGCGCAGGCGTAACGCCGCTCCCTCTCGTCGCACCCGGCATCGCCGGTCGGCCCCGGTGCCCCGCCTGTGACGGCGGCGGCGCCGGGGCCGCTGGCATGTTCGGGGCCCGTTCGGCCCGTTCGGCCCGTTCGGCCCGTCCGGTGTCCGCCGGTCACGGCCGAAGGTGCCCGGGCACGGGGCGGATACGACGGCGGGGGAGCAGGCGCGGGGCGCGCCTGGCGTGCGCCGGTGTGGGGCCGGGCGCGGGCCGAAGCGGAGCGGGGGCGTCGCCGGTCTCCAGGTCACGGGGCCGTGCGGGAGACAGTTCCCGGCTCTGCCCAAAGCCATACCATCGAGTGACCGATCCGGCGACCTGCTGACGGGAGCCGGGCCCCCAACTAGGGTGCCGCGCAAGCGTTCTGTGTGCGCCGTGCTGCTCTCCGGTACGGCGACCACGGTGACGTCCGGCAAGTGGCTCACCGGCATTGCGATGTCAGTGGCCGGTGCCACAGTGGTGGGGAGCGCGCGAAGGCTCGGGCACGGTGCCCGTGCGGGCCGGAGCCGCCGGGCGCTCCCGATGTTCGGCTCGATACGCGTGATCTCTCCAATGTCTCCGTCCGTCTCCACGAGGGCAGCAGGGGGTGTGCAGGCTCATGGCTGGTCCGGAAACAGGCGTCCTCGCGGCGCGCTCCCGCGCCCTGGCCGTGCTGCGGATCCGCGGTGCGGCGCTCGCCGTGGCGCTGCTCCCCGCCGCCGTCGCCGTGGTGCTGCTCGTCGGCGGCGCCACCGGCCGCCTCGGCGCGCCGGACGCCGCCGCGGGCTCCGGCTGGGGCTTGGCCCGGCCGGCCGCGTGCGGCGTCGCGGTGCTGACGCTGGCGCTCGCCGCGCTGGTCGGCGCGGTCGTCGCCGGGGCCAGGCCGGCGCTCAGCCCCTCCGTCCCGGTGTCCGAGGGCGCCGCACCCGACCTCTACCGCCTCGTCCGCGAGCTGGCCGACCGCCTCGGCGTCCCGGCGCCGTCCGCGCTGGCCCTCACCCCGGACTGCGACAGCTGGCTGGAGGACCGTACGCACCGCACGCACGGCCCGCCCCGGGCAGCCCGCCGCGCCGACCGGAGGGCGGCCGCCCCGGTGCTGGTCATCGGCTCCCCGTTCCTGTGGTGGATGCGCGTCGGCGAGCTCCGCGCCCTCCTCGCCCCCGTCGTCGCCGGTACGGGCCCCGCGGCGGACCCGGACATAGCCGCGGCCCGCCGGTTCATCCGCGGGCTGGACGCCGCGGTCGCCGTCGCCGCCCGCGCCCGGGGCATACGGGCCCCCGCGCTCCGCTTCGTCGGCCTGGCGGCGCGCCTGATGCTGCGCGCCTGCCGCGACCACGCCACGCTCATGGAGCGGGCCGTGGCGGCCGCCGCGTCCGAGCGCGCCCAGAACGTCGACCACCGCCTGCGGACCGTCGCCCAGGAGCAGGTCGGTCTGGCGTACGCGGGCTGGGACCGGCTGCTGACCCGTGTGGCGCTGCCCGCGTGGCGGCTGGGACGGTGGCCCGCGCACCTGGACTCCGGCGTGGTCTCCGCGCTCACCGAGCTGTCCCGCCGCGACCGTCTGGCCGACGGCTTCACCGCCCGGCTCGGCGAGCGGCCCGCCTGCGATCTCCTGGAGGAGCCCGGCACCATCGACGGCGCCGCGTCCCTGCTGGCCGCCCGGCTCTTCCACGGCGGCCCGCCGGCGGCCGGGCCGGGCTGGTCGCCCGTCGGCTGGGGCGAGTATCCGGACGAGGTCGTGGACCGCACCTGGCGCCTGGAGGCCGCCCGCCTGCACCGCGTCCTGGACGGCCTGCCCGCCGCGCCCCCGCCCGGCGCCGACGACCGCCGCCCGGCCCCCACCCCGGAAGCGCCCGCGACCCGTACGGGCCCGGACACCACCGCCCTGCCCGCGGAGCCCGGCCCCGCGCCCCTGGCCACCCCGGTGGCGGGCCCCGCCGCGGCCACCGAGACCGGCAGCACGGCCGTCGGCGGCCCGGCCCGCCGCCCGTCCGCGGTCGCCACTGCCCC
Source organism: Streptomyces sp. NPDC059080 (assembly GCF_042739975.1). Taxonomy (NCBI): domain Bacteria; kingdom Bacillati; phylum Actinomycetota; class Actinomycetes; order Kitasatosporales; family Streptomycetaceae; genus Streptomyces; species Streptomyces sp. NPDC059080. The sequence goes on from NZ_JBHYGX010000037.1 coordinate 12,120, forward strand.
GCCGCCCGCCGCCCCGTCCCGGGGCCCGACGCTGGAGCGGGTGATCGACCACCTCTCCGGCGACACCGCGGCTGGTGACCTCGTCGCCGCCCGCCTGGACGCGGAAATGGCCCGCGAGGCCCGCACCGCCGCCGGTGGGCGTGCCGCTGCCGGGGGCTCGGATCACCCGCAGCCGGACGCGACCGGTCTGCCGGATCCGGCGGACGGGCCCGGCTTCCCGGAGACGACGGACGTACCCGGTTTCCCGGACGCGACGGATGCCCCCGGCTTTCCGGAGGCGGCGGGCCGGCCCGGCCTCCCCGGGGCGACGGACCGGCCCGGCTTCCCGGAGACGGCTGACCGCCCCGGCTCCCCGGGAGCGGCGGGCCGTACGGGCGCCCCCGGCCTCCCGGAGCCGACGAACGGGACGGAACTGCCCGAGCTTCAGGATTTCCCCGACCTGCCGGACCTGAACGGCACTGACGGCCTCGCCGACGGGGGCCTGCCGCTCTTCCCGCTCCAGCCGCCCCGCACCGGCCGTGACCTGCTCGCCGACCACGTCACGGCGATGGTCTGCTGCGCCGCCGTCGACACCGCGGGCGCCGCCCCCGGCCTCGACTGGCTGGACGGCCCCGCCCTGCTGATCGACGGCGCCCGCCGCACCGACCTCGGCACCACCGTCCGCAGCCTCGTCGAGGACGGCGACGCCGCCCCCCTCCGCGCCTGGCTCGCGACCATAGGCGCCCGCCCGGAAAAACCGGTTCGCCTGCCGTGAGCCCCGCCCCTCCCGTCTGACGCCCCGGACCCGTACGTCTGACGCCCCGGACCCGTACGTGTGGCACTCGCGGCCGCCCGCACCCGCGGCGCCCTCCGGCCGTATGTCGGGGGCGTCCAGCCCCTCGTGGTATGCGGCACGGCGCCCTCCGCCCCGGTGACGGCCAGCCAACTCGGGCAGCCTCCCCCCGCCACCCCGGGGCCACGCCCTCAAGGCCACGCCCCCAGGTCACGGCCCTCCGGGCGCGCCCTCGTACCCGAACGCTCTTTCCTCTCCACCCCCCTAAGGCTCCGTTCCGTATACCTGTCGGGTTGTTTCTCTCGTCAAGTCCGTTGAATTCGCGACGAAGGGTGACGAACCGAGTGCTTAATGTGATGTGCTGGGAGTGGCCGCGTCGGTTCGGAGGAACTCCGCGGCGCCGGTCCCGCACGCCGTAGCGGCCCTGTGCGGGCGGCCCGTGACGCCGGCCCGCCGCAGGTGCCCGGCCGGCGGTGTACGGAACCAGGCCGGCCCACGGGGGACGCGGGAGGGGAGCTGATGGTGGGGACGGATCAGATCAGGCGCTGGGAATCGGGCGCCCTCGCCCACGCGGTGACGGACCCGTTCGGCCAGGGCCCACTGCCCTGGCTGCGCGGCAGCGAGACCTATTTCGACTCCGGCCACCTCGTGCCCTGGTACGTCGAGCAGGCCACCGTCCACGGCGACCCGCGGGTCCCGCCGCCCCGTAAGCACAACGGCCCGCGCACCGCGGACGACATCCACCGGCAGATCAAGGGGTTCGCCACCACCGGCGCGGTCGCCCCGGGCGAGGCCATCGACTTCCGGGTCTCCGTCGACCCACCGCAGCCGTTCAGCATCGACATCTACCGCATCGGCCACTACGGCGGCGCCGGTGCCTTCAAGATCACCACCAGCCCGCGGCTCTCCGGCATCGTCCAGCCCGCCCCGCTCGCCGCCGAGCGCACCGTCTCCTGCCACCACTGGTGGCTCTCCTGGCGCCTCCAGGTCCCCACGTACTGGAACCTCGGCGCGTACGTCGCCGTCCTGACCACCGCGGACGGCTACCGCAGCCACATCCCCTTCACCGTCCGCGACGACCACCCCGCCGACCTGCTGCTTCTGCTGCCCGACATCACCTGGCAGGCGTACAACCTCTACCCGGAGGACGGCCGCACCGGCGCCAGCCTCTACCACGCCTGGGACGAGGACGGCGCGCTCCTCGGCGAGGGGCAGGCCGCCACCACCGTCTCGTTCGACCGCCCCTACGCCGGTGCCGGACTGCCCCTCCACGTCGGCCACGCCTACGACTTCATCCGCTGGGCCGAGCGGTACGGCTACGACCTCGCCTACGCCGACGCCCGCGATCTGCACGCCGGCCGCGTCGACCCGTCCCGCTACCGCGGCCTGATCTTCCCCGGCCACGACGAGTACTGGACGGCGCCGATGCGCCGCACCGTCGAGCGCGCCCGTGACCACGGCACCTCGCTGGTCTTCCTCTCCGCCAACACCATGTACTGGAAGGTCGACCTCTCGCCGTCGCCCTCCGGCCCCGACGCGCTGCTCAGCTGCCGCAAACGCCAGGGTCCGGGCCGCCCCGCCCTCTGGCGCGAGGTCGGTGACCCGGAGCAGCGGCTGATGGGCGTCCAGTACGCGGGCCGGGTGCCGGAGCCCACGCCCCTCGTCGTCCGCAACGGCGCCCACTGGCTGTGGGAGGCCACCGGCGCGGGCGAGGGCGACGCGCTGCCCGGCCTGGTCGCGGGCGAGGCCGACCGCTACTTCCCGCGCACCAGCCTCCCCGAGCACACCGACCGCGTGCTGCTCGCCCACTCCCCGTACCGCGACGCCGAAGGCCACCGCCGCCACCAGGAGACCTCGCTCTACCGCGCCCCCAGTGGCGCCCTGGTCTTCGCCTCCGGCACGTTCGCCTGGTCACCGGCGCTGGACCGCCCCGGCCACGTCGACCCCCGCGTCCAACGCGCCACGGCCAACCTCCTGGACCGCATCTGCAAGCGGGACTGAATCCGCAACGGGACCGACGGGCCCGAGCCGAGGCCCTGACCACCGGCCCGCCCGCGCGGCGCCGGGCCCCGGAGACCCCGGGCCAGGCCCCCTCACCCCACCCCCGGCCCCCGCTCCAGGAACGGTGCCATCTCCCGCGCCAGCGCCACCGTCAGCGCCCGGAAGATCCGCACGTCGGGATGGGGGTCCCCGGTCCGCGTCGCCAGCACGCTGTGCGCGGGCGCCGCGTCCAGCACCGGTACGTACACCGCCCCGGGCCACGGGTAGTACCGCGCGAACGACGCCAGCCCGGAGCCCGCCCCGCGCCCGGCGGCCACGCTGGTCAGCACGTCCTGCGGGGTCAGCGCGCAGTCCGGCGCGCGCCGCTCGCCCGCGTCGAAGTACAGGTAGTCCGTGAACGGCCGCGGCGTGTGGCGCGGCAGCCGCAGATACGGCAGATCCAGGACGTCGGCGACGCGCAGCCCCTCCCGCCGCGCGTCCGCGTACACCGAACCCGCCGGTACCGCCACGATCCGCCGCTCCGTCGTCAGCACGTCCACGTCGATGCCCTCGGCCTCGATCGCCGGGCGGACGAACGCGACGTCCACCCGGTCCTCGCGCAGCGCGCTGCAGTGCTCCGTGAAGTTCAGCTGGACCAGCCGCAGCGGCACCTCGGGCCGCGCCCGCCGGAAGGCGTTGACCGCGGCGGGCGTCACCTCCGCCGAGCCGTGGCCCATCACGCCGACGCGCAGCCCCCGCGCGGCCGGACCGTTGTCGAGGGCCGCCTCGGTGACGTCCTCGACCGCCGCGTTCACCGCCGCCAGCAGCGTCCGGGCGTGCGACACCAGCCGCCGCCCCGCCGCCGTCGGCACCACCGTGCCCCGGCCGCGCTCCAGCAGCCGGGTCCCGAACTCCCGCTCCAACTGCTGGACATGGCCGGTCACCGCGGCCGGTGACAGGAACAGCCGGGCCGCCGCCCGGCCGAAGTGGCCCTCCTCGACCACCGCCAGAAAAGAAGACAGCCGCCGCAGATCCATGGCGCAACGATACGGCCGGCCACCCCCGGTGGCTCGTACGCATTCACGATTCCTGAACGCCTGCGGCGCCCGCCCCGGGGCCTCCCGTAGAACGGCCGGTATGACGACGCCTTCCCTCCGGAGCGACGCGCCCGCCGCCCCGGCACCCCCGGCCGCCGGGCCCCGCCACTGGCTGCGCGCGGGCTGGCTGATGACCGCGTCCGGCTGGAGCGCCAACCAGTTCTCCGCCCTCCTCGGCGCCTACCGCTCCGACCTGGGCCTGACCAACGCCACCACCACCGGCCTCTTCGCGGTCTATGTCCTCGGCCTGATCCCCGGCCTGCTGCTCGCCGGACCGGCCGCCGACCGCCGCGGGCGCCGCCCCGTCACCTTCGCCGCGCTCGCCCTGACCGTTCTGGCAACCTGCCTGTTGATGGCCGGTCCGTCCGCCGCCTGGCTGCTGTGGCCCGGCCGCTTCCTCACCGGGCTGGGCGCCGGCCTGCTGCTCACCGCGGGCAGCGTCTGGATCAAGGAGCTGTCCACCGCCCCGTACGGCACCGCCCCCACCCCGGGCGCCGCCGCCCGCCGCTCCGGCCTCTTCCTTTCCGCCGGTTTCGCCTCCGGCGGCCTGGCCGCCGCCTGCATCGCCGAGTGGGCGCCGCACCCGATGGTGCTCGCCTACGTCCCGCACCTCGTCCTCGCCGCGGCCGCCGCCCTCAGCGCGGTCCGCACCCCGGAGACCGTCACCGCCCACCGTCCGTCCGGCCCCGCCGTACCGCCGTCCGCCGAGCCCGGCCCCGCCCCGTCCGCCACGGCCTTCCGCCGCCTCGTCGCCCCCCTGGCCCCCTGGGTCTTCGCCGCCCCGACCCTCGCCTTCGCGACCCTCCCAGGGCTGGTCGACGCCGACCTCGACGGCTGGCGCACCGTCTACGCGGGCCTCGCCACCGCCGTCACCCCCGGCACCGGCATCCTCGTCGCCCCGCTCGCCCGCCGCCTCGCCGCCCGGCACCGCATGGCCACCGCGCTCTGCGGCCTCGCCGCCATCGCCGCCGGTCTGCTCGTCGGCGCCCTCGCGGTGGCCCGCACCGACCCCGCGCTGGGCCTGCTCGCCGCGGTCCTCCTCGGCGGCGGCTACGGCCTCAGCGTCGCGTACGGCCTCACCGAGGTCGCCGCCCTCACCCCGCCCCACCGACTGGCCCGCCGCACCGCCCGCTTCTGGGCCCTGTGCTACCTGGGCTTCTGCGCCCCGTACGCGGTCACCCTGCTCACCGGCGTCTGGTCGCCGTCGGCCGTCCTGACCGGCGGCGCGGTGCTCGCCCTGCTGACGCTCGCCGTCCTCGTCCGGAACGCCGCCCGAACCTGACCGGGTGGCCCCGCCACGGCACCCTTCCTCCGCGTACGGGAGAATCGTCAGGACTCCTGGACCAACCTACGCGGAGGCAGCGTGTCCGGTTTTGTAGAAAAGCCCGAGCCCTTGCAGGTGCCCGGCCTCACCCACCTTCACACCGGCAAGGTGCGTGACCTCTACCAGAACGCCGACGGCGAACTGATCATGGTCGCCAGTGACCGCATCTCCGTGTACGACTGGGTGCTGCCCACCGAGATCCCGGACAAGGGCCGCGTCCTCACCCAGCTCTCCCTGTGGTGGTTCGACCAGCTCGCCGACCTCGTCCCGAACCACGTCCTCTCCACGGAGCTGCCGCCCGGCGCCCCCGCCGACTGGGAGGGCCGCACCCTCGTCTGCACCTCGCTGGAGATGGCCCCCGTCGAGTGCGTCGCCCGCGGCTACCTCACCGGCTCCGGCCTCGCCGAGTACCGGCAGTCCCGTACCGTCTGCGGCCTGGCGCTCCCCGAGGGCCTCGTCGACGGCTCCGAACTGCCCGCCCCGATCTTCACCCCGGCCACCAAGGCGGCCGTCGGCGACCACGACGAGAACGTCTCGTACGAGGCGGTGGCCCGCCAGGTCGGCCCGGAGACCGCCGCCCGGCTGCGCCGCGCCACCCTCGACATCTACGCCCGCGCCCGCGACATCGCCCGTGGCCGTGGCATCCTCCTCGCCGACACCAAGTTCGAGTTCGGCTTCAAGGACGGCGAACTGATCCTGGCCGACGAGGTCCTGACGCCCGACTCGTCGCGCTTCTGGCCCGCCGACCGCTGGCAGCCGGGCCAGGCCCAGCCCTCCTTCGACAAGCAGTTCGTCCGCGACCATCTGACGTCCCCGGCATCCGGCTGGGACCGCAACGGCGAACTCCCGCCCCCCGGCCTCCCCCAGGACGTCGTCGACGCCACCCGCGCCAAGTACATCGAGGCGTACGAGCGGCTGACCGGCCTCACCTGGTCCTGACGCACGACAAAGGCCCCGGGCGGTGTTTCCACCGGCCGGGGCCTTCAGCTGAGCGGACGACGAGGCTCGAACTCGCGACCTCAACCTTGGCAAGGTTGCGCTCTACCAACTGAGCTACGTCCGCATGCTCCGTGCGAATCCGGCAACCGTTTCCGGCCCCGCCGCGCGGTGCGGGGACCACTATAGCCAACGAATGCGCCCCCGCGAACCATCTGGCGATCCGCCTCGCGCGGCCGCCGCATTTCTGTGTCCGCCGCCACATCCCCACGGAGACGGGGTGGCCCATGACAAAGGCCCCAGCTGGTGTTTCCACCGGCCGGGGCCTTTAGCTGAGCGGACGACGAGGCTCGAACTCGCGACCTCAACCTTGGCAAGGTTGCGCTCTACCAACTGAGCTACGTCCGCAGGCATCCACCCGGCTTTCACCGAGCGGCGCGACAGCTACTCTACCTGATCGAAAAGACTGCTTGAGTCCAAAGACCGAGAACTGTCAGAGCGGGTGACAGGGATTGCACACTGCGCCTCCCTCTTGGAAAGAGGGCGCTCTACTACTGAGCTACACCCGCGTGACTCCTCGGGGCCCGGCCCTTCGGCCTCGCCCCTCGGCGTGCTCCAGACTCTAGCTGATCAATGGGGGGGCCGTGCAAGTCGGCTCCGCGCGGGCCCCGGCGGGCCCGCGCCGTGCGCGGCTTCAGTGGTTGGCCGCGCTGAATGCCTCGTAGACCTTCTTCGGGATGCGGCCGCGCGGCGGCACCTCCATCTGGTGCGAGCGGGCCCAGGCCCGGACCGCCGCCGGGTCGGGCGTCACCGACGTGCGGTGGTACGCCTTGCCGGACCTGGCCCGCTTGCGGCCCGCCTCGACGAACGGCTCCAGGGTGTCGCGCAGTTTCTTCGCATTGGCGGGATTGAGGTCGATCTCGTACGACTTCCCGTCCAATCCGAAGGCGACCGTCTCTGCGGCTTCTCCTCCGTCGATGTCGTCGGAGAGCGTTACCACTACGCGCTGCGCCACGGATATCGGTCCTTTCGTGCAGCAACCCCGTGTTGACGTGGGGTGTTGCTTCGGATCCTGTTGATAGGGATCAATGCTTTTTCATTTGTACAGCGGCGGGCAATGCATTGTGAAGCCCAGTTAATTTCTTCAGCGTGTCATGCCGCAATCCGGACCGTGGATCTTTTCGAGGATTTTCCCCGGTGTGCGCGCCCGGCCGATACCGCACCGTGAGGGGACGATCACTTATCTATGCGCGTAGATTTTCGCACACGGTAGTGTGAGGGAACCGCCTTACGCACCACACCACCGGGAGTGCCAGTGGCACGCGTCGTAGTCGACGTCATGCTCAAGCCGGAGATCCTCGACCCGCAGGGGCAGGCGGTGCAGCGCGCACTGCCACGCCTGGGATTCGAGGGCATCGCCGACGTCCGTCAGGGCAAGCGTTTCGAACTTGAGGTGGAGGGCCCGGCCGACGACGCCGCCCTCGCCCGTATCCGCGAGATGGCCGAGACCTTCCTCGCCAACACCGTCATCGAGGACTTCACCGTCCGCGTCGAGGCCGGATCATGACTGCACGCATCGGCGTCGTGACGTTCCCCGGGACGCTCGACGACCGCGACACCCAGCGCGCCGTCCGGGTCGCCGGGGCCGAGGCCGTTCCGCTGTGGCACCGGGACAAGGACCTCAAGCAGGTCGACGCCGTGGTGCTGCCCGGCGGTTTCTCGTACGGCGACTACCTGCGGGCCGGGGCGATCTCCCGGTTCTCGCCGGTGATGGAGTCCGTCATCGCGCAGGCGAAGGACGGCATGCCCGTCCTCGGTATCTGCAACGGCTTCCAGGTGCTCACCGAGACCCATCTGCTGCCCGGCGCGATGCTGCGCAACGAGAGCCTGCACTTCGTCTGCCGTGAGCAGAAGCTGCGGGTCGAGAACGCGGACACCGCCTGGACCACCGACTACACCGCGGGCCAGGAGATCTCCATCCCGCTGAAGAACATCGACGGCCGCTACGTCGCCGACGCGCGCACGCTCGACATGCTGGAGGCCGAGGGCCGCGTCGCCTTCCGCTACCTGGCCGATGGCGAAGCCGCCGAGGGCTACGGCAACCCCAACGGCTCGCTCCGCGACATCGCCGGAATCACCAACGAGGCGGGCAACGTCGTCGGCCTCATGCCGCACCCCGAGCACGCCGTGGAACCGCTGATCGGCACGGGCCGCACCGACGGCCTCGGGTTCTTCACCTCGATCCTGAAGAAGTTGGTCAACGCATGACGCTGGACACGGTCAAGCACGCCGCGGAGACCCCTGAGGCCGAGCAGCCCTGGGCCGAACTGGGGCTGAAGCAGGACGAGTACGCGCGCATCCGCGAGATCCTGGACCGCCGCCCGACCGGCGCCGAGCTCGCCATGTACTCCGTCATGTGGTCCGAGCACTGCTCCTACAAGAGCAGCAAGGTCCATCTGAAGCAGTTCGGTGAGAAGGTCCCCGAGAACGACGCGATGCTCGTCGGCATCGGTGAGAACGCCGGTGTCGTCGACGTCGGCCAGGGCTACGCCGTCACGTTCAAGGTGGAGTCGCACAACCACCCCAGCTACATCGAGCCGTACCAGGGTGCGGCCACCGGCGTCGGCGGCATCGTCCGCGACATCCTCGCCATGGGCGCCCGTCCGGTCGCGGTCGTCGACCCGCTGCGGTTCGGCGCCGCCGACCACCCCGACACCCAGCGCGTCCTGCCGGGCGTCGTCGCGGGCATCGGCGGCTACGGCAACTGCCTGGGCCTGCCCAACATCGGCGGCGAGGTTGTCTTCGACGCCTGCTACCAGGGCAATCCGCTGGTCAACGCCGGTTGCATCGGTGTGATGAAGCACGAGGACATCCACCTGGCGAAGGCGTCGGGCGCCGGTAACAAGGTCATCCTCTACGGTGCCCGCACCGGCGGCGACGGCATCGGCGGCGTCTCCGTGCTCGCCTCCGAGACCTTCGACGACACGAAGCCGACCAAGCGCCCCGCCGTCCAGGTCGGTGACCCCTTCCAGGAGAAGCTGCTCATCGAGTGCACCCTGGAGGTCTTCAAGGAGCGGCTGGTCGCCGGTATCCAGGACCTCGGCGGCGCCGGTCTGTCCTGCGCCACCAGCGAGCTGGCGTCGGCCGGCTCCGGCGGTATGCGCGTCGAGCTGGACACCGTTCCGCTGCGTGACTCCTCCCTCTCGCCCGAGGAAATCCTCATGAGCGAGTCGCAGGAGCGCATGTGCGCGATCGTCGAGCCGGACAAGGTCGACCGCTTCCTGGAGATCTGCGAGAAGTGGGACGTCATCGCCACCGTGATCGGTGAGGTGACGGACGGCACCCGGCTGGAGATCTTCTGGCACGGCGAGCAGATCGTGGACGTCCCGCCGCGCTCGGTCGCCCACGAGGGTCCGACCTACCACCGGCCGTACGCCCGCCCCGACTGGCAGGACGCCCTCCAGGCCGACGATGCCAACAAGCTGGCCCGGCCCGCCACCCCGGACGAGCTGCGCGCGCAGATCCTCCAGGTCGTGGCGTCGCCGAACCAGGCGTCGAAGGCGTGGATCACCGATCAGTACGACCGGTTCGTGCAGGGCAACACCGTCCTCGCGCAGCCGGAGGACTCCGGCATGATCCGCATCGACGCGGAGACCAACCTGGGTGTCGCCCTCGCGACGGACGGCAACGGCCGCTACGCCAAGCTCGACCCGTACGCGGGCGCGCAGCTGGCGCTGGCCGAGGCGTACCGCAATGTCGCCGCGACGGGCGCCAAGCCGCTGGCGGTCTCCGACTGCCTGAACTTCGGTTCGCCCGAGGACCCGGCGGTGATGTGGCAGTTCGCCGAGGCCACCCGCGGTCTCGCCGACGCCTGCCAGACCCTGGGCACCCCGGTGACCGGCGGCAACGTCTCGCTGTACAACCAGACCGGCGAGGTGGCGATCCACCCGACGCCGGTGGTCGCGGTGCTCGGCGTCATCGACGACGTGAACCGCCGGACGCCGGTGGCGTTCGCCGAGGACGGGCAGCTGATCTACCTCCTGGGTGACACCGCCGAGGAGCTGGGCGGTTCGGCCTGGTCGCAGGTGGTCCACGACCACCTCGGCGGTCTGCCGCCCAAGGTCGACCTGGAGCGTGAGCGGCTGCTGGCGGAGATCCTGATCTCGGCCTCCCGCGACGGCATGGCCGACGCGGCGCACGACCTCTCCGACGGCGGCCTGATCCAGGCGCTGGTGGAGTCGTGCCTGCGCGGTGGCAAGGGCGCCCGGCTGGTCGTCCCGGAGGGCGTCGACCCGTTCGTCTTCCTCTTCTCCGAGTCCGCGGGCCGCGCCGTCGTCTCGGTGCCGCGGAGCGAGGAGCTGCGCTTCACCGACATGTGCGGGGCGCGCGGTCTGCCGGCCACCCGCATCGGTGTGGTCGACGGGGACGCGATCGATGTCCAGGGCCAGTTCAGCATCGCGCTGAGCGAGCTGCGGACGGCGCACGAGGCGACGATCCCGGGCCTGATCGCCTGATCGACCGCCCGGCCGCGTAGCGCGGAACGGAAACGACGAGGGGGGGGGGGCGCGGGGGCGGGGGGGGGGGGGGGGGGGGGGGTGTGTGGGGGGGGGGGGGGGGGGGGGGGGGCCGCGCCCCCGCGCGGGCGCGGAAGACCAACACCACCCCCACCCGCGCGCGA
>NZ_JBHYGX010000037.1:22916-57221 GCF_042739975.1 Streptomyces sp. NPDC059080
CGCTGCGCGCGCGGCGCCCGCCCCACGCGGCCACTACCCGGGCCCTGACCGCCTCATCCCCCCCCCGCCCGCGTCCGGCGTAACGCAAACGACGAGGGCGCCCGCCGGTCACCGGCGGGCGCCCTGTCGTGTGGCGCGGTGGCTCAGCCCTGTGCGGGCCTCACCGCCGCGCCGGGTGCCTCACTCCTTGTCGCAGCCCTTCCCCTTGCAGGGCTTGTCGCACTCCTTGTCCTTGCAGGGCTTGTGACAGTCCTTGCCCTTGCAGGGCTTGCAGTCCTTGCCCTTGCAGGGCTTCTCCGCTACCTGGACGGTGGCTTTGGCCGGTTCGGAGCGGATACCGCCGTTGGCCGTGGCCACTGCGGTGTTGGTGATCGTGCCGCGCTCCGCGTCCTCCTGGGTGACGGTGTAGGTGCCGGTGCAGGTGGTGCTCTGGCCCGGTGCCAGGGTGGTTGCCCGGCAGGTCACGTCGGTGACCCGGTTGTCCTCGACGGCGATGCCGTTGAGTGTGGTGTTGCCGGTGTTGGTGACGTTGTAGGTGTACGTGACGGTGTCACCGACGCGGTACGGGTGCGAGGAGCCGACGGTCTTCTCGATCCGCAGCCCGGGCTCGTTCCGCCCGACCTCGATCTCCGCGCTGTCCGGCGGCGATTCCACGGTCGTGCCGTCGGAGTGCCCGCGCGCCACGGCGGTGTTGCGCACCTGCCCGGCTGCCGCGTCGGCCGCGGTCACGGTGTACGTGCCGGTGCATTCGGTGCTCGCCCCGGGCGCCAGCGTGGTGTGCTGGCAGGTGATCCCCGAGACCCGGTCGTCGGCGACGGTGACGCCGGTGAGCGTGGTGTTCCCGGAGTTCCGGACGACGTACCGGTAGGTGACGGTGTCACCGGCCTGGTACGGGTGCGACGCGTCGACGACCTTCTCGATCTCCAGGCCGGGCTGGTGAGGAACGACGTCGATCACCGCGGTGTCCGGCGGCGATTCCACGGTCGTGCCGTCGGACGTCCCCTGGGCGAAGGCCACATTGGTGACGTTCCCCAGGTCGGCGTCGGCCTGCGTCACCGTGTACGTGCCGGTGCAGGTGGTACTCGCGCCCGGCGCCAGGGTCGTGGCCCGGCAGGTGATCCCGGGTGCCCGGTCGTCGGTGACGGCGATCCTGTTGAGCGTCCCGTCGCCGGTGTTGGTGACCGTGTAGGTGTAGGTCACCTGGTCCCCGACCTCGTACGGGTGCGTGTTGTCGACGCTCTTCGACAGGCTCAGCGAGAGGTCGGAGGCGACCGCGATGGTCGCCTGGTCCGGTCCGGAATCGACGGGTGTGCCGTCGGACCTCCCGTGGGCGACGGCGGTGTTCGTCACCGAACCGGCCCGGCCGTCCGCCGCGGTGACGGTGTACGTCCCCGTACAGGTGGTGCTGTCACCGGGCTCGCCGTTCGGGGCCAGCGTGGTGGCCGCGCAGGCGATGCCGGTGACGTGGTCGTCGGAGATCGTGATGTCGTTCAGCGTGGTCGGACCGGTGTTGGTGACGGTGTACTGGTACGTGACCTGGTCACCGACGCGGTACTCACGGCTCTCGTCGGTTGTCTTCTCCAGCCGCAGCCCCGGCCCGCGTTGGACCGGTAGCGTCACTTCGTCAGGCGGGGAATTCACCGGCCCGCCGGGTCCCGTCCCGTGGGCGATGGCGGTATTGGTCACCGACCCGGCATCCGCATCCGCGTCGGTGACGGTATAGGTGCCGGTACAGGTCGTGCTCCGGCCGCTGGCCAGGGAGGTCTGCGGACAGGTGATGCCGCTGACGCGGTCGTCCGTCACGTGCACGTCGTTCAGCGTGGCGGTCCCGCTGTTGGTGACGATGTACTCGAAGGGCACCTGCTGGCCCGGCGTCAGCGGCCGCGGGACCTCGGTGGCCTCGGAGACCTGCTTGACGAGGTTGAGCTGCGGCAGCGCCGCGGCCGGGTGCACGCTGACGTTCCGGATCAGGTGGACGTCGGTGAAGGACCCGGTCGAGCCGGCGAAACCGAACTTGTAGGTGCTCGGCACCGGATCGGGGGCCGGGGTGGAGAGCACCTGCTGGGTGCCGTTGCCGTCGTGGAAGTCGATCCAGACGGTGACCACCGGGTTCGGGGACGGCGAGATCTGCACCGTCACGGTGCGCCGCGAGGGCTCCAGCAGCGCCTCGGCCTCGGCGGGTGTCACACCCGCGGGCAGCGAGGTGGTCGGCCCGTGCAGCTGGCCCGGCAGGGTGGACGGCCAGGGGCCGCTGGTGGAGAAGTTGCTGGTGGTGGCGTCCAGGAAGCAGTAGCCCTCGGTGCCGTGGCCCGGCCCGCGCAGCGTGACCATGTTCTGGCCCGGGGCGGGGATGTGGAAGGCGGTACCGGCCGGGGACCGCCGCGTACAGCCGTTGCCCCGGTGCTCCCAGTCGCCGAAGTAGTTCCCCAGGACATCCAGCCCGACGCCGAGATAGCCACGGTTGACGCCCGGCAGGAACGGCTGCGCCGGATCGTCGTCGGGGAGCTTCTGCGCGTAGCCGAGGCTGCCGCCGAACGCGCCCGGCGCGTCCAGGGTGGCCGCCCCGTCGATGAGGAAGAACGAGATGCCGTCGGCCGGCGGGTTGGTGGTGTTGCCGTACTGCCACTGGTCGAACGAGGTCACCAGGCCCTGATTGGCGGGGAGGGCGTGGTGGTAGAGCACCGCTGCGGACCGGTCGTGCCCGGCGTCGGTCAGCTTCAGATAGCCGTGTGGCGCGCCGTTGCTCGGCGGTACGGGCCCGACCTGGTTCGGCGGGCAGCCGCCGAGCGGATGCGTCCCCGGGCCGGGGGCGGTGCCCGGGGGCGCGCCGGTCAGGCACGCGCTCCCGAAGCCCTCGAACTCCGGGTCCGCCGTGGCCCCGGTGAACGTCTCGTTCACCAGGGGTACGCCCACCCCCTGGGCCTGGGCGGCGGTGACGGGCATGCCGAGCACCGCGGCCACCATGCTGAGGACGCCCAGCACGGCCACGGCCCATCTGCGGGCCCGTCCGTTCCACCCGCCCTCGCCATATGCCCGATATCTACGTTTCAGCATCATGCGGGGAACGTAGGGATTTATCCCTTTACGGGCATCAGTACACGCACTTGCCTCCGCTTTATCCACACCCATGGTGGTACGGACCCGCTTTTATCGGACCGGTTCACCGAGGTGCCACGGCATGGCATCGGGGCCTCCCGCTCGCCGCGGCGGCAGCACCGAACGGCCCGCTGTTCGCATGGCGTTCGGGGCCCTCCGGCGCCCCGGTGCCCGTGCCGCCGGGGCATTTCTGCGGGGGCACGGCGGTCACGGAGTTCCCGTCCCGCTCTTCCCCGGTACGGCGGCGGCACGCGATTCCCCCAACGTTTCTTCTCCGTCACGCTCCGGCGAGCGGCGAATAAGGCCGCACGCGGATTTCCGCGGCGGGCCCGGGAGGACGGAAAAGGCCCCGCCGATTGTCAGTGGTGCCGCCTACGCTGAAGCACATGTCACCCGCCGCCCGCGCCCGCCGGTACGACGGCAAGAAGACCCGCGCCGCCGTCATGGCCCAGCTCGATCACGTACGCGCCGCCGTACGCGCGCTCACGCCCGAGCAGTTCGCTCGGCCGACGCGCCTGGGGGAGTGGACGGTGCGCGAGCTGGTCGCGCATCTCTCCCTGGCCACCGGCAGCGTGGCGCGCGGTCTCGCGGAGCCGCCGCCCGCCCGGGCGGAGACCGTCCCGGCGCAGTGGCCCCACGCCTCCGCCGCCTTCGCCGCGTCGGTCGACGAACGCACCCGCGCCCTGGCCGCCGCCCACGACCCGGTGGAGCTGCTGGAGCGCACCGCCGAGGAGTTCGCCCGCGTCGTCCCGACGGACCCGGCCGAGCGGGTGGTCGCCGTCCGGCCCGCCGCCATGCGGCTCGCCGACGTCCTGGCCACCCGCTGCGTCGAACTGATCGTGCACACCGACGATCTGGCCGCGGCGACCGGCACCGAGATCCCTTACGACCGCCAGGCCCTCGCCACCGCCACCCGCCTGCTGGCCGACGCGCTGGCGGCCGCGGCGCCGGGCGGATCGGTCGAGGTCCGGGTGCCGCCGTTCGCCGTCGTGCAGTGCGTCGAGGGCCCCCGCCACACCCGGGGCACCCCGCCGAACGTCGTCGAGACCGATCCGCTGACATGGATACGCCTGGCTGCCGGCCGTACGTCCTGGGCAGAGGCGAGGGAAGCGGCCCGCGTCACCGCCAGCGGGGAGCGCGCCGACATCGGCGGATATCTGCCGATCCTGTCCTGAACGGCCGCTGCCGCCTCCCGGCGTAGCGCATCTCACACGGCCCGCGGCAGCCCGCGCGGGCCGTGGCGGCGGGGCGTATCCGGCGCGCGTACCGCGGCCGCGCCCCGGCCGGTGCGGCCACCCGGGCCCGTACCGCCCGAGGCCAGACGCCCCAAGGGCTCCGGCCCTCTCGCCATCCGGTGCGCGGCCCCGGCGGACAGGCGACGCACCGGCCCGACGCGCAGGCGCCCGGCTCCGCTGCCGCGCGGGCATCCGGCCCACCGGCCATCCCCGGTTCGGATGAATCAGCGACCTGCCCTAGACTCAAGGCGTGCCACGTGGTGACGGACGACTCAGCCACGACCTGCTCCCCGGCGAAAAGGGCCCCCAGGACGCTTGCGGCGTCTTCGGTGTCTGGGCTCCGGGTGAAGAGGTCGCCAAACTCACCTATTTCGGGCTGTACGCGCTGCAGCACCGTGGACAGGAGTCCGCGGGCATCGCAGTGAGCAACGGCTCGCAGATCCTCGTCTTCAAGGACATGGGCCTGGTGTCCCAGGTCTTCGACGAGACCTCGCTCGGTTCCCTCCAGGGCCACATCGCCGTGGGCCATGCCCGTTACTCCACCACCGGTGCCTCGGTGTGGGAGAACGCCCAGCCGACGTTCCGTGCCACCGCGCACGGCTCGATCGCGCTCGGCCACAACGGCAACCTGGTGAACACCGCCGAGCTGGCGGATCTGGTCGCGGCGCTGCCCCGTGAGGGCGGCCGCGCGACCCAGGTCGCGGCCACCAACGACACCGACCTGGTCACGGCGCTGCTCGCCGGCCAGGTCGACGAGGACGGCAAGCCGCTGACCGTCGAGGAGGCCACGCCGCGTGTCCTCCCGCAGGTCAAGGGCGCCTTCTCGCTCTGCTTCATGGACGAGAACACGCTCTACGCCGCTCGCGACCCGCAGGGCATCCGCCCGCTGGTCCTCGGTCGTCTGGAGCGCGGCTGGGTGGTCGCCTCCGAGACCGCCGCGCTGGACATCTGCGGCGCGTCCTTCATCCGGGAGATCGAGCCCGGCGAGATGGTCGCCATCGACGAGAACGGCCTGCGCTCCACGCGCTTCGCCGAGGCCCGCCCCAAGGGCTGCGTCTTCGAGTACGTCTACCTCGCCCGCCCGGACACCGACATCGCCGGCCGCAACGTCTACCTCTCCCGCGTGGAGATGGGCCGCAAGCTGGCCGCCGAGGCGCCCGCCGAGGCCGATCTGGTCATAGCGACGCCCGAGTCCGGTACCCCGGCGGCCGTCGGCTACGCCGAGGCCAGCGGCATCCCGTACGGCTCCGGTCTCGTCAAGAACTCCTACGTCGGCCGGACCTTCATCCAGCCCTCGCAGACCATCCGGCAGCTCGGCATCCGCCTCAAGCTCAACCCGCTCAAGGAAGTCATCCGCGGCAAGCGCCTGGTGGTCGTCGACGACTCCATCGTCCGCGGCAACACCCAGCGCGCCCTGGTCCGCATGTTGCGCGAGGCGGGCGCGAAGGAGATCCACATCCGGATCTCCTCGCCGCCCATCAAGTGGCCGTGCTTCTTCGGCATCGACTTCGCCACCCGCGCCGAGCTGATCGCCAACGGCCTGACGGTCGAAGAGATCGGCAAGTCGCTGGGCGCCGACTCCCTGTCGTACATCTCCATCGACGGCATGATCGAGGCGACCACCATCGCCAAGCCGAACCTCTGCCGTGCCTGCTTCGACGGCGAGTACCCGATGGAGCTGCCCGATCCGGAGCTGCTCGGCAAGCACCTCCTGGAATCGGAGACCGCGGGCGGGGCCAAGCCGGACCTCGACGGCGTCGGGACGCTGGCGGCCGGTGTCGGTGGCGCCGATGCGCTGCGCCGCCCGTAGCCCGCACACCCACCACACGAAAGTTCTGGGCCATGCCTCCTGAGTCCTCCGAGCCCGCGCGCACCAGCGGGGCCAGCTATGCGGCCGCCGGTGTCGACATCGAAGCGGGCGACCGCGCCGTCGACCTCATGAAGGAGTGGGTGAAGAAGGCCACCCGCCCCGAGGTCGTCGGCGGGCTCGGCGGCTTCGCCGGCCTCTTCGACGCCTCCGCCCTCAAGCGGTACGAGCGCCCGCTGCTCGCCTCCGCCACCGACGGCGTCGGCACCAAGGTCGACATCGCCCGCAAGATGGGCGTCTACGACACCATCGGCCACGACCTCGTCGGCATGGTCGTCGACGACCTGGTCGTCTGCGGCGCCGAACCGCTCTTCATGACCGACTACATCTGCGTCGGCAAGGTCTACCCCGAGCGGGTCGCGGCGATCGTCAAGGGCATCGCCGAGGGCTGCGTCCTCGCCGGCTGCGCCCTGGTCGGCGGCGAGACCGCGGAGCACCCCGGTCTGCTCGGCGTGGACGAGTTCGACGTCGCGGGCGCCGGCACCGGCGTCGTCGAGGCCGATCAGGTCCTCGGCGCCGACCGCATCCGCAGCGGCGACGCGGTGATCGCGATGGCGTCCTCCGGACTCCACTCCAACGGCTACTCGCTCGTCCGCCACGTCCTCTTCGACCGCGCGGGTCTCGCCCTCGACCGTGAGATCCCCGAGTTCGGCCGCACCCTCGGTGAGGAGCTGCTGGAGCCCACCAGGATCTACTCGCTGGACTGCCTGGCCCTCACCCGTACGGCGCCGGTGCACGCCTTCTCGCACATCACCGGCGGCGGCCTGGCCAACAACCTCGCCCGCGTCATCCCCGACGGACTGCACGCCACCGTCGACCGCTCCACCTGGACCCCGGGCGCGGTCTTCGACCTGGTGGGCACCGCCGGTGCGGTCGAGCGCCTGGAGCTGGAGAAGACCCTGAACATGGGCGTCGGCATGATCGCCGTCGTCCCCCAGGAGTCCGTGGACGTCGCCCTGACCACCCTCGCCGACCGCGGCGTGGACGCCTGGGTCAGCGGTGAGATCGTCGAGCGCGGCGACCACGCCGAAGCGGTGACCCTGACCGGTGACTACGCGGGCTGACCGCCGGTCGCCGGGGCAGCACAGAACCCGGTCCGAGGTGAGACACCCCGGACCGGGTCCGTGGAGAAGCTGTGCGCGCCGTGAGCGGATACACAGAGGCCCGCAGAACAACCGCGGGTGGATTCCCGCGGAAGTGTCTACGGTGCGTCGTCAGGCGCGGCGACGATGCTGGGACGAATCCTTCTCGTCCTCGTCATCGTCGTCGTTATACAGGTCGGCGTACCGCGCGTACGGATCGTCGTCCTCGTCACCCTCGAACGGCTCACCGTTCGGCGGCTGCTGTTGCTGTGCCGGCTGTTGCGGCGATGCACCCAGCTCTTCGGCCAGGCGTGAGAGATCAGTCCCACCGCTGTTGTACTTCAGCTGGCGGGCGACCTTCGTCTGCTTGGCCTTGGCCCGGCCGCGCCCCATGGCTCGACCCCCTCAACGACGGGGCTCGACGGCCCCAGAGTCTTGACACGCGTTCATGATTCAGAGCGGACTCTCGACAGAGAGACCGGCCCGTAGGGCTTCAACGGTACCTGCTTCCGCGGCCATACGGTACGTCGCCCGCATCACCCGCCGCTCGGCATGACCTGCGAGGCGCCCTGTCCGCGCTGGTCACCTGCGATTTTAACCCGTCCCTTGCGGCGACCCGCCGACGGGTGGTGAGAGAAGTCTCCCCGGGCCCTGCCGACGGGTCGCACAAGGGGCAATTTCCAGCCAGATTCCGGGCGGCGCTGTGGTGCCCGGCGGTGCCAGTCGATGTTCCGGCGCGGGGGAGGGTGTGTTTCCGGCCTTAGGCGCGGAAACACACCCGGGGCGGGCGCCCCCCCGGCGGTCAGCCGCGCCGGGCCTCCGCCATGCGCTGCTCCGCCAGCCGGTCCGCCGCGGCGACCGGCGGGATGCCGTCGGTCTTCGCACGAGCGAATATTGCCAGCGTGGTGTCGAAGATCTTCGCCGCCTTCGCCTTGCAGCGGTCGAAGTCGAAGCCGTGCAGCTCGTCGGCCACCTGGATGACGCCGCCGGCGTTCACGACGTAGTCCGGCGCGTAGAGGATGCCGCGGTCGGCGACGTCCTTCTCGATACCGGCGTGGGCGAGCTGGTTGTTCGCGGCGCCGCAGACCACCGTGGCGGTCAGCGCGGGCACCGACACGTCGTTCAGCGCACCGCCCAGCGCACACGGCGCGTAGACGTCAAGGCCCGGCGTACGGATCAGCGCATCGGTGTCGGCAACCGCGGTGACCTGCGGGTACTCCGCGAGCACCCGCTTGACGGAGGCGTCCCGCACATCCGTGACGACCACCTCTGCGCCGTCCTCGACCAGATGTCCGACGAGGTGGTACCCCACCTTGCCGACCCCGGCCACGCCGATCTTGCGGCCGCGCAGCGTCGGGTCGCCCCACAGGTGCTGTGCCGAGGCACGCATGCCCTGGAACACGCCGTACGCGGTCAGCACCGAGGAGTCACCGGCGCCGCCGTTCTCCGGGGAGCGGCCGGTGGTCCACTTGTTGGTGCGCGCCACGACGTCCATGTCCGCGACGTAGGTACCGACGTCACAGGCGGTGACGTACCGGCCGCCGAGCGAGGCGACCGCGCGCCCGTAGGCGAGCAGCAGCTCCTCGGACTTGACGGTCTCCGGGTCACCGATGATCACGGCTTTGCCGCCGCCGTGGTCCAGCCCGGCGAGGGCGTTCTTGTACGACATCCCGCGCGAGAGGTTGAGCGCGTCGCGCACCGCTTCCTCCTCGGAGGCGTACGCGTGGAAGCGGGTGCCGCCGAGGGCCGGGCCCAGAGCGGTGTTGTGGAGCGCGATGACGGCCTTGAGGCCGCTGGTGCGGTCCTGGCAGAGCACGACTTGCTCATGGCCGCCCTGCTCGGACCGGAACAGGGTGTGCAGGACGCCGGTGTCGCCGGGGGATGCCCCCGACGCGGACTGCTCGGCGGAGGAGGGACATACGTCGGTCACGGTGGTGACTCCCATAGGCCGGGGAGGGCGCCCTCCTGTGGGGTGGGGAGGGCCGGTCGGGAAGAGCGTAAGACCTTGGGGACCCGAAGATCGGCCGGGTCCACGGGATCACCCACTCGCGGGGGACGGACGTGCGACGATTTGCCGTGTCCCGGGCCCGCCGGTGGCCCTGACCCCCGGTAACTCCCGGTGGCGGACTTCCGTTTGAAGGAGCGTGCGTGGCCTTGGCGTCGTCGGTGACGGTCCCGTATGGGGCATACCTACGGGTCTACGAGCCGCTGGCGGCATTCCCGGAGCCGGAGCGCTCCCACTGGGCGCGGTACGCCCGGCGCGACGACACCCCGACTGCCCAGGACGAGCAGCGCAAGGCCCTCGCCGACCTGCTGCCCACCCCGCCGGTCCCGGTCCCCGTCCACGAGAGCGCCGACGCGTTCGTCGCCCACATCGACGACGTGCCCTGCATCTGCCCGTGGCGCACCCGGCTGCGCGGCTGGCAGGCGCTCCAGGGCCTGCCGGAGCTGCTGCCCGCGCCGGTGCTGGACGCCGCGCTGCCCCCGGTGGTGCGCCTCCAGGCCGCGACCGACTACGAGGAGTGGCAGGAGCGCAACCCGGACGCCCGCCCCTGGATCCGCGGGGCCACCTGGCACGTCCCGGTCCGCTGGTTCGTCCTCTTCGACGACGCCGAGCGCGAGTATGTGCCGAAGGGCGCCGACGGGCCGCTGCTGCGCTACCGCACCCCGATGGTCGAGGCCCGGCGCCGGGTCGCGCGCGGGCTGCGGACGCTGCGCGACACCCTGGAGGAAGGCCCGCTGATCGACGGCCTGCTGGACGTGGGCCGCTGGCTGGAGGAGTTCCACCCGCGCTCCCTGGTGGAGCTGGACTACGGCGGGCTGGTCCACGCGGTCTCCGAGCGGCAGCTCGCGGAGGACCGGTCGGCCGCCGAGGTGGCGGAGGGGCTTGCTGCACTTCGCGACGGCGACGGCGAGCGCGCGGGCGCCGCGTACGAGAAGTTGAGCGACCGGTGGCGGGCGGTGCGGGACCGGCAGTTCTCCAGCTGATCTCCGGGCGGCCGTGGAGCGCCGACCGGAGCGCCGACCGGAGCGGGGGAGCGGGCCACGGGCGGGCCGCCGCGGCGTTCGCGCCGTCGCGGCCGGATCCCGGTGGCCGTACGGGCGATGCTTCCGGGACACGAGATGATCTTGAAAGCGGGCGTCGTCGCGTAGGCTGGTGCTCTCCAGGACGTAGGTCCCGATCCGGGCTTTTGCCTCAGCAGTGACCTAAAGCACTGACAACGGGCCTTGCGCCCAAGCCATCTCCTCGTGCCAAAATAGGACAAGGAGTCTGACTTGGGCTCCTCCATCCAACTATGGGTGGATAGATCGGTATTGCGCTCCTTGAGGGGTCTAGTGACGCGTGATCACCCTGTGACTGATCGTCACGGTGGCGTGACTGCCCGCTATGGCATGGTCCATCGGCTTCCGTCGAGGTTGAACACCTGAGAGGGCAATTCCATCGGTTTGGCCGACGTGGCTGGACGGATGGTGTAGTTGTAGTGCCGAGGACAAGCCGTTCGTCCTATAACCGACTCGGCCCGCGTCCGCCATTTCGGGCAACGCGGGTCAAGGTGCAGAATTTAGAGGAAAGAACCGTGATGGTTCGGTTCTCCCGAGGAGGCCGCTCATGACCGCTCGCACCCCTGACGCCGAGCCGCTGCTTACCCCCGCCGAGGTCGCCACGATGTTCCGCGTGGACCCGAAGACGGTGACCCGTTGGGCCAAGGCAGGCAAGCTCACGTCCATCCGCACGCTCGGAGGACACCGGCGTTACCGCGAGGCTGAGGTCCGCGCACTGCTCGCGGGCATTCCGCAGCAGCGCAGCGAGTCCTGAATAACCGCATAGCCGGGCTGTTTTCGGGGCCCCCAACCCGAAAAGCGCCCACGCAGTACCCCTAGCTTCACCGTGCTCCACACAGCTCCACACGACGCGGCGCCCGCCCCAACGGGCCCACACCCGCAGCAGCCGGGTACGTCATCGATCGCGCTGGACTCCGCCGGGTCCAGCGCGATCTTTTTTGTGCGCGCGCTCCGGAGCCTCCCGGCGGCGCGGACTGCGGCCGTTGCGCCGCGCCCGCCGGCGCCCTTGCAGGGGCCCCTCGCGTGCTCTCCGGGCCGCTCTGCGGACAGACCCTACGGTCTCCTTTGAAAGGCCCCGAAGGGTGGTGCAATTGCACATATTAAATGGACTAGTTGTAGGACGGGGGTAAGTTCCCCACTTCTGGAAACTTGTACGGTGACACCCGTCACACAGTGGAGAGGTTGAAGCTCCGCTTGCCTCTGCGGTAATGGATGGTCCATCCGACGCTCCGTCACCAGCCTCCCACTGCAAGGGAGATGGGCGAGAGCCGCGAGAGCCCTCTTCGGCCATCGGCCATCGACCATCGGGCGGCGGGGCTTTCGGCCTTCGGCGCCTGCGCCCCGTGAGCGGCCCGTGACGGGGTCGGGGCGGCCGACGGGCACCGAGACCTCCGAACGGCCCGCACGCGGCCGCTGAGCGGCTCGGGGTCGCCGACGGCGAGGAGGGCGGGGCCGGGCGCCGTCATCGGTCAAGGAGCCCGGCGGTCGCGCCGAAACCGACCGCGGTACGGAAAGCGATTCCGGAAACGGGCCGGTGACGCGGCCGAGGGGCCAGTGGTCCGGCGTGTGGTGGGGGAGCGTGCGTCCGCACGGTGCGGTGGGCGCGCCGTCGGCGCGGGAACGAGAAACGGCCCGCATCCTTGTCGGATACGGGCCGTTCGACTGCGGTCCTGACGGGATTTGAACCCGCGGCCTCCACCTTGACAGGGTGGCGAGCACTCCAAACTGCTCCACAGGACCTTGCTGCCGCTTCCGCTTGCGCGGTCGCTGCGAAGCAAGACTCTACAGCAGGTCAGGGGGTGCGGTCGAACCAGGCTCCGGGTGATGCCCCGCCCGGCGTACGAGGTGCGCCCCACGCCCCCGTATGCGCCGGTGTGCGCCGCCCGGGGTGCCTTCCGGAGCCGGCCCCGGCCCGGCGGGAGCCCGGTGGCGGCGGCGCGTCACCGCCGTGCGCACCGGGCCGGCCGGGCTAAGGCGCCGCCGCGTCCACGGCCTTCACGATGCGCTTGTCGGACACCGGATACGCCGTGCCCAGCGCATGCGCGAAGTAGCTGACCCGCAGTTCCTCGATCATCCAGCGGATCTCCCGGGCCGCCGCCGGAACCGGGCGGCCCTGGGGGAACTGCTCCAGCAGCCAGGCGTACTCGTCCTGCATCTCCTTGACCTTCGCCATCCGCGCGCGGTCGCGCTCGGCGTTGGTCGGGAGCTGCTGGAGGCGGCGGTCGGCGGCCACCAGATAGCGCATCAGGTCCGGCAGCCGCTTCGCGCCGTGCGCGGTGACGAAGCCGGGCTTGATGAGCGCCGCCAGCTGCTCCTTGATGTCGGTGAGCGACGGCAGCAGCGAGGGGAACGAGGTGTCCTTCAGACGGCGTTCGCACGCCTGCCAGGCGGCCAGCACCTCCTGGACCTGCCCGATGGTCTTCATCGTCGCGTCCACCAGATCGGCCCGGACGCCGTCGAACAGCTTCCGGAACGACTCCTCGTCCCAGGCGGGGCCGCCGCGCGCCGCCATCAGCCGGTCCGCTGCGGCGGTCACGCAGTCGTCGAAGAGCGCCGGGATGGAGCCGTGCGGATTGCGGGACAGGGCGAGCTTCTGCTGGTTGCTCAGCTTCGACTGGGCGAACTTGGCGGGGTTCGAGGGGATGTTGAGCAGGATGAGGCGGCGGGTGCCGGCCCACATCGCCGTCAGCTGCTCGGCCTCGGTGTCGAAGAGTCGTACGGCGACGCTGGTGCCCTCGTCGACCAGCGCCGGGTACGCCTTCAGTGGCTGGCCGGCCCGGCGCGTCTCGAAAGTGCGCGGCAGGGCGCCGAGCGTCCAGGACGTCAGGCCCGTGCGCTGCTCCAGGCCGGGCAGGGCCGGGCCGTCGCCCTTGGCGCCCTTGCTGTCCCGGGCGGGGCGGTCGGCGGCCTGCTCGAACGCCTTGGAGATCGCGGCGCGGGTTTTCGGCTTGAGCTGCAGCCGCAGCGCCTCCAGGTCCTTCGCCTCGGCCAGCTTGCGGCGACGCTCGTCCACCACCCGGAAGGTGATCTTGAGGTGGTCGGGCACCTTGGCGGTGTCGAAGTCGTCGGCGGACACCGGGACGCCCACCATCCGCTGCAACCCCGCGGCCAGCGACGCCGTCAGCGCGCCCTGGAGCGGGACGGTGGTGTCGAGGAAACGCGCCGCGAAATTCGGCGCGGGCACGTAGTTGCGCCGGATCGGCTTGGGCAGCGAGCGGATCAGCTCCGTCACCAACTGCTCGCGCAGGCCCGGGATCTGCCAGTCGAAGCCCTCGGACGCGACCTGGTTGAGCACCTGGAGCGGGATGTGGACGGTGACGCCGTCCGCGTCCGCGCCGGGCTCGAACTGGTACGTGACCTTGAACTTCAGCTTTCCCTGCCGCCAGGAATCGGGATAGTCGTCCTTGGTGACGGCTTCGGCCGATTCGTTGATGAGCATCGAATGCTCGAAGTTGAGGAGTTCCGGCTCCTCCTGGCGCTTCTTCTTCCACCAGGCGTCGAAATGCGCACCGGAGACGATGTCCGCCGGAATGCGCTGGTCGTAGAAGTCGAAGAGGGTTTCGTCGTCGACGAGGATGTCGCGGCGGCGGGCGCGGTGTTCCAACTCCTCAACCTCGCCGAGGAGTTTGCGGTTGTCGTGGAAGAACTGGTGGTGCGTGCGCCAGTCGCCCTCCACCAGGGCGTTACGGATGAACAGATCGCGGGAGGTCTCCGGATCGATACGGCCGTAGGCAACCTTGCGCTGCGCGACGATCGGCACGCCGTAGAGCGTCACCCGCTCGTACGCCACCACAGCGGCCTGCTTCTGCTCCCAGTGCGGCTCGCTGTACGTGCGTTTAACCAGGTGCTGGGCGAGCGGCTCGATCCACTCCGGCTCGATCTTGGCGTTGACGCGGGCCCACAGCCGGGAGGTCTCGACCAGCTCGGCGGACATGATCCAGCGCGGTGGCTTCTTGAACAGCGCGGAGCCCGGGAAGACCGCGAATTTGGCGCTGCGGGCACCCAGATATTCGTTCTTCGCGTCGGTGTCCTTGAGCCCGATGTGCGAGAGCAGACCGGCCAGCAGCGACGTATGGATGTGGTCGGGCGCCGCGTCCTGTTCGCTCAGATGAATTCCCATGGTCTTGGCGACCGAACGCATCTGGGAGTAGATGTCCTGCCATTCACGTATGCGCAGGTAGTTCAGGAATTCATTGCGGCACATGCGGCGGAAGGCGGAGGAGGAGAGTGCCTTCTGCTGTTCGCGCACATAGCGCCAGAGATGCAGATACGCGAGGAAATCGCCGGTCTCGTCCTTGAACCGGGCGTGCTGCTGATCGGCCTGCTGCTGCTTGTCGGCGGGCCGCTCGCGTGGGTCCTGGATGGAGAGCGCCGCGGCGATGACCATGACCTCGCGGACGCAGTTGTTCCGGTCGGCCTCCAGCACCATCCGCGCCAGCCGCGGGTCGACCGGCAGCTGGGAGAGCTGGCGGCCCATCGGGGTGAGCCGGGGGCCCGCGCCCTTCGCCGCACCGCCGGAGCCGCCCTTCGTACGGGCCTCCAGCGCGCCCAGCTCGTGCAGCAGGTCGACGCCGTCCTTGATGTTGCGGCGGTCCGGCGGGTCGATGAACGGGAACTTCTCGATGTCGCCGAGACCGGCGGCGGTCATCTGGAGGATGACGGAGGCGAGGTTGGTCCGCAGGATCTCCGCGTCGGTGAACTCGGGACGGGTGAGGAAGTCGTCCTCGGAGTAGAGGCGGATGCAGATGCCGTCGCTGGTACGGCCGCAGCGGCCCTTGCGCTGGTTGGCGCTGGCCTGCGAAACGGGCTCGATCGGCAGCCGCTGCACCTTGGTGCGGAAGCTGTAGCGCGAGATCCGGGCCATACCGGGGTCGATGACGTACCGGATACCGGGCACCGTCAGGGACGTCTCGGCGACGTTGGTGGCGAGGACGACGCGGCGGCCGGTGTGGCGCTGGAAGACGCGGTGCTGCTCGGCGTGGGAGAGGCGGGCGTAGAGCGGCAGCACCTCGGTGGCGCGGAGGTTCTTCTTGTTGAGCGCGTCCGCCGTGTCGCGGATCTCGCGCTCGCCGGAGAGGAAGACCAGGATGTCGCCGGGGCCCTCGGCCTGGAGTTCGTCGACGGCATCGCAGATCGCGGTGATCTGGTCGCGGTCGCCGTCGCTGCCGCCCTCCTCAAGCAGCGGGCGGTAGCGGACCTCGACCGGGTACGTCCGGCCGGAGACCTCGACGATCGGGGCGCTCGGCGTCTCCTCGCCCTCGGCCGGGCGCCGCGCACCCGGGCCGACCGCCGCGAAGCTGCCGAAGTGCCGGGCGAAGCGCTCCGGGTCGATCGTCGCGGAGGTGATGACGACCTTGAGGTCCGGCCGCTTGGGCAGCAGCTGGGCGAGGTAGCCGAGGAGGAAGTCGATGTTGAGGCTGCGCTCGTGCGCCTCGTCGATGATGAGCGTGTCGTACTGGCGCAGCTCGCGGTCGGTCTGGATCTCGGCGAGCAGGATGCCGTCGGTCATCAGCTTGACGAGGGTCTCGCCGCCGACCTGGTCGGTGAAGCGGACCTTCCAGCCCACCGCGCCGCCCAGCGGCGTGTTCAGCTCCTCGGCGACCCGCTCGGCGACCGTACGGGCCGCGATCCGCCGCGGCTGGGTGTGCCCGATCAGCCCACGGACGCCACGCCCCAGCTCCAGGCAGATCTTGGGGATCTGGGTGGTCTTGCCGGAGCCCGTCTCACCGGCGACGATCACGACCTGGTGGTCGCGGATCGCCTCCAGGATCTCGTGTTTCCTCTGGCTGACCGGCAGCTGCTCGGGATAGCTGATCGCGGGCACGGCGGCGCGCCGCCGCGCGACGCGCTCCTCCGCCTCCGCCATACCTTCGGCGATCTCGGCGAGCACGGCCGCACGGGCCTCGGGCTTACGGATCCGCCGGGCACCGTCGAGCCGCCGCCCCAGCCGCTGCTGGTCGCGCAGCATCAGCTCGGGCAGCCGCTCCAGTAGGGCGGGGAGCATGGGCGCGGCCGAGGCGGAGGCGCCGTCGGACAGGGCGGAGGCAGGCTGACTGGACATACGCGTCCCAGGATCTCACCTCCCCGATTCGACTGGCGAACGATTTGCCGGAGCGGGTGGGGCGCGGCGCGGGCGCGGCGGGGCGGGCGCGGCGGTTCGTACGGGTGGAGGGCCCGCCCGCCGCCCGCGCTCCGGCACCCCCACCCGCGGAGGTATGTCCGCATTCGGTGCTTTAGCGTGTTCGCATGGCTGATCAGCGCGGCGCCCACGGCAGACCCCCGACCGGCGCGCAGCGCTGGCACGCCTTCAAGGCGTCACCGTTCCTTCCCGCCTGCGTCCTCCTCGTCATCCTCGCGGCGGCCGCCGGGCTCTTCGCCGGTTCGTACACGTACACCATGGCCAACCCGACGCCGCGCCATGTGCCGACGGCGATCGTCGGGCAGGAGACCGCTCCGGGCGGCGGGCCGACGCGCGAGAAGATCTTCGCCGACGGCATGGAGAAGGCGCTGAACGCCTCGCTGCGGCTCACCGCGTACCCGACGTATGCGCAGGCCAGGAAGGCGGTCGAGGAGCAGCGGGAGTTCGCGATCGTACGGCCGCGGGGGCCGGGCGTGGAGCTGGACGTGGCGGGCGCCGCGGGCGCGTCGGTGGCGGAGCTGCTGGCCACGACGGGGCCGCGGGTCGGCGAGGCGGTCGGGGTGCCGGTCCGCGTCCAGGACATCAAGCCGCTCCAGAAGGGCGACCCGCGGGGTCTGGCGCTCTTCTACATCTCGCTCGCCGCGGTGATCGTCGGCTTCGTCGGCGCGATCCAGCTCAGCGTGCACGCCCGCGCCCTCAACCCGGCCGAACGGATCGCCTTCACCGCCGCGTACGCGCTGCTCGGCGGCTTCGTCATCGCCGCGGTCGTCGACTGGTGGCTGGGCGCGATCCGTCTGCCGTTCGTGCACTCCTGGCTGATCCTGGCGTTCACGATGTTCACGACCGGCATGGTCTTCACGATGTTCAACACCTTGATGGGCCGTTGGGCGATGATCCCCACCTGGGGCGTGATGGTGCTGCTCGGCAACCCGTCCTCGGGCGGCGCGGTCTCCTGGCCGCTGCTGCCGTCGGTGCTCGGCCACATCGGCCGGTGGCTGCCCCCGGGCGCGTCGGTCAACGCCCAGCACACCGCCGTCTACTTCGCCGGCTCCCAGCACCTCTTCCCGTATCTGGTGCTGGCAGGCTGGGCGGTGGTGTCCAGCACGGTCTTCTGGGTGTGGCGCCACCGTTACCCGGGCGGCCGGGAGACGGAGAAGCCCCCGGCGCACGCGACGGAGTGAGCGGTGGCGGGCGCCCCACCTGGCGGGCGCCCCACCGGGCGGGGGCCGCACACGAAGAAGGCCCCGATCCGAGGATCGGGGCCTTCTCCCAATGGGTGTGGCTGGGGCCGGGGTCGAACCGGCGACCTATCGCTTTTCAGGCGATCGCTCGTACCAACTGAGCTACCCAGCCGCAGCGGTCCTGACGGGATTTGAACCCGCGGCCTCCACCTTGACAGGGTGGCGAGCACTCCAAGCTGCTCCACAGGACCTTGCATTGTGCGGAACGACGTGAGTCATTCTTGCACACGGTATTGCGTGCCCCCAACGGGATTCGAACCCGTGCTACCGCCTTGAAAGGGCGGCGTCCTGGGCCACTAGACGATGAGGGCTGATGGCCCGCCTCGGCGTCGTTACCGGCGCCTTCGGGGACGTGAGAAGCATATGGGATGGGGGGACCGTTCGCCAAAACGGTTGACCTGGCGTCGCCGCGACGACCTGTGGCGGGGCGCCGGGCGGCCTCCCACAGGGCGGGCCCGGGGCGTGCCGGGGGCGGCGCGATACGGCGGTGGGGGCGGACAATGGCCCCGTGCTGGAAATGACGCGCGAGGAGTTCGAGGAACTGGTCGCCGAGGCGCTCGACCGGATCCCGCCGGAGCTGACCCGGCTGATGGACAACGTGGCGGTCTTCGTCGAGGACGAGCCGCCGTCCGACGATCCCGGTCTGCTCGGGCTCTACGAGGGGACGCCGCTCACCGAGCGCGGTGAGTGGTACGCGGGCGTGCTGCCCGACCGGATCACCGTCTACCGGGGGCCGACGCTGCGGATGTGCGACACCCGGGAGGACGTCGTCGCCGAGACCGAGGTGACGGTGGTCCACGAGATCGCCCACCACTTCGGCATCGACGACGAGCGGCTGCACGCGCTCGGGTACGGGTGAGGCCGGGTACGGGTGAGGGGTGCGGGGGCTTATTCGTCGGACCGGCGCGTCGGCCGAGCCGTGCGCGCGGCGCGCGTGAGTGACCGCGCGTGAGTGACGGTGCCCTCGTGGCGGGTGGTGGGCTCGTGGCGGGTGGTGGGCTCCGGCCGGGGCGGTCGCGTGGGCGTGCCCGGGATCGGGGCGGTCCGGCGCGTGTCCTCGGGCGGGGCGCGGGAGTTGGGCAGGGCGTCCCCCGCTCTTCCAGCCGGCCGCGCCGACGCCTGCCGCCGTCCGCGCCCCGGACACGGAGGTCCGCCCGTGCGACCGAACCCCGCGACTCCCGTGCTTCCGGCGGGCGCCGTCCCGCCGTCTTCCGGAGCGTCCCGCGCCGTGCCAACGCCCGCCCCCCGTAAGGACGGTGGGCCCGTGCGCCGGGCCGTGGCCGCGGTGGCCGTCGCCGCGTCGCTGACCGCCTCGCTCGCCGGGTGCGTGAGCGTGACCGGCCCCGGCCATGCGCCGCGGCCGGTGGGCGGTACGGCCCCGCGCGGCGGTACGGACGACCGGGCGCCGCTCGCACCGGGCGGGCTCACGGCCGACGGCAGCGGCTCGGGACCGCACCGCATGGGGCCGCCCGCGGCCACTCCAGGGACGGGGGAGCAGAGCATGGGCCGTACCGCGGCGCCCGGGGCCGGACGCGCGCCGGGGCCGGGCGCCACCGCGCCGCCCGCGCCGTCCCGTACCGCCGGGAGTCCGGAGCGCGGGCCGGACTCCCCGGCGGGCCCGCGGCCGTCGCCGTCGGGTCCGGCCTCCGGGCCCGCCTCGCCCGCCGGGCCGACGCCTCCGGCGACTCCGGGAAGCCCCGTACCGCCGTCCGGTGACGTCGGGACGCCGACCGCCGGGGCGTCCGGGCCCACGCCGCAGGCGCCGGGGCCGCTGCCGAGCGTGCTGGGCTGACGCCCGGCAGGGGCCCGGCGCTGTACCGGGGGGCGGCCATTTGCCTTACCGGGGTGGAGGTGCGTATGGTGGCAGATCGTTTGATCCCATTTGCCCGGCGCCAGAAAAGAAGCGCGCCGCGTGGCGCGTTCTCTCCCTTGCCGTGGCTGACCGCATTGAGGCGGTCTCTGTGAAATACACGGAGTTTGGGCGCGTGCCGAGACTCCGGAAGGTTTCGCATTTCGCATGTCCATTTCCACTGAACAGTCCGTCCTGCCCGCAGACGCCGAGCAGGCCGTGACGGGGCTTCCCGTCGAGGCCGCCGAGCAGGCCCCCGAGGCCGCCGAGCAGGCCCCCGAGGCCGCCGAGCAGGCCCCCGAGGCCGTCGAGGCCGTCGAGGAGGCTGCCGCCGACGAGGAGCCGCAGATCACCTTCGCGGACCTCGGTCTCGACGAGAAGATCGTCCGCAAGCTGGCGCAGAACGGCGTCACCACGCCGTTCCCGATCCAGGCGGCGACCATCCCGGACGCCATCGCCGGGCGCGACATCCTCGGCCGCGGCCGTACCGGCTCCGGCAAGACCCTCTCCTTCGGTCTGCCGCTGCTGACCCGCCTGTCCGGCGGCCGCACCGAGAAGAAGCGCCCCCGCGGCGTCATCCTCACCCCCACCCGCGAGCTGGCCATGCAGGTCAGCGACGCGCTGCAGCCCTATGGCGACGTCCTCGGCCTGAAGCTCAAGGTCGTCTGCGGCGGTACGTCCATGGGCAACCAGATCTACGCCCTGGAGCGCGGCGTCGACGTCCTCGTCGCCACCCCGGGCCGCCTGCGCGACATCATCAACCGCGGAGCCTGCTCGCTGGACGAGGTCGAGGTCGCCGTCCTCGACGAGGCCGACCAGATGGCCGACCTGGGCTTCCTGCCCGAGGTCACCGAGCTGCTGGACCTGGTGCCGACCGGCGGCCAGCGGATGCTCTTCTCCGCCACGATGGAGAACGAGATCGGCACGCTGGTCAAGCGCTACCTGAACGAGCCGGTCAGCCACGAGGTCGACAGCGCCCAGGGCAACGTCACGACCATGACCCACCACGTCCTCGTCGTGAAGCCGAAGGACAAGGCGCCGGTCACCGCCGCCATCGCCGCCCGTAAGGGCCGCACCATCATCTTCGTCCGTACCCAGCTCGGCGCCGACCGCGTCGCCGAGCAGCTGCGGGACGCCGGGGTGAAGTCCGACGCGCTGCACGGCGGTATGACGCAGGGCGCGCGGACCCGCACCCTGGCCGACTTCAAGGACGGCTACGTCAACTGCCTGGTCGCCACCGATGTCGCCGCGCGCGGTATCCACGTCGACGGCATCGACCTGGTCCTCAACGTCGACCCGGCCGGTGACCACAAGGACTACCTGCACCGTTCCGGCCGTACGGCCCGTGCGGGCCGCTCCGGCACCGTCGTCTCGCTGTCCCTGCCGCACCAGCGCCGGCAGATCTTCCGCCTGATGGAGGACGCGGGCGTGGACGCCTCGCGCCACATCGTCGGCGGTGCGGGCGCCTTCGACGAGGATGTCGCCCGGATCACCGGCGCGCGGTCGCTCACCGAGGTCCAGGCCGAGTCGGCCGCGAACTCCGCCAAGCAGGCCGAGCGCGAGGTCCAGGAGCTGACCCGGGAGCTGGAGCGCGTGCAGCGTCGCGCCAACGAGCTGCGCGAGGACGCGGACCGGCTGACCGCCCGCGCCGCCCGTGAGCGCGGCGAGGACCCGGCCGAGGCGCTCGCCGCCGTCGCCGCGACCGTGGAGGCCGCGGCCGTCGAGGTCCCGGCCCAGGCCGACGCCCCCGAGGAGCGCCGCCCCGCACAGCGTGACGAGCGCGGGAACTACGAGCGCCGCGACCGTCGCGATGACCGGTCGGGTGGCCGTTCTTTCGAGCGTCGTGATGACCGTCGTGATGACCGGTCGGGTGGCCGTTCTTTCGAGCGTCGTGATGACCGTCGTGACGACCGGTCGGGTGGCCGTTCTTTCGACCGTCGTGACGACCGCCGCGACGACCGTTCCGGTGGCCGCTCGTTCGACCGTCGTGACGACCGCTCCGGCTCCGGTTCCGGCTCCGGTTCCGGCTCCGGTTCCGGCTTCGGCCGCGACCGCGGTGAGCGTCCCAGCCGTCCGTTCAACCGTGACGACCGCTCCGGCAGCCGTCCGTCCTCCGGCGGCTACCGTTCCGGTGGCGGCGACCGTCCGTTCAACCGTGACGACCGTTCCGGTGGCCGCCCGTCCGGTGGCTACCGCCCCGGTGGCAGCGACCGTCCCTACGGCCGCCGTGACGACCACCGTGGCTCGGGTGCGGGTGCCGCCGGTTCCTTCGGCCGCCGCGACGACAAGCCGCGCTGGAAGCGCAACGGCTGACCACAGCTGACTCCGGACACCACGACGCCGTGAACCGGCGCCGCCGCTCCGGCCGCAGGGCCCGTACCGCACTCAAGTGCCGTACGGGCCCTGCGCGTTGAGGCCCCGAACCCGCCACGAATGCGCCCGCCCGGCACCGCCGCGGAGCGCCCCGGGCGGCAATGCCTTCGGGGCGCGGGAGGGTGTCGGGCTATGCTGCTCGGAGCGGGCCATTAGCTCAATTGGCAGAGCAGTGGACTTTTAATCCATTGGTTCAGGGTTCGAGCCCCTGATGGCCCACCGGATTCATCGCAGGGATGCTCTGCTGACCTGCGGTTCAGCGCCCCGGCCGGGGTTATCGGCCGGGGCGCTTCGTGTTTCCGGTGCCGTGTGCGAGCCGTCGGGCCGTCAGACGTTCCGTCCGCCCGTGGGTGACCCGTCCGGCCCCTGTCGGCTCGCGCACCGGGGGCGGGGCGGAAAGCCTTGGGAGGCCGAGGAGCGGGCGGGTGTGGTGGCGGCCCGTGGACGGGCGAGGCGTGGGAAGAGGCCGGTGCGGATGGCGCGAGGCGGGCGGTTCCGCACGGCGGACCGGGAGCGGCGGGCGCGGCGGGCGCAGATGTCGCCCCTCGGCCGCCGGCTGGCGCGCTGGCTGCCCGCCCTGCTGATCATCGGCGGCATCGTCTTCGAGCTCGTCGCCCCCGCCCGCTTCACCGCCTCGCCGTTCTTCTCGGCGGCGCCGCTGGTCGCCGCGCCCCTGTACTCGCTGCGGAACACGGCGCTCACTGCGCTCGCGGCGCTGCTCGGCGAACTGGGCGCGGCGCTCTTCACCGATGTCCCGGACACCAGCCTCTCCGTCACCGAGGTCTTCACCGTCTTCGTCGTCGCCGTCCTCGCCCTCGGCATCAACCGCGTCGTACGGCTCTCCGACGCCCGGCTCGCCTCCGTACGCGATGTCTCCGAGGCCGCCCAGCGGGCCGTGCTGCCGACGCCGCCGGAGCGGATCGGGGGGCTGGCGGTCGCCGCCCGTTACGTGGGGGCGCAGGCCGACGCGCGGATCGGCGGGGATCTCTACGCGGTGCAGGAGACCCCGCACGGCGTACGGCTGATCGTCGGAGACGTCCGGGGGAAGGGGCTGGAGGCGGTGGAGGCGGCGGTGATCGTCATCGGGGCGTTCCGGGAGGCGGCGGAGCAGGAGGCGACGCTGGAGGCGGTGGCCGGCCGGCTGGAGCGGGCGCTTCAGCGGGAGGGGCGGCGGCGCGAGGGGGTGGACCAGTACGAGGGGTTCACCACGGCCGTGCTCGCGGAGATCCCGTCCGGGGAGCGGGCCGCGCTGCGGGTCCTGAACCGGGGGCATCCGCCGCCGCTGCTGCTCGCCCCGGACGGCGGGCTGCGGACGGTGGTGCCCGCGGTGCACGCGCTGCCGCTGGGGATGAGCGAGGTGGCCGGGTGGCCGGACCGGGCGGACGAGGTGTTCTTCCCCGCCGGTGCGGTCCTGTTGCTGTTCACGGATGGGCTGACGGAGGCGCGCAACCGGACGGGCGAGTTCTACGACCCGGTGGCCCGGCTGCGCGGCCGGGTCTTCCCCGGGCCGGACCGGCTGCTGGACACGCTGGTCGCCGAGGTCACCCGGCACACCGGCGGGGCGGGCGCGGACGACATGGCGTTGCTGGCGGTGCAGCGGCCGTTGGAGGAGTAGGCCCGGTCGGTGCGCGGTGCGCGGTGCGCGGTGCGCGGTGGGGCGGCTGGCGCGGGCGGGGCATCGCGGGGCGTGCGGGGCCGCGCCGACGCGCGGGGCGTGCGGCCGGGCCCCGCGCGCCGGTGCGGCCCCGGGGCGCCCCCTACGCCACCCAGTGGATGCTCTGGCCGTGTGCTCCCGTCAGGGCCACCGGGCGGTCGTCGAGCGCGAGGGTCAGCAGCCGCTCCTGGCCGGCCGGGGTGAGGCGGTCGGCGGTCGGGGCGGGCCGCCACGGGGTGACGGAGTGGTGCTCCTGGGAGATCCAGTGGCCGCCGCCCGGCCGCGCGGCGAGCAGCGTGCTTACCTGGGCGGCGAACCGTTCCCGGTGCGCGGGCGGCAGATAGGGCAGCACGGCGGTGTGAAAGACGACGAGCGTGGCGTCTTCCGGGATCCGTGCCGCCAGCGCGGGCAGCTCCTCGACCAGGTCGCCGCGGACGATCTCGGGCCGCGGCGCCGTCCGTACCGCGTCCACGGCGGCCGTCAGACGCTCGGCGCGCTCCGGGGTGCCCGGCCACACCAGGGACCGCAGCCAGCGCAGCGCCTCGGGGTCGCCCACCGGGTCGAGCGGGGCGAGATCGATGCCGCCGCGCCACACGATCTCCGGCAGCCGCGCGGGCGGTGCCGCGTCCTCCTCGGCCACCAGGGCCTCCCGCCCGACGCGGCACCGGAAGGTGACCGGGCTGTCCGGGGCCCCGAGGGTGGGCGCCTCCGGGGGCGCGACCGATTCGGGCGTCCCCGGGGCGGCGTCCGGCTCGTACGCGTACCGGTAGCGCTCCGGGTGGAGGCAGAGACCGGCCGAGGTGCCCACCTCCAGGAGGGCCAACGGGCCGCGGAGACGGGCCAGGAGGGGCAGCAGGGCGGCGCAGCGGGCCGGTTCGTCGGTCTGGGTGGAGCGGCTCATGACGACCGCGCGGACCTCGTGCCAGTGCCGGATCGTCCACTCGCGCCAGCGGCTGTACGCCAGCTCGCCGCGCGGGCCCTGCTCGGCGTGCGGGCCGTCGAGGTGGCGGACGGCCGCCAGCAGGAGGTTGGGCTGCTGCTTGTTGCCCAGCGGGAGGGAGGCGGCGAGGAGTTCGCACAGCTCCGGGTCCTGCCCGATCCGCGCCGCCAGCTCCTCGTGGGCCGCACACCGGCCCCGCGCCTCCCACCAGGAGAAGTCCTGGTAGCGCGCTGCCAGGGCCCGTGCGTTGTTGACGAAGTCGACGACCATGATCAGACGCTACTGCCCTCACGGAGCGTGAAGGGTATGCACCCCTCCGCATAACAACTGATGCACAATCACGCGGAGGCCGTTTCGTGAAGGGCAATCAAGTCGCCCGTTTTTATCGGACGTTGCCCCGAAAAGTCTTGGCCAAAGACCGTAGTCGGATGGAGCGGATTCGCGGGATCGCTTGGAAATCGACGGCGATCTCTATTACTGTCCGATAACGGAGCGCGGTCGTCCCAGCCGTCGCAGAGGCGGCACCGTGCCCCCACGCCGAATCCCGTACGCGCTCTTCAGGTATGCCGGGCACTCAGGCACACCGGTGGTCACTTCCGTATACGGCGCCTCCTTGCGCGCCGGTACACCGATATTTCGTGAACTGCCGTGACGTGTCCTGAATTTGCCTCGGATGGCCCGAGCGGCGCTGAGGGAACCGGGGAACCACCACCATGGGGTGAATCGGACGCCTCGGCCAGAGGCCGCCCGTAGGAGACCTTCCTGCTCCGAACCCGTCAGCTAACCCGGTAGGCGCGAAGGAAGGAAAGGAGTGCGCCCCCGTGGCGTCCAACAGGCTTGCCCCCGAGGCCCCGTCCGCCCCTCACCTCCCCCAGGATCTCTCCGGGTCCCTTACCGATACGGCCACCTTCGCCCCGGACCCGTTCGCCCCGGGCGCGTTCGCCCCGGAGGGCCCTGGTCCGTACGGTGCGGCGGACGACGGGCCCAGTGGGTGGAACCCGACCGAGGAGTCCGTGCGGTCCGTCCGTGGCCGCCACCGCGTCGCCAAGCAGCGGGGCGGTCTGGCCCGGGGCGGCACGGTCCTCGGCGTCGGCGTGATCGCGGCGGTCGGCGCCGGCGGCATGGCGACCGCCGAGGAGAAGCCGCCGGTCCCGATCTCCATGCCGGACCTCGGCTCCCTCGCCGCCGACGTCACGGGAGCGCTGCCGGACGCCGAATCACTGCCCGGCATCGGGTCGTTGCTCGGCTCCTCCGATGACGCGGGCGACGCGTCCGGGACGGCCACCGCCGCGGCGCCGCTGTCGTCCGCCGGGATCACCACCGAGGACGGCCAGGGGGCCGGCGCCGGAGAGGCGCTGCGCAGCCGCATCCTCCAGCAGGCCGACACCCAGCAGGCGGCCGCCGAGCGCGACGCCCGGGACGCCGCCGAACACACCGCCCTCGTCCAGGCGGAGAAGACCGCGGCGACGGACCACAAGGCGGCGGTCGCCGATGCGAAGGCGGAACGGGCCGAGGCGGCGCGCAAGGAGGCCGCCGCCCGGGCGAAGCACGAGGCCGAGGCCCGCGCGAAGGCGGAGGCCGCGCGCCTGGCCGAGCTGGCCAAGAGCTATCTGCTGCCGGTCACCTCGTACACCCTCACCGCGAGCTTCGGCCAGGCGGGCGACCGCTGGGCCGCCGACCACACCGGCCAGGACTTCGCCGCTCCTACGGGCACGCCGGTCAAGGCCGTGCACTCCGGGACCATCACCCAGGCGGGCTGGGCCGGTGCGTACGGCTACCGCATCGTCCTCACCCTCGACGACGGTACGGAGCTGTGGTTCTGCCACCTCTCGTCGATGGTGAAGACCGGCGGCAAGGTCGCCACCGGCGAGGTCATCGGCCGCGTCGGCGCCACCGGAAACGTCACGGGCCCCCACCTCCACCTGGAGGTCCGCCCCGGTGGTGGCGACCCCATCGACCCGATGCCGTGGCTGCGCGGGCGGGGCCTGAACATCTGAGGACGGGGAGCGCGAGGGGCGGCCCGGGGCGTGCGCGGTGGTGCCGCGCGCCGGGCCGGACCCCGGGCGGGCCGGATGCGTGGCCGGGGCGTGCGCGGTGGCGGCGCGCGCCGGTCGTGGCCCCGGGCGGCGCGTGCGAGCGCTGCGCCCGGGGCGGGCAGTTGAGGCGGCTCTTCGGGCGGGCACGCGGATGCCGCGCCCCGGAATACCCCGGCCTCGCCGCGTGTTGAACCCACGCATGACCACCACACGTAGGCCGCTCGGTTCGCTCTCCGTCTCCCCGCTCTGCCTCGGCGGCAACGTCTTCGGCTGGACCGCCGACGAGGCCGAGTCGTTCGCCGTGCTCGACGCGTACGTCGCCGGCGGCGGCAACTTCATCGACACCGCCGACGTCTACTCGGCCTGGGTGCCGGGTAACAAGGGCGGCGAGTCCGAGACCGTCATCGGCGACTGGCTCGCCGCCCGCGGCAACCGCGACGACGTCGTCATCGCCACCAAGGCCGGCGCCCACCCCGACCTCAAGGGCCTCTCCGCCGACACGATCAAGAAGGCCGTGGACGGTTCGCTGCGCCGCCTGCGCACCGACCACATCGACCTCTACTACACCCACTACGACGACGAATCCGTCGAGGTCGGCGAGTTCCTGACCGTCCTCGACGACCTCGTCCGGGCCGGAAAGGTCCGCGAGATCGCCGCCTCCAACATCTCGGCGCGGCGCCTGGAGGAGGCCCTGACCTTCTCCGAGCGCGAGGGCCTCGCCCGTTACGTCGCCGTCCAGCCGCAGTACAACCTGGTCTCCCGCGACACCTACGAGGGCGAGCTGGCCGATGTTGCCGCCCGCCACGGTCTGGGCGCCGTCCCGTATTACGCGCTCGCCTCCGGCTTTCTGACGGGCAAGTACCGCCCCGGTACGGACGTCGACAGCGCCCGGTCCGGCAGGCGTCCGCGTACCTCGCCACCGAGCGCGGCGTCCGCGTCCTCACCGCCCTCGACGCCGTCGCCGCCGCCCATGGTGCGGAGGTGGCCACCGTCGCCCTTGCCTGGCTCGCTGCCCGCCCCACGGTCACCGCCCCGATCGCCAGCGCCCGCACCACCGCCCAACTCCCCGCGCTCCTGGCCGTACAGGACCTCCGGCTCAGCGCCGAGGAGCTGACGTCGCTGGATGAGGCTTCGGCGTAGGCGACGCAGGGCGGGGTAAAGCGACACAAGGCGGTGTAAGGCGATGTAAGGCAACACAACGCTATGTAAGGCAACACAAGGCGACGTAAGGCAACACAAGGCGGCGTGAACGGGTGGGCCGGCCTTGGGTGTCGGGCGTCCAGGGAGGGCCTGCCCGGTGCCTGCCCGGTGCATGGGTAGACGCCGGGGTACGGGGCCGGGAGGCCGTATGTGCCGGGAAGCGGAGTCGTCCATGGATGAGGCCCACGTATCAGGTATGAGGCCCGCGGCGGAGACCGAGCCGCTTCCCGCCGCGCGTCTGTCGGCGTACGCGGACGTGGGCGCGCGGCTCTCGCTGCTGAGCGACCGCGGGCTCGGCGACGCGGTGGCCGCCGCTCCGGCGCGCGGTTCGGGCATCGGCGGCCGGCGGGCGGAGATGGAGGTCGAGGGGCGGCGGGTCTTCGTCAAACGGGTCCCGCTGACCGACCTCGAACTGCGGCCGGAGCACGTCCGCTCGACCGCCAACTTCTTCGGCCTTCCCCTCTACTACCAGTACGGGGTGGGCTCAGCGGGGTTCGGCGCCTGGCGGGAACTGGCTGCGCACCTCATGACCACCGCCTGGGTCCTGCGGAACGCGTACGCGGGCTTCCCGCTGCTGTACCACTGGCGCATCCTGCCGGACCGGCCCCCGGGCGACTTCGCCGACGCGTTCGGCGGCGTCGAGGGGGCCGTCGCCCACTGGGAGGGTTCCTCCGCGGTACGCCGTCGGCTGGAGGCGATCGGCAGCTCCTCCTTCAGCCTGGTGCTCTTCCTGGAGCACGTGCCCCGGACGCTCGCGGACCGGCTCGCCGACCTCCGGAACGGCGCCTGGGCGGAGCCCGGCGGCAGCGCGCCCTACCGCTGGGCGGAGAACGAGCTGCTGCGCGGCACCGAGTTCATGAGCGCCCACGGGCTGGTCCACTTCGACACCCACTTCGCCAACCTGCTCACCGACGGCCACCGGGTCTACTTCACGGACTTCGGCCTCGCCCTCAGCCGCGACTTCGACCTCTCCGCCGAGGAGACCGCCTTCCTCGCGGACCACCTGGTGTACGACCGCTCGTACGCGCCGGGGCATCTGCTCCGCCACCACCTGCCGGAAGCGGTGCGCGGCGGCATCGATCAGGGAGCCTTCCTGAAGGCTTGGATTGCGGGTCGTCGGCCCGATGGCGTTCCGCCTGAGATCGCCGCGCTCATCGATCGGCATGCTCCGCATGCGGTGGTGCTGGATGAGTTCCACCGGCGGTTGCTCGGGGTGAGTAAACGGACGCCGTTTCCGGGTGGCGAGGTGCGGAGGGCGTGGGGTGGGGGCGGGATGCCGGGCGCGGGGTCGGCGTGATGGCTCGGCCCGGTCTCGGTCTGGTGGCTCGGCTCGGTGGCTTGGCCCGGTCTCGGTCCGGTGGCTTGCTCGGTGGCTCGGCCTCGGCCTGTTGGCTCGGCTCGGTGGCTCGGCCTGGTCTCGGCCTCGGGCCTGCCGACCGTCCTTTTACCAGCCGACCGTCCTTTTACCAGCAGTGTCCGTCCCGGTCCCGCCCCGGCCGGGTCACCCGCGCCGGTCCGCCACCGCCCATGACGCCAGCGCCATGCCACCGGCCACCGTGAACACCGACGGCCACGCCCCGATCTTCTTCGCCAGCGGATGCGACCCGGCGAACGCCGCCACATACGCCCCGCCCAGTGCCGCCGCGGCCTTCCCGCCGGCCTTCTCCTGCCACCCCTTGGCCGCCACCGCCCCGGCAGCGGCCAACGCCACCCCACCCAGGGGACGCTTCTTCGTCCACCGAGCCACGGCGTAACCACCCACGAGGCCGGTCGCGGCCACTGCTGCTGTCGGAATTCCTGCCATCACTCATGCCTCTCGTTCACGGGTTGAATAAACGTCTCGCTGCTGGACTTTACGCCCATCCCGTCAGGCATGGAGGCGCTGCCCGGCGAGCTACGGCGTCCGGGAGAGCGCTGCTTGCCAGAAGCCGCAAAGCAGTTGAGCGTTACGGAGGTTGTGCCGTAGTGGGCGAGAAACTGTGGCTCTGCGCACATCGTTCGTAGACGCGTGCCATTTCTCTGGCGGGTTGACAAGATCAACCCATGGCGAATGCAAAGTCGGCACCCGTTTGTTTTGGCACCCCTGATGGGGTAGTCGAGGGGCAGTGATTCAAAGGGCATCAGGAATTACATCGAGCGGGGGTGCATCGTACCTCTGGTAAAGGAATAACGGGAACCAATTCGCAAGATGTGGATTCTATTGCCCTCTCCGGTGGATACGTAGACGATGTCTACGGCGAAGAAGAGATCATCTATACCGGAGAAGGGTGTCGAGATAGGGGCACCGGGCGCCTCTACGCGGACCAGAGCATGGAAAGCTCAGGCAACGCCGGATTGCTACTCAGCGAGGCGCGCGGCGACGCGGTCCGTGTCATTCGCGGCCTGAAAATCAAGGGTAAGAAGCGGCGCAAGACAACGGGCGGGTATGAGTATTGCGGCTTGTTTCGGGTGGCCGATCACTGGATGACCGTCGGGAAAGAGGGCTTTCGCGTCTGTCAATTCAAGCTCGTGAAGTTGGCGCCCGGCGAGGTTCCCACGCCAAAGCCGATTGTGCTTCCGCAGGGCGAGGGCACCCCCATTGAGGAGCAGGTGCGCCGCGCCGTGGAGTACGAGCTTCTGGTACGAGACCCCAAGGTGGTTCGTGCCGTGAAGAAAATGTACGACAACACGTGCCAGATGTGTGAGAGTCGCCTACAGGTCTCCCCCGGAGGCGAGGCATATAGCGAAGCCGCGCATATTCAGGCGCTGGGTAAGCCGCATAACGGCCCAGATGTGCTGGAAAATGCTCTCTGTCTGTGTGCCAACTGTCATGCATTGTTTGACCGCGGTGCGCTTCAGCTGTCCGATCATCTTGACGTACTCAACGGGTTGACCCGGGAGATGAAACGGAAGCTGAAGAAGGTTCGGGAGCATGACATAAAGGTTGAGTACGTGCGCCAACACCGGCGGCGTTGGGACGACCGATTTAGTGCGCCCATCGATCGCGAAAACTGAGGGGCGAAGGCGAGAGAAAGCTGCCGCGCCGCCACCTCAGCAGCCACACCATGACGGGCGCCTCCCCTCCCTCTACTCGCCCCGCCGGAACATCAAGTCATGCACCACATGCCCCTTGTCCAGGCCCTGGCCCTCGAACTTGGTGAGGGGGCGGAAGGCCGGGCGGGGGGCGTAGTCCGGGTAGAGGTTGTGGAGGGTGGGCTCGGCGGTGAGGACGGCGAGCATCTGCTCGGCGTAGGGCTCCCAGTCGGTGGCGCAGTGGACGAGGGCGCCCGGGGCGAGGCGGGTGGTGGCCAGGCTGATGAAGTCCGGCTGGATGAGGCGGCGCTTGTGGTGGCGCTTCTTCGGCCAGGGGTCGGGGAAGAAGACGCGCAGGCCGGCCAGGGAGCCGGGGGCGAGCATCTCGCGCAGCAGGATGATCGCGTCGCCGTTCGCCACCCGGATGTTGGTCAGGCCGTTCCGTTCGGCGAGGGCGAGGAGGTTTCCCTGGCCCGGGGTGTGGACGTCGCAGGCGAGGATGCCGGTGTCCGGGTCGGCCGCGGCCATCTGCGCGGTGGCCTCGCCCATGCCGAAGCCGATCTCCAGGACGACCGGGCGGCCGTCGAAGAACGTGTCGAGGTCGATACGGGAGAGCCCGTCGATGTCCCGCCCCCACACCGGCCACAGGCGGCGCAGCGCGGCGGCCTGACTCGGCGAAACGCGGCTGCGGCGGGGCTGGAAGGAACGGATCCGGCGCTCGTGGTGATCACCGGCCGGGTCGGCGGCGGGCCCGCTCCCGTCGGGGAACATCGGGCCGTCACGGCGGATCCGTGACGCGCCGGTCGCCCCGGCGTCGCCGGACTCCGGGGCGCCGTCGATCGCGTTGCCGTGGCTCGCAGTGCCGTCGGCCGGGATGCCGTCCGCCGGGGACGGGGCGGCGCCTTCCGGGACGCTGATTTCCTGGCTGCCGGACTCGGGGGTGCGGGGGTTCTCGGACACAGTCCGGAGATTCTACGGGCCGGGGGGAGGGAACGGCGGGGCGTGGGCATGACCTGGAGCGCCTGGAGCGACTGGAGCGCCTGAAGTCCCTCTCCTCCCGGGGTACGACCCCGCCCAGGGGGCGGTTGGCGCGCTATGCAGTGGGCTGCATACGATGCGTGGCCGCCACGCGAAGACAACAGGGGGTCGGCCGGAATGACGCAGGACCAAGGGAACGCGGCTCATCCGCAGGGAGAGCCACCGGGCTCCGGGCCCGGCCGGCCCACCGAACCGGATCAGGGGCAGGGGCAGGGCGCCGCCCCGGGCGCCACGCCCGCCCCGGGCGCCGCCCCGGGCGCTGTTCCGGGCACGCCCGCACCTGGCACCACCCCGGGCACGCCCGCCCCCGCTCCCATACCGGGCGCCACCCCCACAACCCCCCAGCCCGGGTCAGCCCAACCGCCCCCGGACCAGCCCCAGCCCCAGCCGCAGGCCCCGGCCCAGGCCCCGGACCAGCCGCAGGCTCAGGGCCAGCCCCAGCCCCAGCCCCAGCCCCAGCCGCAGCCGCAGGCCCCGGGCCAGCCCGCCCCCGCGCGTCCCGCCGGGACCATGAAGCTGGCCGCCGTCCAGCAGCCCCCCGCGGGTCCGCCGCAGGCCCCGGACCAGCAGCCACCTGCTCCTCCCGCCGGAACCATGCAGCTCTCCGTCGCCAAGCCCCCCGGGCAGCCCACGCCCGGCGCCCCGCCGGTGCCGCCGCCGGGCCCGTACGGCGCGCAGCAGCCTCCGGCTCCCCAGAGCCACCCGGGACCGTACGGCGCACCGCAGGCCGCGCCCGGCCAGCCCGCTCCGCATCCCGGAGCGCCCGGCCCCCAGCCCGGAGTGCCCGGCCCGTACGGCGCGCCCCAGGGCGCCCCGCACCCGCAGGCCGTCCCCGGCGCATACCCCCAGCACCCCGGAGCCCCGGGCCCGTACCCGCCGCCCGGTGGACCGACGGTCGGCCCGGGCGGTGCGGCCTACCCGCCGCCGGGCTTCGGGCAGATGCCGCAGGGTGGGGCGGCATTCGGGCAGGGACCCGGCGGGATGCCGGGTGGGCCGGTGCCGCCGGGCGGGCCGCGGCGTGGGGTGCCGCTGGCGGCGATCCTCGCGCTCGTGCTCGTCGTCGTGCTGGCCCTCGGCGTCGGGGGCTACTTCCTGCTCGCGGGCGGTTCCGACGACGGGGCGGAGCAGAAGCCGCCGCTCGCCATGGGGCAGCTGTGGAACGCCGGTCTGAAGAAGAGCGACAACCCGCCCAAGGACGAACTCGGCATGCGGTCGATGTGGATGACCGACGGCGCCCTCGTCTACGGCGACAAGGACGGGGTGCGCGCCTACAACGACCAGACCGGCAAGAAGGAATGGGAGCTGGAGACCCCGAAGGGCGCCGGCGCGGTCTGCGCGCTGCCCGCGGAGCCGAACAGTGACGGCGTCGGCGTCGCGGTCTTCGACTCGGGCGGCGGCGACTGCTCGTACCTCTCCGTCTTCGACACCCACACCGGCCACACCCTCTGGGTGCGGAACCTCAAGGGCCGTCAGGCGGAGGACCGGCCGCTCGTCGGCATCAGTTCCCGCGAGGTCGTGGTGGCCATCGGCGACACCTACTCCGGCTACGCCATCTCCGGCGGCGCCGGCAGGTGGAGCCTGAAGTGGCCTGCCGGCCACTGCACCGCGTCGTTCGGGATGAGCGCCGAGTACCTGGCACGCGTCAGCGACTGCTC
Organism: Streptomyces sp. NPDC059080; assembly: GCF_042739975.1. NCBI lineage: Bacteria > Bacillati > Actinomycetota > Actinomycetes > Kitasatosporales > Streptomycetaceae > Streptomyces > Streptomyces sp. NPDC059080. The sequence continues at coordinate 56,397 of NZ_JBHYGX010000037.1, forward strand.
GAAGGGCAAGCCGCGCCGGGAGCTGACCATCCAGAACCACGAGCTGGAGAGCTTCAACCTGACCGTCCCCCACGAGAAGCTGGAGATCGACCGCATCCTCTCCGACACCCCGCTGGTCATCCTGATGAGCGCGGGCGGCGTGAACGAGAAGCGGGTCCTGCGGACGTACGACACGGAGAGCAGGCCGAAGCCGGAGAAGACCATCGAGCTGACCGGCGACCTCGACAACCTGGACCTCAAGCCCCGGACGACCATGGTCGACGAGGACTCCTGGGTGCTGGTCACGACGTACGGCAACGGCGCCGGGATGGCTGCCGTCGACCTGAAGACCGGCAAGCTCCTGTGGAAGCGGTCCGGTACGGCGGCCGTGACCCTCGACGGGGAGGACGTCATCGCGGTCGGCGCCTCCCACGGCACGCCCTCGCACCTCGGCACGCAGGATCCCGAACTGATGTCGCTGGGGCTGCGGGACGGCAAGGCGGAGGTCATCGGCACGCTCTACGACGAGAAGCACGATCTGCCGTCCGGGCCGAACATGTCGATGAAGTGGGACGGCAACGAACGCGTGCTGTACATCGAAGGGGAATCGCCCTCGACCTTCCAGCCGTTCCTCCGCGCCTACAAGGCGTCGAACGCCTCCCCGGTCGCCGTCCCCGCCGACTGACGACCCGCCGACTGACGACCCGCCGGCTGACGACCCGCCGCCGGGCGGCCCGCCGCCCGTGAGCACCGCGTGGGGGGGGGGGGGCCCGCACCCCCCACCCCCCCCCCCGCCGGGAACCCCCGCGGCCCACAGCACCCCCCACCCCCCCCCCCACAACACCC
>NZ_JBHYGX010000037.1:57231-58822 GCF_042739975.1 Streptomyces sp. NPDC059080
CCGTCCGGGGAGACGTAGTCGCGGGGCCCCCCGCCGCCGCCCCCCACGTCCGCGTTCAGCGCCGGTCCAGCACTGCCGTCACCCGCCCCGCGATCTCCCGCCCGATAGGCAGCGACGCCGTGGCCGCCGGGGACGGGGCGTTGAGGACGTGGACGATGCCGGGGGACTCGGCGAAGAGGAAGTCGTCGACGAGGGTGCCGTCGGGGAGGACGGCCTGGGCGCGGACACCGGCGGGGGCCGGGCGCAGGTCCGCCTCGGTGACGGCGGGCAGGAGGCGGCGCACGGCGGTGGTGAAGGCGCGGCGGGAGAGCGAGCGGTGCAGCTCGCCCGCGCCGTACCGCCAGTGGCGGCGGGCTATCCGCCACGAGCCGCGGTAGGCGAGGGTGGCGGCCAGCTCGGCGGGGCGGAGGGTGCGCCAGTCGTAGCCCTCGCGGGCCAGGGCCGGGACGGCGTTCGGGCCGAGGTGGACGGCGCCGTCGATGCCGCGGGTCAGATGGACGCCGAGGAACGGGAACGCCGGATCGGGGACGGGATAGACCAGGCCCCGGACGAGCCCGGCGCGCTCCGGGGCGAGGAGGTGGTACTCGCCGCGGAACGGCACGATCCGCATGCCCGGGTCGTCGCCAGCCAGCCGCGCGATGCGGTCGCTGTGCAGACCGGCGCAGTTGACCAGGGCGCGGGCGCGGTGGACCGTACCGTCCGCAGTGGCGACGGCGACCCGGCCCGGGCGGCGGCCGATACGGGTCACCTCGGCGCCGTACGCGATCTCGGCACCGGCCTCCTGGGCGAGGCGGGCGAAGGTGCGGGCGACGGCGCCGAAGTCACAGATGCCGGTGGTGCCGACGTGGATGGCGGCGAGACCGCGCACCTCCGGCTCATAGGCGGTGATCTGGGCGGGGCCCAGCTCGCGTACGGGTAGGCCGTGCTCGCGTCCGCGCTGGATGAGGGCGTGCAGCCGGGGCAGCTCCGCGCGGTCGGTGGCGACGATCAGCTTGCCGGTGACCTCGTGCGGGATGCCGTGCTCGGCGCAGAACGCGACCATCTCGGCCGACCCCTGGAGGGCGTAGCGGGCCTTGAGGGAACCGGGCGGGTAGTAGATACCGCTGTGGATCACGCCGCTGTTGCGGCCGGTCTGGTGCCGGGCCGGGCCGGACTCCTTCTCCAGGACCTTCACGCGCAGCCCCGGCGCGGCGCGGGTGAGGGCATGGGCCGTCGAGAGTCCGACGATGCCCGCACCGATCACCAGCACGTCGCAGTCGTACGCCGCCACTGCACCTCCCCAACCGCGAGAACGCGGGAACCGCCCCCGACGCGGACCGCCCCTGACCGCAGCCCGCTCGCCGTCGCCCGACGACCTACCCCATCATGACGCGAGGTACTGACAATGCGGCGCGACCAGGGCGGGAACACCCGCAGAGCCTGCGAAACCGCGGTGGAAGCGGGCAACCCCGACGGAACCGGCGGGCAGGGCGATCGGTCTCAGTCCGGGGCGAAGCGGCACCCGACGGAGCCCGGAGACCGCAGCCGGGCCCGGCGCCGCACGCCCGCCCGGCGCCGCACGCCCGCCCGGCGCCGCACGCCCGCCCGGCGC
>NZ_JBHYGX010000038.1:0-15209 GCF_042739975.1 Streptomyces sp. NPDC059080
CCGGCGGCCGGGCCGTCCCACCACCCCCGCGGCGGCCACCACCAGCAGCGCGCCGCCCGCACCCGCCGCCAGGAGGGTGCGGCGCCGGTGACCGCCCCGCGCGCCGTCACCGGGCGGGCCGTCGCCGCGCTCCGCCCGGTGCCGCCAGGCCGCCGCGGCGTCCTCCCCCATGGCGGCCAGGTGCGCGGCGGGCACCCCGGCCACCCGGGCGAGCGCGGCGACCGCTTCGCGCGGCGGCGGCTGCCGTCCGTCGAGGTGGCGCACCCAGTCGGCGCGGGGCGTGCCGGTCTGCTCCGCGACGTCGGACACGCTCAGCCCGGCGCGGTCCACGACGCCGCGCAACTGCCGGACGAAATCCCTTATCTCCGGCTCCAGTTCCTCCGGAAGCGCCCGCCAGCGCGGCATGCCTCCCCCTCTCCCCCGTACGCGTGCGTCGCGCCGTACGGGTCACCGTCCGTCCCCGGGCCGCCCACCGGCACCGGCCGTTCATCACATCCCCGCCCCATCGAACCAGGCGCCCCCGGCCGCCGCGCACGCCCCCGGCGCTCACGGCCCCGCACGCGGCGCTCCCCCTGCGGGGTCCCTACAGGTGGTCGCCCGGACCCGTACGGATGCAACCCAGCAGGCTGGAGCGCGGGTCCCGCCGCCCCCAGGCGCGGCCCGTCACTCATCGCCGCAACGCCCCCCAGGTGTCCGGCCCGACGACGCCGTCCTGGGTCAGCCCCGACGCCTTCTGGAACGCGCGGACCGCGCGCTGGGTCCGCGGACCGTAGACGCCGTCGGCGGCGCCCGCGCTGTAGCCGCGGTGGCGCAGCAGGCACTGCGCCTCGACGACCTCCCAGCCGGTGCTGCCGACGTCCAGCAGCCGGACGTCGGTACGGCTGTGCCCGGCGTGCAGGAAGCCGCCGCTGCGGATGACCACACAGCCGCGCTCCTGGCCACGTCGGACGGTGAACACGCCCTGCACCGCATCGGCCGCCTCCGGGCCCAGCCAGGGGCGGCCCGCCAGCAGCCCGGCGACGAACGTGGCCAGCACCACGCCGCCCAGCACCCCCACCACCCTGGGCCGTACGCCGCCGTCGCCGCCGTCCTCACCGCCGTCGACCGGCTGCGGCGCCCCGGAGCGGGGCAGTTGGGCGGGCACCACGGGCCGGTCCGGCGCCCCGTACCGGGCGACCGGGGGCAGGTACCGCTCCTCCCACGCCTCGGCGGCCGACCGCCACAGCGCCAACAGCCGTACGGGGTCGGCCGCGCAGACCCGCGCCAGCGCCTCGATGGCGTTGCGCGGCGGCAGTTGCTCGGCGTTGAGGTAGCTCTCCCAGGACGCGCGGCTGTACGGGGTCCGCGCCGCGAGGGCGGTGAGGCTCAGCCCGCTGCGGTCCTTCAGCGTCCGTATCCGTACCGCGAGTTGTCGCACCCGGTGGTCCAGAGGGACGGGCAGTTCCTGCCAACGCGCCATGTTCACCCCATAGGCATGCGGTGTCTCCCGGCAAGGAGGCGCCTCCATCTGCCTACAAATACCAAGATTTCCACGCCGGGTGAGCGGCGGAAACGGGGGCTGTGAGGGCCTTCCCGGCGCGTTCGGGGCCCCACACGCCCGCGCTCCGCGCTCCCTTCCCGGGCCCCGCGCCCGGCCCCGTCCCGCACCCCGGCCCAGCCGTCCCGACAGGTCGACGGGGGCGCCATACCCGAGGCACCGGCCTGCCCCGGAGCCACCGGCCGGTGCGTACGGACTGGTGGACGGACCCCCGGTCCCGGTCCCGATGCCGACCGCCCGGCCCCGCCCCGCCCCGCCCCGCCACAGCGCAACGGGCCGCCTCCCCCAAACACAACGGGCCGCCTCCCCCAAAGGAGAAGGCGGCCCGCCACCAGATACCCGAGGCCCGGCCTACCGGACCGTGAGGTGCACCAGATCCTCAAGGAACGGCAGGTGAAGCCACGGCTTGGGCTGCATCATCATCGCCAGGATCACGATCACGAAGCCCAGCACGCCGTACGTGAGCATGTCCGTGAAGCGCGAGCGGACCGCCAGCATGCCCACCGAGGGCAGCGCCCAGCGCAGTGCGGCACCGCCCAGCAGGGACAGGCCGATCACGAGCGCCCCGATCCGGGACACGTCCAGCGCGACGAGCAGCAGCCCGAGGCCGACGCCGCCCATGACCGAGAGCAGCGGCCACTGGCGGGCCGGTGCCAGGGAGCCACCCGGTGCGGCCCGGCCGCCGCCCTGCGGGCGTGCGGTGTCCCTCGTCAGCTGCGGGAAGCGGCGCGTCAGGCGCCGGGGCCCGGACGCGCCGTCCGGGTGCGCTGCATCGCCCATGGCCGCCTGTCCCTCCGTGTTCATCGTCGTGCCGTCCGTCGTCCTCGGTTCGTGGGTGGTCGTTCGCCCGTCGGTCAGCCGGCCGCGCGCTCGGCCGCCTCGACGACGTTGACCAGCAGCTGGGCGCGGGTCATCGGGCCGACGCCGCCCGGGTTCGGCGCGACCCAGCCGGCGACCTCGGTGACGCCTGGGTGCACATCGCCGACGATCTTGCCGTTCTCGTCCCGGCTGACGCCGACGTCGAGGACGGCCGCGCCCGGCTTGACGTCCTCGGGCTTGACGAGGTGCGGCACACCGGCCGCGGCGACGATGATGTCCGCCTGCTTGAGGTGCGCGGACAGGTCACGGGTGCCCGTGTGGCACTGCGTGACCGTGGCGTTCTCCGACTTGCGGGTCAGCACCAGCGGCATCGGGCGCCCGATGGTGATGCCGCGGCCGACCACGACGACATGCGCGCCGTTGATCTGCACGCCATGGCGGCGCAGCAGCTCCACGATGCCGTACGGGGTGCAGGGCAGCGGGCCGGTCTCGCCGAGGACGAGCTTGCCCAGGCTCATCGGGTGCAGGCCGTCGGCATCCTTGGCCGGGTCCATCAGCGCGAGGACGCGGTGGGTGTCGATGCCCTTGGGAAGCGGCAGTTGGACGATGTAGCCGGTGCACTCGGGGTTGTCGTTCAGCTCCCGGACGACCGCCTCGATGTCCTCCTGGGTGGCGCTCGCGGGCAGCTCGCGCTGGAGGGAGGCGATGCCGACCTGTGCGCAGTCGCGGTGCTTGCCGTTGACGTACCAGCGGCTGCCGGGGTCGTCGCCGACCAGGACGGTGCCGAGGCCGGGCTGCACGCCCTTGGCCTTCAGCGCTTCCACCCGCTCGGTCAGTTCGGACTTGATCGCTGCGGCGGTGGCCTTGCCATCGAGAATCTGGGCGCTCATACCCCCATCCTCCCGGATGGAGGCGGTCGCGTTCCAATCAGGGCCCGCCGGACCCCGTCAGGGCTGGTCGGCGCCCGAAAAGTAGAATTTGATCATTGCACTTGCACAACACCTTCCCGTCGCGACTGGACAACGTTCATCGGCAGCTAGAAGGATTGTCGGCCAGTGCCGCAGGCATCATCGGGGGCAAGCCAAGTGAAACAACCTGTATTCCTCCGAAGTCGCGCCGCGTCGTCCCCCACTGACCCAACGGAGGAAAACACCACATGAGCTTCGGCGACCCGAACAACCCGTACGGCCAGCAGCCGCAGCAGCCGCCGCAGGCCCCGTACGGCCAGCAGCCGCCGGTCCCGCCGCAGGGCGGCCAGCCCGGTTACGGCTACCCGCAGCAGCAGCCCGCCGCTCCCCAGCAGCAGCCCTACGGCTACCCGCAGCAGCAGGCGCCGCAGCAGGGCTACGGCGGCTACCCGCAGCAGGGCGGCTACCCCGGCCAGCCCGGCATGCCCGGTATGCCGACGGGCTACGCGAGCTGGGGCGCCCGCGTCGGCGCGTACCTGATCGACGGCCTGATCATCTTCGCCGTGCCGGCCGTCCTCTACATCATCGCGATCATCGTCGCCGCCTCGTCGGCCAGCTCGGTGCAGACGGACATCAACAACTGTGCGCCGGGCGACACCCAGTGCGCCAACGATGCCCTCCACTCCGCGTCCACCGGCATGCCGGCCTTCACGATCCTGCTGATCGCCCTGGCGGGCCTGGTCACGCTCGGCGCGGGCATCTTCCTGATCTCCAAGGAAGGCAGCACCGGCCAGACGCCCGGTAAGAAGGCGCTGCACATCAAGCTGGTCAGCGAGTCGACCGGTCAGCCGCTCGGCTTCGGTATGGCCTTCCTCCGCAAGATCTGCCACGCCGTGGACGGTCCGCTGTGCGGTCTGGGCTACTGGTGGCCGCTGTGGGACGAGAAGTCCCAGACCTTCGCCGACAAGATCGTCAGCTCGGTCGTCGTCAAGACCCAGTGAGCCGGAGCGGGGCCGCTCCCCGCGTCGTCCCGAAGGCCCTCGCCGCCCTGCGGCCGGGGCCTTCGCGGCGCCATGAGGGCCGGCCACCGCGCCCCGGACCACCGGCCACCCCGCCTGAAGGACACCGCTCGTGAGTTATCCGAACCAGAACCCCTACAGCCAGCCGCCCGCCCCCCAGCCGGGGTACCACTACCCTCAGCAGCCGCCCGCGCCCTACGGCCCGTACCCGGGCGGCGGGATGCCGCCGGGCGGGATGCCGCCGGGCGGGATGCAGCAGCCGCCGCTCACCGGTATGCCCGGTGGGGTGAAGGCCGCGCGGGTGCTGCTGTTCGTGCTCGCCGTGCTGAACCTCGTCGGTCTGTGCCTGGCGGTGACCGGCCTCGGCGCGGTCAGCAAGGCGGCGCGCAGCGCCCGCCAGAGCGACGACCTCACCGCGGCCAACCTCGGCAAGGGCCTGCTGATCGCCCTGATCGTGGTCATCACGATCTTCACGGTGCTGGCCGTCGCACTGGCGCTGCAGTTCGCCGGCGGCGGCAACGGCGTCCGGATCGGCGCCACCGTCTTCGGCGCGGCGACCCTGGTGGTCAGCTTCTGCGTCTTCCCGCTGGGCCTGATCCACACCGTGATGGGCATCATGGTCGTCGCCTTCACCTCGAAGGGCGACGCCAAGGCGTGGTTCAACCGACCGCGTTACTGACACCGTCGGACGCCGGTACGCTCGCGGGCCGCGCATCCCACGGGGGATGCGCGGCCCGTGCGGGTTCCGGCTCAGTGGAAGAAGTGCCGCGTCCCCGTGAAGTACATCGTCACGCCGGCCTTCCTGGCGGCCTCGACGACCTGCTCGTCGCGGATCGAACCGCCGGGCTGCGCCACGGCCTTGACGCCCGCCTCGGCCAGCACCTCGAAGCCGTCGGGGAAGGGGAAGAACGCGTCGGAGGAGGCGTACGCGCCGCGCGCCCGCTCCTCGCCCGCGCGCTGGACGGCGAGCTTGGCGGAGTCGACGCGGTTGACCTGGCCCATGCCGACGCCGACGGTGGCGCCGTCCTTGGCGAGCAGGATCGCGTTGGACTTCACCGCCCGCCCGGCGCGCCAGGCGAAGGCCAGCTCGGCCAGCTCACCGTCGGTCAGCGGCTCGCCCGCGGCCAGCGTCCAGGCGGCCGGGTCGTCGCCGTCGGCCTGGAGGCGGTCGGTGACCTGGAGGAGCGCGCCGCCGTCGATCGGCTTGACCTCGACGGGTGCCGTCGGGGCGCCGGGCACCTGCAGCACCCGGATGTTCTTCTTCCTGGTCAGCGCCTCCAGCGCGCCGTCCTCGTAGCCGGGCGCCACGATGACCTCGGTGAAGATCTCCGCGACCTGCTCGGCCATCGCCTTGCTGACCGGGCGGTTGACGGCGATGACGCCGCCGAACGCGGAGAGCGGGTCGCACTCGTGGGCCTTGCGGTGCGCCTCGGCGACGTCCGCGCCGATCGCGATGCCGCAGGGGTTGGCGTGCTTGATGATCGCCACGCACGGCTCGTCGTGGTCGTACGCGGCACGGCGCGCGGCGTCCGTGTCGGTGAAGTTGTTGTACGACATCTCCTTGCCGTGCAACTGCTCGGCGTCGGCGAGGCCGCCCGGCGCGGCCGGGTCGAGGTAGAGCGCGGCGCCCTGGTGCGGGTTCTCGCCGTAGCGCAGGACGTTCTTGCGCTCCAGGGCGGAGCCGAGGAAGTCGGGGAAGCCGGAGTCGTCGGCGGCGGCGTAGTCGGCGGCGAACCAGGAGGCGACGGCCACGTCGTAGGCGGCGGTGTGCTGGAACGCCTCGGCGGCGAGCCGCTTGCGGGCGGTGAGCCCGAAGCCGCCCTCCGCGACGGCCGCCAGGACCTCTCCGTAGCGGGCGGGGTTGACGACGACGGCGACCGACGGGTGGTTCTTGGCGGCGGCGCGGACCATGGAGGGGCCGCCGATGTCGATCTGCTCGACGCACTCATCCGGGGTGGCGCCGGAGGCGACGGTCTCCCGGAACGGGTAGAGGTTGACGATCACCAGGTCGAACGGCTCGACGCCGAGGTCGGCGAGCTGCTTCTGGTGCTCGGTCAGCCGCAGGTCGGCGAGGATGCCCGCGTGCACCTTGGGGTGCAGCGTCTTGACCCGGCCGTCCAGGCACTCGGGGAAGCCGGTCAGCTCCTCGACCTTGGTGACCGGCACACCGGCGGCGGCGATCTTCCCGGCGGTCGAGCCGGTCGACACCAGCTGGACACCGGCCGCGTGCAGCCCCTGCGCCAGCTCCTCCAGGCCGGACTTGTCGTAGACGCTGACCAGAGCGCGGCGGATCGGCCGCTTGCTGTCTTCGGCGGTGGCGGTCAAGAGATACATACCTTTCGTCCCTCAATGCGGTAGCCGTGACGGGCCAGACGCCCCACGACCTCGACGAGCAGAGTGCGCTCGACTTCCTTGATGCGCTCATGCAGCGCGGCTTCGTCGTCCTCGTTGCGGACCTCGACCACGCCCTGCGCGATGATCGGCCCGGTGTCGACGCCTTCGTCGACGAAGTGGACGGTGCACCCGGTGACCTTCGCGCCGTACGCGAGCGCGTCGCGTACGCCGTGGGCCCCGGGAAAACTGGGCAGCAGGGCGGGGTGGGTGTTGACCACCCGGCCGCCGTAGCGGGCCAGGAACTCCGGCCCGAGGATCTTCATGAACCCGGCGGAGACGATGAGGTCCGGCGCGTGGGCAGCGGTGGCGGCGGTGAGCGCGGCGTCCCACTCGGCGCGGGAGGCGTGGTCTCGGACCTTGCAGACGAAGGTGGGCAGCCCGGCGCGCTCGGCGCGCTCCAGACCCGCGATGGCCTCACGGTCGGCGCCGACGGCGACGATCTCCGCGCCGTACGCGGCGGGCCCCGCCTCGGCGATGGCGTCCAGCAGCGCCTGGAGGTTGGTGCCGGAGCCGGAGACGAGGACGACGAGCCGGACCGGGGACGCCTCGGCGTCCGGGCGGCGCGGGGGGAGAAGGGGGTCCACGATGGGGGTCTTTCTCGCGTGGTGCTGCTGCGGTGCGGTGGGCGTGCGGTGCTGCGGGCCGGCACCCGCACGCCGCCCGACGGTCCCGTCCGGCGCCTTTGTGCGGTCGTACGAAGCCATGGGTCGCGTAAATACGGGGAACCCTACGAAGGGGCCGACCGTCAGCAACGATACCGGCACACCGAGCGGCCCCCACGGGACGGGGGCGGGCACGGGAGGTAGCGTCGGGCGCAGGAACGCATGCAGTTCGTGGTGCTCGTCCCCCCGGCCGACCGGCCGGAAGGGCGGCCGAGACAAGGGAAGACTCACTCCAGATGCCGGACCGACGCCGCCGCGCGGCCCCCCTCCTCCCGCTGCCCGCGACGTCCCCCGGGACAGCCCGGCTGCCGGGAGAGGGCGTCCTTTCCTCCGCCCTTGCTTCTTCCGTTCCCTCCTCCCTGCGGCTTCCCGTCACCAACGGCCTGGCTGTACGGCCGGGGGGCGGCGGCCTCGCGTTGCGTTCGGGGGAGCCTGGGGACTCCGGGGCCGGTACGGGCCCGGGGGCCGGGTCCGGTACGGGCTCCGGGTCCGGTGCGGGCTCCGGCTCGGGCTCCGGTACGGACTCGGGTTCCGGCTCCGGCTCCGGCTCCGGTACGGACACCGGCACCAGCACCGGCCCCGGCTCCGACTCCGACTCCGACTCGCAGGAGCGCAACCCCTTCGCGCCGCCGCCCGAGGGCGCCCCCGACCAGGAGTGGCAGCCGCGCCGACGGGCGGGGCAGGACGGCTCCCAGGGTTCGCCCCCCGAGGGCGGCCAGGGCGAGGACGGGCCCCCGGCGTGGGGCAGTCAGTGGAGCAGTCGGCAGCCGGGGCGGCAGAGCGGCGGTTTCGGCAACCGCCCCGGGCGCCCCACCGGGCAGAGCGGTCCCGAGGGACGCCCCGGCGGACTGCGCTGGGACCCGACCGACCCGGCGCAGCGGCGCGCCCGTTACGCCCTGCTCGCCGGCCTGTGGGCGTTCTTCTTCGCCCTGTTCAGCCTCCCGGAGGTCGCGCTGCTGCTCGGCGCGCTGGCCCTCTACTGGGGGATCAGCTCGCTGCGCGCCAAGCCGCGCGCCGGGCGGCCGTCCGCCGCGGCGACGACGGCGGCCATGGAGGGCCGCCCGACACCGTCCGCCGCCGGCACCGGCCAGGCCGCGCCGGGCTCCACCCGGCCGCAGACCACGGCGGCGGTCAGCGGCCTGGTCACCGCGTCCCTGGCGCTGCTGATGGTGGCGGCGACCTTCTTCGTGAAGCTCGCCTATCACGACTACTTCACCTGCGTCGACGACGCCCTGACCCGCGCCTCCGCCAAGTCTTGCGAAAAGCTCCTCCCGAAGGAGTTCCGGCCGCTGCTGGGTTCCCAGGAGGAGTAGCCGTGGGGCGGTGAGCCGATTGCCCTGGTTGCTCAGGGCTACTCCGAGCCCCCTGACGCGAACGCCGGACCACCGGCCGCGTCAGGGGGCTCGCCGCTCCTCCGGGGCCGGGTCGGCCGCGTCGGCGCCCTCGGCCGCGTCGGCCCTCGCGGCGCCCTCCGGCGGGTCGGCCTCCGCTTCGTGCTCCGGTTCGTGCTCCGGCGGGTCGTCCTCCGCTTCGTGCTCCGGTTCGTGCTCCGGCGGGTCGTCCTCCGCTTCGTGCTCCGGCGGCTCCGAGCAGGCCCGCAGCTCCGCCCAGCGGGCCGCCCGGTTGTCGGCCTCGTGCCAGGGGTCGAAGCGGTGGACGAGGATGCCGAGTCCGTATGGGTCGGGCGGCGCCGGGTCAGCGTTCTGCCGCTCGGCACCCGCCTGCTCGGCCTTCGCGGCCTTCCGCTCCGCCTTCGCGGCCTTCCGCTCCGGCTTCGCGGCCTTCCCCGCCTTCCCCGCCTTCTGCGCCTTCTGCGCCTTCTGCGCCTTTCGCGCCTTTCGCGCCGCGCGCCGGGCCTGCCGCCCGGGCCGCCGGGCGTGGTCCGGGCCGCCCTCCTCGCCGCCCGTGCGGCGGGACCGGCGCCTCTGTGCGGACGTGGCCGCCTCGTCCCCGGCGTAGGCCGTCTCCTCCGCGTACGGCCCAGCAGGCGCCGGTACCGCAGGCACCGCTCCCTCCCCGTGCCGCTCCCGCTTCCGCTGGGCATGGAGGCGGCATGCACGCAGCAAGAGCGCACACGGGAGGCCGATCAGGGTGGTCCAGCCGGTGGCGGCGAGGCCGGTCTGCCACCAGGTCGGGCCGAACAGGGCGAGGCTCGCGGTACCCAGGGCGCCGCCCGACAGCGCGGAGAGCGCCGCCGTCGCGGCGCCGCAGGCCCCGGCCGCGAGGGCCGCCACGCCCAGGGTGGTCCGGCGCCGCCAGGGTTCCCCGGCGTCCGCCCAGGCCGCGGCATGGGCCACGTACCGGCCGAGCAGCACCCCCGCGAGGACCGGACCGGCGGCGACGGACCAGGTCAGCGGCGTGCCGGGGCCCGGTTCCGGGAGGGCGGCGAGGAGCGGGAAGTGCGGGAGGGCCGGTGGGGCCGAGGTGCCCAGCGGGCCCGCGAGGCCGCCCGCGCCCGCGGTGAAACCGGGCCCGAGGGCGTAGGCGGCGCCCCAGACGGCCGCGTTGGGGAGGAGGGCGAGGCAGAGCAGCAGCACGGTGCCGCGGCCGAACCAGTCCGGTGCGAGGGCCAGGAGGTCGCGCCGGGCGTACTCGGCGTGCAGGACCAGGCCGACGAGGGTGAGCACCGCGCCGGAGCCGAGCAGGGCGAGGGTGGCGGCGGTGGCCGCCCGGCGCACCGCCACGCCCCGTGCGCCCCCCAGTGCGGTACGCACGCCCGGGGGCAGTACCTCGTCCCACCGGGCTGCGGGCCCCGGGCACCCGTGCCCGTACCAGGCGCTGAGGGCCAGGGTTCCGGCGGCGACGGCGGGGATCCAGAGCGCGGCGCTGACCGGGTCGACGCGCAGCGGGCCCGTCGAGGCGTAGACCACGGCACCGGCCGCGACCAGCAGATATCCGGCGAACAGGGCCGCCAGCCGGGCGCCCGGCGACGCCTCCAGGTGCGCGGGCAAGGCGTCCTCGGGGCCGTCGTCGTCCGGGTCGGCGAGGAGGTGGCGGGCGGCCCGGTGGAGCAGCCAGACGGGCAGCGCGCCGAACAGCAGCGGGGTGAGCGCCACCGGGGCCGGTACTCCGGTGAGCGTCACGGTGCGGACCAGGTCGGCGCCGTGCGCCAGCAGCCACAGGTCGGCGGCGAGGTGCAGGGCCTCCGCCGGGTCGCTGCCGGGGTAGGGCGAGGCGACCCACACCAGGAGCACCGCGACGGTGACCGCGCCGAGGCCGAGCCCGGCGGCCGTCGCCCCGCCGAAGAGGGCCGCGCCGATCGCGGAGGAGGGCGCGGCGGGGCGGCCGCGCGGGAACGGTCCGGGGCCACGGTCGGTCAGCTGGCTCACGGCGCCATGCTGCCAACAACACCCGATTCATCCGCGTAGTGACCAAATGACCGACGTGTCGCACATGATCTGCTTATTCGGTTTTTCACACTGTCTTGTGTTCCGGATATTTCGCGATCCCTTGACCGACCCAGAGGCCACTTCGATCGGCGGCCCCCAGCGCATCACGTACCGCGTACCGCCGGAGCGCCGGGGACGCGTGGAGAGGACGGCATGAGTCACCGCAAACGACAGAACCCGCGCCGACGGCACCCCGAGCGCCCCGCACGACGCTCCCCGGCCCGGCGGAACACCGCCCCATCGGCGCCCGCGACCCCCACGACGGGCACCGAGCCGGAGGAACGGCATCCACAACCCGGACCGGACCGCACCGCACCGGCGGCACGCCACGACACCGGGGCGGACGGCCCCCGCCCCGACCCCTCTCTCGACGACACCGCCGAGCTGCCGATCCTCACCGGGGATCCCGCGGACACGATGGAGTTCCCGGTCATCACCATCGCCCCGCCCCGGCCGGGCGTACGGACCGGTCCGGGGCCGGGCCCGGCGCAGGACCCCGGCGCCGCCGCCGTCGCCGCGTTCGACGCCCTGTACATGCGCCATGCGGAGGCGCTGATCCGGCAGGCGTATCTGCTCACCGGGCGGCCCCGGCGCGCCCAGGAGGCGGTCGAGCGGGCGTTCCGGCTGGCGTGGCAGCGGTGGCCCGAGGTGGCCGTGGCCCCGGACCCGGTGAGCTGGGTGCGGGCCGCCTCCCACGAGTACGCGCTGTCGCCGTGGCACGGGCTGCGGGCCGGCAGCCGGGCGGCGGACCGGCCGACGCCCACCGCGCCCGCGCCGCCGCCCACCGGACCCGACGACCGGGCGCTGCTGGGCGCGCTGCTGGAGCTGCCCGCCCCGTACCGGCGGGCCCTGGTGCTGCACGACGGCGTCGGCCTCGGGCTCGGCGCGACCGCCGCCGAGGTGGAGGCGAGCACCCGGGCGGCGGCCGGACGGCTGGCCCACGCCCGGGCGACGGTGGCGGAAAGGGTGCCCGAGCTGGAGCTGTCCGGCTGCTCCCCGGAGCGGCAGGGCGCGATCCTGCACGACCGGCTCGTGGCGCTCGCCGCCACCCAGCCGGTGGCGCCGCCCGCCGCCGAGGTGGTGCGCGACGGCAGCGATCTGAGCGTGCGCCGCCTGACTCACGGCGTGCTCGGGCTGTCCGGACTGCTCGCCGCGACCACCGTCTTCGCCCTGGTCACCGCCGTATGGCACGAACCGCCCGCGCCCCCGGCCCACCCCCGGGCGACCGCCCCCGCCCGGCCCGCCACGGCCCCGGGCACCCACCGGCCACCCCGGGACGCGGCCGGAGCCCCCCAGGGGAGCCCGGCGCCCGGCACCGGCCCGGACGGCGACCCGGACGGCTACGGCGACGCCCCGTCCGCCGAGAACGGCGACGGGTCCGACGCGGCGGACGACCGCGGGGACGCCGAGGACTCCGGGGACCCCGGGGACGGCAAGCCCGTCCGCCCCTCCCCCGGCGGCAGCCACCCCGGCCCCCAGCCGGCCCCGGGCGCCGCCCCGTCCGCCGCCCCGCAGAAGGGCGCCGCCCCCCGGGCGGTCCCGCCGCCCGGACCGGCCGCTCCCGGATCGGCACCGCCCTGGCCCGCCGCCCCCGGACCGGCCACCCCAGGGCCAGCCGCGCCCCGGGCCGTCACCCCGCCGGCGCCCCACCCCGCTCCACCGGCCTCCCCACCCACCCCAGCCGCCACCTCACCCACCCACTGACGGAACCCGCCCACTGACGAAAAACGGCACCGGGCCCGCACCCCCAGAGGGGTACGGGCCCGGTGCCACCGGAAGGACTTCCGTCAGCCGACGAGGATCTCGCGGGCCAGGCGGGCGGTCTCCGACGGGGTCTTGCCGACCTTGACGCCGGCGGCCTCCAGGGCCTCCTTCTTCGCCTGGGCGGTGCCGGAGGAGCCGGAGACGATGGCGCCGGCGTGGCCCATGGTCTTGCCCTCGGGCGCGGTGAAGCCCGCGACGTAGCCGACGACCGGCTTGGTGACGTTGGCCTTGATGAAGTCGGCCGCACGCTCCTCGGCGTCGCCGCCGATCTCACCGATCATGACGATCAGCTCGGTCTCCGGGTCGGCCTCGAACGCCTCCAGGGCGTCGATGTGGGTGGTGCCGATGACCGGGTCGCCACCGATGCCGACGGCCGAGGTGAAGCCGATGTCCCGCAGCTCGTACATCATCTGGTAGGTCAGCGTGCCGGACTTCGACACCAGACCGATCTTGCCGGGCTTGGTGATGTCGCCCGGGATGATGCCGGCGTTGGACTGGCCGGGGGTGATCAGACCGGGGCAGTTCGGACCGATGATCCGGGTCTTGTTGCCCTTGGTCTTGGCGTGCGCCCAGAAGGCGGCGGAGTCGTGGACCGCGATGCCCTCGGTGATCACGACGGCGAGACCGATCTCGGCGTCGATCGCCTCGACGACGGCGGCCTTCGCGAACTTCGGCGGCACGAAGATGACGGAGACGTCGGCGCCGGTCTGCTCCATCGCCTCGGCGACGGAACCGAAGACGGGCACCTCGGTGCCGTCGAAGTCGACCTTCTCGCCGGCCTTGCGGGGGTTCACGCCGCCGACGATCGTGGTGCCGTCACCGAGCATGAGCTTGGTGTGCTTCATGCCGGTGGCACCGGTCATGCCCTGGACGATGACCTTGCTGTCCTTGGTGAGGAAGATAGCCATGGTGGTGTCTGACCTCGTCCCTTACTTCGCAGCCGCGAGCTCGGCGGCCTTGTCGGCCGCGCCGTCCATGGTGTCCACGCGCTGCACCAGCGGGTGGTTGGCGTCGCTGAGGATCTTGCGACCCAGCTCCGCGTTGTTGCCGTCGAGGCGCACGACCAGCGGCTTGCTGACGTTCTCGCCCTTGGACTTCAGCAGCTCCAGGGCCTGGACGATGCCGTTGGCGACCTCGTCACAGGCGGTGATGCCACCGAAGACGTTGACGAAGACGGACTTGACGTCCGGGTCGCCGAGGATGATCTCCAGGCCGTTCGCCATGACCTCGGCGGAGGCGCCGCCGCCGATGTCGAGGAAGTTGGCCGGCTTGACGCCACCGTGGTTCTCACCGGCGTAGGCGACGACGTCCAGGGTCGACATGACCAGACCGGCACCGTTACCGATGATGCCGACCTCGCCGTCGAGCTTGACGTAGTTCAGGCCCTTGGCCTTGGCGGCGGCCTCCAGCGGGTTCGCCGCGGCCTTGTCCTCCAGGGCCTCGTGCTCCGGCTGGCGGAACTCGGCGTTGGCGTCCAGGGACACCTTGCCGTCGAGGGCGATGACCTCACCGGAGGCGACCTTGGCCAGCGGGTTGACCTCGACGAGGAGCGCGTCCTCGGCGACGAAGGTCTTCCAGAGGGTGACCAGGACGTCGGCGACCTTGTCGGCGACCTCGGCCGGGAACTGGCCCGCGGCGACGATCTCCCGGGCCTTCTCCTTGGTGACGCCGTCGTTGGCGTCGACCGGGATCTTGGCGAGCTTCTCGGGCGTGGTCGCCGCGACCTCTTCGATGTCCATGCCACCGGCGACGGAGGCCATGGCCAGGAAGGTGCGGTTGGTGCGGTCGAGGAGGTACGAGACGTAGTACTCCTCAAGGATCTCCGGAGCGGTCTCCGCGATCATCACCTTGTGGACCGTGTGGCCCTTGATGTCCATGCCGAGGATGTTGGTCGCGTGCTCGACCGCCTCGTCGGGGGTGGCGGCCAGCTTGACGCCACCGGCCTTGCCGCGGCCGCCGACCTTCACCTGCGCCTTGACGACCGACTTGCCGCCCAGACGCTCGGTCGCCTCGCGGGCTGCCTCAGGCGTGTCGATGACTTCACCGGCCAGCACCGGTACACCGTGCTTGGCGAAGAGGTCCCTCGCCTGGTACTCGAACAGGTCCACGCGCGTCCGTCCCTTGTCTTCTCAGAATCGCCGTAGTGATCGCGGGTCGTTCTCTGCGATGGGCGTGCCGCGAAGGGCAACGTGACGGCGCTGTCACAGGGGAGGCGTACACGGTGACCGAATACGCGGCATGTCCGTCTCGCAGGTTATCGCCGTGGACGGTGCGGCCCTAAATCACAGCTCGTGCTGGCGCGGTGATTACGGTCACAGAAGCCCAGGCAGCGCCCGTAGAGACGCCCCGGACCGGCGGTTTCCCGGCCCTCGGCCGCGTCACTGTGGAACGCCTCACGTCGCCGCCCGAATGGCCGCCCCCACGAAATCCGCACCCGATTCCGGCCACCCGGTACGGCGGCGCGCCGGATCCCGTACGGACCGGTCCGTACGGCGCCCGGCGCGGTCGCGCCCCGGGCGGCGCGGCCTGGTGCGGACGGCACGCAACGGTCCGGTGCACTACCCGCTGTCCACCTGGGTACAAGGGAAGTGCCCGGCCCGGGGCCGGGCGCCCCCCCCCGCCCGCCCCCCCCACCGCCCCCCCCCCGGGGGCCCGCCCCCGGCCCCGGAAACACCGTGCCCGGCCCCCCCGCCGCCCCCCACCCAACATGTGGGGGT
>NZ_JBHYGX010000038.1:15219-47400 GCF_042739975.1 Streptomyces sp. NPDC059080
CCCGGGGGGGGGCGCGGGGTGTGGCGCCCGCCCCCGACGGCGCGGGTGCCGCCCCGCGGGTCCACCTGGTTCCAGGCCAGGGGGCGGGCGCGGGGCGGGGCGCCCGCGCCGCCCCCCCGCCCGTACGGCCGACGCGCGGATGTCCGGTACCGGCCGTCGTACCTCGGTGCCGCGGACCGGCGACGGCCACCACCACTGCATGGGGGAGTTTCATGGCGACACCGCTCACCGCATCCGGCCTGCTCAAGGCGTTGCGCGACGAGGGGCTGACCGTCCACGAGGTACGCGACTGGCGCACCCACAACCGCAACGCGAAGGGCGCCTGGGGCCCGCTGAACGGCGTGATGATCCACCACACCGCCACCACGGGCACCGACGATTCCGTCGCCCTCTGCTACGAAGGCCGGTCCGATCTGCCCGGGCCGCTCTGCCACGGGGTGATCGACAAGGCGGGCGAGATCCACCTCGTCGGCAACGGCCGCGCCAACCACGCCGGGCTCGGCGACGGCGACGTCCTGCGCGCCGTCGTCCGCGAGAGCGCGCTGCCGCCCGACAACGACGCCGACACCGACGGCAATCCGCACTTCTACGGCTTCGAGTGCATCAACCTCGGTGACGGCGACGACCCGTGGCCCGAGGCCCAGATCCAGGCGATCGTCCGGGCGTCGGCGGCGCTCTGCCGCGCCCACGGCTGGGGCGAGCGCTCCGTCATCGGCCATCTGGAGTGGCAGCCGGGGAAGGTCGACCCGCACGGCTTCCCCATGGACGCGCTGCGCGCCCGTATCCGCGCCCGGCTGGCCGGACCGGCCGACGCCGTGGAGACGGAGGGCGGCGGGGAGCAGCCCACGGCCCACGAGCCGTTCCCTCCCGCTTCGTAGAGCTGGAGGTGGGCCGGCCCCGGCGGTGGGGCCGGGCCCGTTCATGAGGCCGGGCCCGGGTCGCCGCCGTCGGCCCGGGCCCGGACATGAGAAAGCCGGGTGGTCCTCCCCCACAGAGGACCACCCGGCTGTTCATGAGGCGACGTCACCCGCGCAGGGGGACGGTCGCGGAGTTACCGCCGTCAGACGCCCTGAGCCGGGAGCGCGGGGACACCCGGGATCGCGGGCACCGTGTGACCGGCGGGGACACCCGGGACCGAGGGCACGGTGTCACCGGCGGGGACACCGGGGACCGACGGCACACCGGCCGGGATGCCCGGGACCGAGGGGACCGACGGCACGGACGGGACGCCCGGGATGGAGGGAACGCCCGGGACGGACGGGACGGAGGGAACGGACGGGACCGACGAGGCACCCGGGATCGCGGGGATGTTGGCCGGGTCGGTCAGGTCGGCGGGAACGGTTCCGGCGGGCAGCAGCGTCACGACGATGTCGCGCACGGCGGCCTGGTTCACGCCGTCGACGGTCCGCTCGGTGGCCGGGAGGACGAGGGCGAACACAGCGTCGACGACGGAGCCGGAGGCACCGGGCAGCGCGGGCTTACCGGGCAGCGCCGGGACGGCCGGAACGGTCGGGGTGGCCGGGACGGCCGGGATCGCCGGGACCATGGGAACGGTCGGGACCTTGGGCAGACCGGGGGTCGCGGGCACCGCCGGAACGGACGGAATCCGGCCGGTCAGGTCAGCCTGGTTGGTGAGACCGGTGAGGTCGGCCTGGTTGGTGAGACCGGTGAGGTCGGCCTGGTTGGTCAGGCCGGTGAGGTAGGCCAGGTTGGTCAGGTCGGCCAGGTTGGTGCCGGGGACGGCGCGGCTCAGGTCCTCCTGGAGACGCCCGTACTGGTCACCCTTGGCGATCGTGGTGTGGACACCGCCCAGGGCGTTGACGACCGGGCCCAGACCATCGGTGGCGGGCAGCGCCGGGACCCCGGGAACGCGCGGGGTGGCGGGGACCGCCGGAACGCGCGGGGTGGCGGGGACCGCCGGAACGCGCGGGGTGGCGGGCAGGTCGGAGACGGCCGGGACGCCGTGCACCGCGGGGATCGAACGCGGGGCCTTCTCGGCGGCGTTCGACAGGTCGGCCGGGACGCCGTGCTGCGCGGGGATGGCGTGCTGCGCCTTCTTCGCCGCCTTCGACAGACCGGCCGGGAGGCCCTTCTCGGCAGGGAGGGCGGGAACGGTGTCCTGCACCTTCTTCCCCGCGCCGGCGAGCGAGCCGACGGCGGGCAGGTCCGAAGTGGCGGGCAGTTCGGCGGCGTTGGCGGAGACGGTACCGAGGGCCAGCAGACCGGTGGCGGTGGCGGCGACGGCGATGGAACGGCGGATGGCGATACGCATGGGAAGAGTCCTTCGGATTCAGGGGGGTGACGGGCAGACCTGTGCCGCCCCCGCGCGGCAGGTCAGGAGAGACGCGGAACGGTCCGCCCTAGCCCGGGAATTCGAGGATGTCGTGGGGACGGTGACGCGTCGGCGCGCCCTCCGCCCGGTGCGCACCGCCGGGCACCCGCCCGGTGCACGCGCTCTCCGCCACGTATGCGGCGTGCTGGTCGCCACGGGGACCGTGACCGTCGCCCATGCTCGACGAGGCGGGGGTGAACGTCACTCTGGGAAGCGGCGCCGACGCGCCGCCCCCGATCGGTGCACCCGGCGCACGAGTGGCGCTGCGCGCCCCCTCGGCACCCTTCGCCCGCACCCCGCCGACGTACGACGGGTTCGCCTTCTTCGCAGGTCCGACGCGGCGCGTGGCACCCTGCGGGGTTCCGTGCGGAGCGCCGCCGTGCTGCGGCCGGCCGCCGTCCCCGGGGTGCCCCGGGTGTGTTCCGGACGGCAGCGGCAGCACGGCACCCGCCGCGTCGCCCACCTGCCGTACGACGCCGGTCACCGGGTCGGCGACCTGGACGGCGCGCTCGGCGGCGGGCCGTACTGCGTGGGCGAGGTCACCGGCCGCGGCCCGTGCTTGGTGTTCGGTCGCCGCGCCTGCCTGGGCTCCCTGCCGCGTGACCGCGGTTCCGGAGGGCTCCAGGTGGTCCGGCGACGCGGTCCGGGTGGCGGCCCGGACCGGTGCCGCCGCCTCGGCCGTGGCCTTGGCGGGCGAGGCCGTCGTCCGGTCCCCGGGCACGGCCCTGACCTGTGACGACGGCTGGTCGGACGACTGTCCCGCGATCGACCCGGCGGACGCCGGGGAGGGTGTCCCCGGCAGTCCCGCCGTGCGGTCGTCCGCGTGGGCGCCGGGGCCGAAGGCGAAGCCGAGGGCCACGAAACCCACCAGGAAGAGCCCCGCCAGCAGCGCACGCCGCACGGCCACGGTGCGCGGCAGGCGCACGGCGGCAGGCACGGCGAACACAGCAGACAACGGAGGGGCCTTCCCAGAAGGACGGGGACGCCGGGCAAGGCCACGGCGTCGCTCTCGTCACGGGTGATCAAGCGATGACCCGATCCTTGCACGAGGGGCCAGGGCACCCGCAAGTCCCCTCGGCGCTCCTGTCACGTTCCTCCGCCATGTCCGGTATGGCGTACGAACAGCTTTCGATTTACCGGTGATTCGCCGTCGAGTACGGCACATTCAGCGGAAACATGACACTTCGTTACCTGCGACACGGGCCGGCCCGCTTGCCACGGAGAGTCCGGAAACGCCGAGGCCGGGTGATCCTCCCCCACAGAGGACCACCCGGCGGTTCAGGGCACCGGTGCGCTCAGGCGCGCCGGTGAGAGGGCGGCACGGCGTCACCGGCGTACCGCCACGGTGCCGCTACCGGCACCGTTGACGCCGAAGCGTCTCCGTACGGGCTCAACCGCGCCGGCCGGGGATGCTGGGGACCGTGGGGTCGATACGGTCCGTCCAGCAGTCGCCGTTCTGGTCGCAGATGACGCGGCCGGTGTCGCCGTCGGCGGCGGCGGTGACGGCGTGGAAGACGCCCAGGTCGGTCCTTTCGGAGGGGACCCAGTCACTGTCGGCCTGGGCGGCGGTCGCGCCGAAGGCGACCAGGCCGACAGTGGCGGCGGCCACGGCCAGGGAACGGCGAACGGGATGACGCATGGTGACAATCCTTCGCTTCTGGAGCTGACGGGCTGTCCTGCCCCGCCCGTGCGGCGGATCCCGGTGGCGGGGCGGTCCAGGCACACAACTGGCCTTCCCCGGCAGCCCGTTGGCGACGGCCACCGAAGAAGTCGGACGTGCGTGGTGCGGGTGCGCCGTACCCGCCGCGCGCCGGTCACCCACGCACCGTGCGTACACGGGCAGGGGTGACGGAGACGACGGAAACGGGGAGTGCTTCCCATGAGGACGGGGGCGGCCACGGCCCGGAATCCGTGGTGCCGCTCACGTCGTGGGCGATACGGCGACCTTGCCCGCCCCGGCGGCCACGCCGCAAGGACCCTCGGTACGACCCGTCACCGTTGCTCCGGCATGTCCGGTATGAATAGGGGGCGCTTTTCGATTGCGGCGGCCATGACATCCGGGAAGCGATCAGGTGTGCAGGCGAAGGCCGGTACGCCCAGGGCCGCCAGAGCCGCCGCATGCTCCCGGTCGTATGCGGGCGCCCCCTCGTCGGACAGCGCGAGCAGGCAGACGAACTGCACCCCCGACGCCTTCATCGCGGTGACCCGCTTGAGCATCCCGTCGCGGATCCCGCCCTCGTAGAGGTCGCTGATGAGGACGACGACGGTGTCGGCGGGGCGGGTGATACGGGACTGGCAGTAGGCGAGCGCGCGGTTGATGTCCGTGCCGCCGCCGAGTTGGGTGCCGAAGAGGACGTCGACCGGATCGTCGAGCTGCTCGGTGAGGTCGACGACGGAGGTGTCGAAGACGACCAGCCGGGTGTCGAGGGCCCGCATCGAGGCGAGCACCGCGCCGAAGACCGAGGCGTGGACGACGGACGCGGCCATGGAGCCGGACTGGTCGACGCAGAGCACCACTTCCTTCTTCACGGACCGCGCGGCACGGCCGTAACCGATCAGCCGCTCGGGGACGACCGTGCGGTGCTCAGGCAGGTAGTTCTTGAGGTTGGCACGGACGGTGCGGCCCCAGTCGATGTCGCGGTGGCGGGGGCGGGCGGTCCGGGCCGAGCGGTCCAGCGCACCGGTGAGGGTGGCGCGGGTCCGCGTCGCCAGACGCCGCTCCAGCTGCGCGACGACCTTGCGGACGACGGCCCGCGCGGTCTCCCGGGTCGTCTCGGGCATGGCCTTGTTGAGGGTGAGCAGGGTGCCGACCAGGTGGACGTCCGCCTCGACCGCCTCCAGCATCTCCGGCTCCAGCAGCAGCGCGGCCAGGCCGAGACGGTCGATGGCGTCGCGCTGCATGATCTGGACGACCGGGGAGGGGAAGTACGTACGGATGTCGCCGAGCCAGCGCACCACACCGGGCGCGGACGCACCGAGCCCGACGGCGCGGCGGCCCCCGGCACCCCGGCGGTCGCCATCCCGCTCGGCACCGTCCCGGCCGTAGAGCGCGCCGAGCGCTTCGTCCATCGCCCGGTCCTGGCCGCGCAGTTCACGGCCGGTGCCGTCCGCGTCGCCCCCGCCGAGCACCATGCGCCAGCGTCGCAGGCGTTCATCGGGTGGGACGGGGGGAATGGCGGCGGGCGGCCGGGCGGTTGCGGGGCCCGGGACGACGTGCGGGTCCATGCGGTCGATGGCGTTCAACGTGCCCCTCCCAAGGGGTCGTTGGCGTACGGGACGGAGTCGAGCAGCAGGTGGAGGGTGGGCAGGACGGCGGCGGCGCGGTCGCGGTCGAGCCCGGGGCCGAAACCCGTTACCGGTACGACGTCGTCCGGACCCGCGCCCCTGCCGGGCCCCGCCGCCTGCGCTGCGAGGGTGGCGGGGCCGCGGCGTATCAGCTCGCCGAGGGCACGGCGCACCCCGGGCCCGTACGCGGCGAACGTCCGGCGCAGCAGCGGGAGTACGTCCGTGAACGCCTCGGCCGGCACCCTCGTCAGCCAGCTGTCGACGAGGGCCAGCAGCCGCTCATCGTGGACCAGCAGCATGCCGTCGCCGTCCCCGCCCCCGGCGAACCCCTCGATCCAACCGGCGGCGTCCGTAGGCGGAGCGGCGGGCGACAGGGCGAGCCCCATCAGCCGCTCCACACCGTCGTCGCCGAGCCGCCCGTCGTCGCGCAAGAGGCGCACGGCACGGCCCCGGAGCAGCCCGGGGACACGCTCCCGCCCGGTGAGGGTGCGCAGTGCGTGGGCCCAGCGGTCCGCGGGGGTGGGGCCACTGCCAGGGGCCGCGAGCCCGGCGGGGCCGGGAGCGGGGCCGGGGGCAGCGGGGCCGACGGGGCCGACGCCGATGGCGGTCGGGCCCTCCGTGGTGGTGGCGGATGCGCCCGCGGCGACCTCGACGGCTTCCGCCGCCTCGACGGATTCCGCGGCCCCGTCACCCCCGACGGTCTCCGGTCGGCTGAGCAAGGTGACCGCCCGGTGGGTGGCGTCGAGGTGGTCGCGCATCCCGGCGGCGGCGTCCGCGTCGAGACCGGCGCAGGCGGGCGGCAACCCGACGAAGATCCGCTCCGCCAGCCCCGCGGCCACCTCGCGCAGCGCCGCGCCGTCCGTGCCGCGCACATCGCCGTAGCGGACGGCGCGGACGAGGGCGGGGAGCGCCCGGGCGAGCCGTCCGACGTCCGTGTCCAGTGCGGCGCGGTCCGCCAGGACGCGCATGACCTGCGGCAGGGCGTCCGGGAGCGCGGCGAGCAGGCAGCTCTCGGCGACGGCGGTGACCTCGGCGAGCGCGGTGGCGGCGCCCGCGTCCGCCTCGGCCTTGGCGGTGGCCGCGGACCGCACGGTCGTCCCCCAGATCCCGGCCTCGGCGACCTTCACCGACAGCTCCGGCTCCCAGCGCAGCCGCCAGGTCTCGCGGAACGTACCGGTGGTGGCACGCGACCGGACCGGCTCGCCCCAGGGGACGCCGAGGAGACGCAGCCGGTGCAGCAGGCGGCTGCGCCCGGCGTCCGTCTCCCTCCGCAGATCCAGCTCCACCTCGCGCTCGGCGGCCTCCGGCTTGAGGCGCAGGGTGCGGGCGGTGCGGGTCAGGTCGCGTTGCAGGGGGACGGCCGGTGCGTCGTCGGGCACCTCGCCGAGGGCGTCCCCGACCACGAGGCGGTCGTGGATCAGCGCGGCCGGGACATCGGAACCGTCACCCATCACGGCGCGGATCGCGTCGGTGGTCTCGGCGAGCCCCGGGAGCGGTCGGCCACGGACCGCGGCGAGCCCTTCGGCAAGGCGTACCGCCTCGATGACGTGGGCCGGGGAGACGGCGTAGTCCTCCGCCCGGAGCAACCCGGCGGCCTTGGTCAGCCAGCGTGTGACGGGCCGGTCGGGCACCCGGAAGAGATGGCCGTACCAGCCGGGCGAGGCGATACCGGCGCCGTAACCGCTGTGCCGGGACAGGCGGCGGTGCGTCCAGGGCACCCAGGTCAGCTCGGCCTTGGCCTTGGGCAGACCCGTCAGCAGCCGACGGTCGGCGGTCACCGTCGTACGGCGGGCCAGCGCCGGGACGTGCCAGGCGCCGCACACCACGGCCACGCGGTCCCCGAACTCCCGCCGGGCGGCCCGCACCCGCAGCCGCATATGGGCCTCGCGCACCGGGTCGTCGGGATGCCCGCCGTCGCCGTACGTCTCCCGCAGAGCGGCCATCGCCTCGGCGACCGCCGCGAACGGCGCCAGGGCATCCGCCGCCCCGGGCCCGCCCGCCGTACGGTGCTCGACGACGTCCTCCCACCACGCCTCGGCGTCGTCGTACCCGGCGGCCCGGGCCAGCGCGCCCAGCGGATCGGTCCGGAGCGCGGCGCCCGGCGAACCCGGGGCGGTGGCGGGCACGCCATCGGGGGCCTCCTCCGGCGGCTCGGGCGAGGTCCCGGCATCCGGCTCCGGGCCGGGCTCCGGCATCGCCAGGGAGTGGGCGGCCGGAAGGTCGATGAAGCGGACCGGGACCTCCCGCTCCAGGGCCCAGCGCAGGGCCACCCACTCCGGGGAGAACTCCGCCAGCGGCCAGAACGCCGACCGTCCCGGGGCGTCCCGGACATGGGCGAGCAGGGCGACCGGCGGGCGCATTTCGGGGCGCCCGGCGAGCGGCACCAGGGCGTCCGCCTCCGGTGGCCCCTCGATGAGCACCGCGCGCGGGGCGGTCTGCTCCAGGGCGGCGCGCACCGCCCGCGCGGACCCGGGGCCGTGATGCCGCACCCCGAGCAGGACCGGCTCCGCGGGGACGGCCCCCTCACCGGACCTGCTCGTGCCCCCGGACCCGCCTCCGCCGCCGGATCCGCGCATGCCGCCGGAGCCGCTCCCGCCACGGGGCCCGCTCCCGCCACCGGATGCGCTCGCTCCGCCGGGCCCGCTCATGCCGTCACCTCCCGGCAGGCACGGTAGAAGTCCTTCCAGCCGTCCCGTTCACGGACGACCGTCTCCAGGTACTCCTGCCAGACGACGCGGTCCGCGGCCGGGTCGCGGACGACGGCGCCCAGGAGACCGGCGGCCACATCGCCGGGGCGCAGCACGCCGTCCCCGAAGTGGGCGGCCAGCGCCAGGCCGTGGGTCACCACGGAGATCGCCTCGGCCGTGGACAGCGTCCCGGAGGGCGACTTGACCTTGGTGCGTCCGTCCTCGGTCACGCCGTCGCGCAACTCGCGGAAGACGGTGACGACCCGCCGTATCTCGTCCAGCCCCTCGGGGGCGGCCGGGAGGTCCAGGGAGCGGCCGAGCTGCCCGACCCGGCGGGAGACGATCTCCACCTCGGCGTCGGGGGTCCCGGGCAGCGGCAGGACGACGGTGTTGAAGCGGCGGCGCAGGGCGCTGGAGAGGTCGTTGACCCCGCGGTCGCGGTCGTTGGCCGTGGCGATGAGGTTGAAGCCGCGGACCGCCTGCACCTCCTCGCCCAGCTCCGGGATGGGCAGGGTCTTCTCGGACAGGATGGTGACGAGGGTGTCCTGGACATCGGCCGGGATGCGGGTCAGCTCCTCGGGCGTACCGGCGGTGCCCTGCACGAGCAGGGTGGAATCGCCACTGACCGCGGCGGCCAGATGCTCCGACACCCACGTCTTCGCGGTCCCCGGCACCCCCAGCAGGAGCAGCGCACGGTCCGTGGCCAGCGTCGTCACCGCCACCTCGACGATGCGGCGCGGCCCGACGTACTTCGGCGTGATGACCGTGCCGTCCGGGAGCGTGCCGCCGAGGAGGTACGTCGCCACCGCCCACGGTGACAGGCGCCAGCGCTCCGGCCGCGGCCGGTCGTCGGCGGCGGCCAGCGCGGCGAGTTCGTCCGCGAAGGTCTCCTCCGCGTGCGGCCGCAGCACCACTCCCCCGGCCCCGCCGCCCGCACTCTCCGACGCCCGCTCGCGCGGCGCCTCCCCCGTCCCGCCCGTCGCCTCTCCCGTCGCTGCTTCCGTCGTCTTCCACCCGTCCGCGGACATGGCTCCCCCTCATCGAACGAACTGCCACCGACGCCCGGCAGGCCGTCGGCCGCTTGCGGATTCCACTCTGCACCCGACCACTGACAACGGCCCTGAAATCGCCGCTGACCTGCACTTTCGCTCTGCTGTCCGGCCGATTGTCAGTGGCGGGCCGTAGCGTCGGTGACATGAATCCGCAGGGGGAACGCTGGACGACGGATCAGGTGCTCGCGCTGGCGCCTGACGAGGCATCACGCAAGGCGGGCGGCAGGCTCGCCGGGCCCGGGCCGTGGTCGGGGGCGGGCGCGGACGGCGATGCGGTGTGGGGGCTGTGCGAGGGCAGCGGCCGGACGCCGTACCGCGTCGTCGTCGACCTCACCGGCCCGGCGTACCAGTGCAGTTGCCCGAGCCACAAGTTTCCGTGCAAGCACGCGCTGGGGCTGTTGCTGCTCTGGTCGGGCGGGGGAGACACGGTCGCCGCCGGTGCGCCGCCGCCGTGGGCGGACGACTGGCTGACGGGCCGCCGGGAGCGGGCCGGTCGCCGCGCGGCCGCACCGCCGGGCGGCGACGCATCCCCGCACACCCCCGCCGACGCGGAGCCCGCGGCACGACGCGCGGCGCGGCGGGCGGCCCGGATCGGCGCGGGCGCGACGGAGCTGGAGCAGCGCCTGGAGGATCTGCTGCACACGGGGCTCGCCGCCGCGGAGGGCGCCGGTTACGCCTCCTGGGACGAGACGGCCGCCCGCATGGTGGACGCCCAGGCGCCCGGACTCGCCTCACGAGTACGGGAGTTGGGCGCGCTCCCCTCCTCGGGCGGCGACTGGCCGTCGCGGCTCCTGGAGGAATGCGCCCTGCTGCACCTCCTCGACCAGGGCTTTCTCGGCATCGAGCGGCTGCCGCCCCCACTCGCCGCGACGGTCCGCGCCCGGGTGGGCCTGACGACGGACACCGCCGAGCTGCTGACCGGCCCCGAGGCGGCACCGGTGCGCGACCGCTGGCTGGTGCTGTCCCAACAGGACACCGACGAGGGCCGGTTGACCGTCCGGCGCATCCATCTACGGGGCGAGCGGACTGGCCGGATGGCGCTGCACCTCTCCTACTCCGGCGGCGGCCGTCCCTTGGAGCCGACGCTGCCGCCCGGCCTGCTGCTCGACGCCGACCTCGCCTTCTACCCGGGGGCCCGGCCACTGCGGGCCGCCCTGGGCGAGCGCCACGCGCCGCCGGTCCAGGGGCCGGTGCCCTCGGGATGCGGCATCGACGCGGCGCTGCGCGCCTACGGCGAGGCGCTGCGCGACGATCCCTGGCTGGACTCCTGGCCGGTGGTGCTCGCGGACGTCACACCCGTCCCCGGGGACGACGGCCCGGGCTGGCAACTGGCCGACGCGGACGGCGAATCCGCCCTTCCCCTGGACCCGCGCGGCCTGCCCCGACCGGGCCTGTGGCGACTGGCCGCGATATCCGGCGGCCGCCCCGTCACGGTCTTCGGCACCTGCGGCCACCGCGGCTTCCTCCCCCTGACCACCTGGGATCCGGAGCCGGTTGCCCTGTGAGCCGGAGCCCCACGGTTGGGGCCTCGTACACGTACGGGAACTCACCCGAAGCGTCACCGGACGACCGACGCACCCCGTACACCCACCCGCACGCCTCCTCTCCCCGTCCGCCCGACAGCTCCAGCCCAACGCCCCACCCGACGACTTCTGGAGTACGGCATGACACCCACAGGTTCCGTTTCTTCGCCCGCCCTGACCGCCGCCGCCATCCCCGCCGCCAGGGAGACGACCGGCCCGGCCAGTGCCCCCACCGCCCCCCTGCCCGTCGTTCCCCCGCCCCCGCCCGCCCCCTGGTCCGCCCTGGTGAGCGCCGCGCTGCTGGGGACGGAGCGGCGGACGCCGCCCGTGGTGGTGCGGCCCGGGCGGAGCGCCGCCGCCGCGCTGCTGGACGCGGCCGCCGTCAGCACGGTGCGGCGCCGCGCTGCGCTGCGGCCCGCGCTCGCGGCCGACCGCCCGGCGCCCGCCCCGGACGACCCGCGGCCGGCCATACCTCCGGCCGCCCGCCGCCGCCTGGCACTGCTGCTCGCGGACCGCGGCGGGACGGGCGGGAGCAGCCGCCGCGGCGCCGCGCCCGACCTCACCGAGCTGCTGCCCCAGTGGCTGGCCGCCGCCCAGGCGCACGGCTACCGCGCCCCCGAGGCGTTGCTGCCCGCGCTGCTCGACGCCGCCCGCGCCCGGACGGACCTGCGTCCGGCGGCGCTGGCGCTGGCCGGGCCGCGGGCCCTCTGGCTGGCGCGGTTCAACGGCGACTGGAAGTTCGCCCTGCGCGGCACCGGCGCCCTCGCGACGCCGGGCGCCGACGACCCCGAGGCGGTGCAGCGCCGGTGGGACGAAGGGCTGTTCGCGGAGCGGGTGGCCCTACTGACCGCGGTGCGCCGGAGCGCGCCGGACGCCGGGCGGGACCTGCTGGCCGGCACCTGGCCGTCGGAGCACGCCGAGGACCGCCTGCTGTTCCTCGACACGCTGCGCGAAGGTCTCTCGCCGGACGACGAAGCGTTCCTGGAAGGGGCGTTGTCCGACCGCAGCCGCACCGTCCGGGCCACCGCCGCCGAACTCCTCTCCACGCTCCCGGAATCCGCCTTCGCCACACGGATGGCCGCCCGCGCCCACGCCTGCGTCACCCTGCCCCCGGGATCTGCACCGCGTCCGGCCCACCCCGGGTCGGCCGATCCCTCCGGCCCGGTGCTCACCGTGACGCCACCGCGCGCCTGTGACGAGGGCATGCGGCGCGACGGCGTGGCTGCCAAGGCCCCCTCGGGCCGGGGCGAACGTGCCTGGTGGCTGGGCCAGTTGGTGGAGGCGGCGCCGCTCCACCGCTGGTCCGAGCGGTGCGGCGGACGCGGACCGGGGGACATCGTCGCCCTCCCGGTGGCCGACGGCTGGCGCACCGAACTGCACGACGCCTGGTGCCGCGCGGCGATCCGGCAACGCGACACCGCCTGGGCGCGGGCCCTGCTGAGTGCCCCCGGGTCGGCACCCCGGGGCGCCGAGGGCGCTTCCGGCGGCTCGTCCCGCGACACGGCGAAGCTGCTGACCGTCCTGCCGTCCGATGAACGCGCCGCGTGGGTGGCGGGGTTCATCGCGGCGCACGGCCTGGCCGACGCATTCCGGATGCTGGGGGTCTGCGCGGTGCCGTGGGCCGAGCCGCTGGGCCGTGCGGTGGTCGACGCTCTGGACATCGCACGGGACGCGGGCAGCTACCCCTGGAGCTTCAGCGGCGTGATGGGCCTGGCCGAACGGTGCCTGGATCCGGCCGCCGCGGACCGTCTGGACATGCTGACGGCGGTCACCGACGAACCGGAGGGCGCATCCCCGGGATCCGGCGGCTACTGGTCCGAGGCGTTCCAACGCCTCGTCGGCACCCTCCGCCTACGCGCCACCATGCTCGCCGAACTCACCGACACCTCCGGCACCGATGCCGCCGCCCCTGCTCCCAGCCCCGCACCCACACCCACACCCGTAACGGAGTGATCCCATGGCCGACGCCTTACGACGCCGGGCCCGGCGGAAGGCATACCGTCAACAGCCACCGGAACACGCCGCCTTGCCCGGAAACGGGCCACCGGCGGAGCGCACACCACCGCCCCGCCTCTGGCCGGCTCCCGGCCGCGACCGGCCCCGGCCCGTCGCTCCCTCAGGCCGACAAGGACCGCACGTTCGCGGTCACCCACTCCACGATCGAGGTGGTGGTGGCGCCCGGGGTGAAGATCTCCGCGACGCCCTGTTCCTTCAGGGGCGCGATGTCCGCCTCCGGGATGATGCCGCCGCCGAAGACCTTGATGTCGTCCGCGTCGCGCTCCTTGAGCAGCGCGATCACCTTGGCGAAGAGCGTGTTGTGGGCGCCGGAGAGGATCGACAGGCCGATGGCGTCGGCGTCCTCCTGGATGGCTGTGTCGACGATCTGCTCCGGGGTCTGGTGCAGCCCGGTGTAGATGACCTCCATACCGGCGTCGCGCAGCGCCCGCGCGATGACCTTGGCGCCCCGGTCGTGTCCGTCCAGCCCCGGCTTGGCCACCACGACGCGGATCGGCCCCGGCGTAGCGGCCGTGCCCCGGCCGTCCGTCTGCGCCTCGTCATGCCGTGCCACACCCATAACCGCCTCCAAGTCATGCACGGCACGTCGTGTGTGCCGCCGAGCCGACAACCGATCGCGCGGCCGTCCGGTCCGATGGCCGCAAGTGAACGAACGTTATCCCCAGCATCGCGCACCCGGTGGCCCCGTGACATGCGGGGAGGGGGAAATCACACGCGAACACCCCTGCCACACCCCGCCGTCCGTCCGCACCCCGCCCGGCCCCCGGCCCGCGACACCGGCGCCGCACCCCCACCGGAATGCACCCGGCATGCGCGACGCCCTTCGCCACCACCGCCACCGCCACCAAAAGGTCGACATCAAGCCATCCCTCGCCATTCCGTGGCGCGATCCCCTCATTCGATATCGCCATCGGACGGCATGCCCGGCACACACCGGATTCGTCAAGGGAATTCCGGCCTCCCGGACCCGGTCACGGCGCGTACGCCGGGTTCCACGCCCCGGCGCTCTCGAACGGGACGCCAAAAGGAGGCATGGATGCCACCGAAAGGCAGCCAAATGCCCGGCCCGGTCCCGCCCGAAACCTGGGGAAGATTGTCGGCGTCGCGTACCGCCGGGTACAGTCGCCGCTAATTCTCCTGCTGCCGAGGCGAAAGAGAAGCTGGTGGTGAACGACCGTCACCCGTCGGAGAGTCCACTCCCGACAGGCCCCGCTCCCAACGCCTCGTACGGGCACTCCCCCGCGTACAACTCCTACGGGCAGCAGCATCCCGCGGCCGGATACTCCGGTGACGACGGCGGTGATCCGCTCTTCGGTTCCCTGCCCGGCGGATACGACACCGGGCAGTACCCGACGGCCGGTTACGGCGCCGAGCCGTACGCCGCCGCCTACGAGACCGGCGCCTACGCCGCGCCCTCATACGGCACCGGCTCCCACGACACGGGTTCCTACGCCACCGGCGCGTACGATGCGGCCGCTTACGACACCGGCACGCAGCACGCCGTGACCTACGGGACCGGCTACGGCGCGGACGCACAGGGCGGCGCCTACGACCCGTACGCCCACACCGGCCACGAGACGCCCGGCACCGGCACCCGCACGTACGGCTACGACAACGGGTACGGCACGGACACCGGCACCTACCCGGCCGGCACGCATCACGCCGCCTACGCGACCGGCACCTACGGTACGAGCGGGCTCGGCACGGACGCGCCCGGCACCGGCACGTACGCCTACGACGGCGACCCCCTCGGCACCGGCTCTTTCCCCGCCGGTTCCTTTGACACCGGTCCCTCCCACGCCGGTCGCTACGACGCGCCCACCGGTGACGACGACCGGACGGCGTACGGCACCGGCGGCTACGAGGCCACCGCCACGGTCGTGCAGCCGGCCATCACCGACGACGCCGGGCACGACGCGTCCGGGCACGACGCCACCGCCGTGTGGCCGACGATCGACCAGGCGGCGACCGCGATCATCCCGGCCCAGGGCGGTCCCCCGGCCGTCGACTCCCTGCCGCACCAGCCCGCCGAACCGCCGCGGCCCGAGGCCGGATCACCGAGGTCCGGTTCGGGCGCCCGGGCCGCCGCGCTCGCCGACGCGATGACCCAGGCGACCCCGATCATCCCGTCCGACCTCGCCGACGACACCCCCGACCACGGCCGGGCCGCCTCCCCCGCGGTGCGGGGCCGGGGCCGCCGCCGGACGGCGAAGCGGTCGGCGCTGCTGACCATCGCGGTGCCCTCCGTCGCGGCCCTCGGCGTCTGCGCCGCCGCCGCGGCCACCCTCGGCAGCTTCGGCGGGGACAAGAAGGACGACGCCGCGGCGGCCGCGCCGGAGGCCGGGGGCGTCAAGCCGTCGACGGCCAACAGCAAGCTCGACACCCAGCTCGCGGGGCTCAGCGCCGGAGCCGACGACTTCGCCGGCCGGGCGAGCCGCACCCAGGAGCGCATCGACCTCAAGGCCCGGCAGGTCGCCGAGAAGAAGCGCAAGGAAGAAGAGGCGAGGCGCAAGGAGGCCGCGCGCCCGAAGTTCGTGCTGCCGGTCACACAGCACGGGCTGAGCGCGCTCTTCGGTCAGGCGGGCGTCAACTGGATGTCCGTGCACACCGGCATCGACTTCCCCGTGTTCGGCGGCACCCCTGTCATGGCCGCGACCGACGGCACCATCCGCACCCAGTGGAACTCCGCCTACGGCAACATGGCGATCGTGACGGCGCCCGACGGCACGGAGACGTGGTACTGCCACCTCAGCAGCACCAAGATCCGCTCCGGCTCCGTCAAGGCCGGCGACCAGATCGCGTACTCGGGCGACTCCGGCAACTCCACCGGCCCGCATCTGCACTTCGAGGTGCGGCCGGGCGGCGGCTCGCCGATCAACCCGCTGCCGTGGCTGCAGAGCCACGGGCTCAACCCCAACTGACGCCCGGCGCCCGCCGGTCGCTCCGGCAGGCGCCCGCGTGGTGGCCCGGCCCCCTGAAGGCCGGGCCTTTTTCACAGCTTCTCGACCGGGGCGTACCGCAGCAGCAGCCGCTTGGGCTTCTCACCACCGAAGTCGATCGTCGCCTCGGCGTTGTCCCCGCTGCCCTTGACGCCGGTGACCGTGCCGAGGCCGAAGCTGTCGTGGGTGACGCGGTCGCCGACGGCGAGCGCCACCACCGGGCGGTCGCTGCTCCGCCGGGTGGCGAACCCGCTCGGGCCCTTGGCCCGCGACGTACCGAACCCGGCGCCGACGCCGCCGCTGCCGCTGCCGCTGCCGCCGGAGCGCATCCCGCCCATGGTCGCGGACGGCGTCGCCGGTCCGGTGCGCCGCCAGTCGACATACGTCGCGGGGATCTCCTCCAGGAACCGCGACGGCGGGTTGTACGACGGCTGGCCCCAGGCGCTGCGCATCGTGGCGCGGGTGAGGTAAAGGCGCTCGCGGGCGCGGGTGATGCCGACGTAGGCGAGGCGGCGCTCCTCCTCCAGCTCCTTGGCCTGGCCGAGCGCACGCATGTGCGGGAAGACGCCGTCCTCCATGCCGGTGAGGAAGACGACCGGGAACTCCAGGCCCTTGGCGGTGTGCAGGGTCATGAGGGTGACGACGCCGCTGCCGTCCTCGTCCTCGTCGGGGATCTGGTCGGAGTCGGCGACCAGCGCGACCTGCTCCAGGAAGTCGGCGAGCGTGCCGCCGGAGACGGGCTCCTCCGCGTCCGCGTCCTCCGCGGCGGGTCCGGCCACGCGGTCCTGCTCGAACTCCAGGGCCACGGCGGCGAGTTCCTGGAGGTTCTCGATACGGGTCTCGTCCTGCGGGTCGGAGGAGGACTGCAGCTCGGCGAGGTATCCGGTGCGTTCCAGGACCGCTTCGAGGACGGTGGCCGGTCCGGCGCCGGATTCGACGATGGTGCGCAGCTCTTCCATCAGGGTGTTGAAGCGCCGGACGGCGTTGGCGGAGCGGGCGGCCATGCCGTACGCCTCGTCGACGCGGCGCAGCGCCTGCGGGAAGCTGATCTTCTCGCGGAGCGACAGGGCGTCGATCATCGCCTCGGCGCGGTCGCCGATGCCGCGCTTGGGGACGTTGAGGATCCGGCGGAGGGGGACGGTGTCCTCCGGGTTCGCGAGCACCCGCAGGTACGCGAGGATGTCGCGGACCTCCTTGCGCTCGTAGAAGCGGACACCGCCGACGACCTTGTAGGGCAGCCCGACGCGGATGAGGATTTCCTCGAAGACGCGGGACTGGGCGTTGGTGCGGTAGAAGATCGCGACGTCCGAGGCGCGGGCGTCCCCGGAGTCGGTGAGGCGGTCGATCTCCTCGGCGACGAACTGGGCCTCGTCGTGCTCGGTGTCGGCGACGTACCCGGTGATGCGGGGGCCCTCGCCGGCTTCGGTCCAGAGGTTCTTGGGGCGGCGGTTCTCGTTGCGCTCGATGACGGCGTTGGCGGCGGAGAGGATCGTCTGGGTGGAGCGGTAGTTCTGCTCCAGGAGGATCGTCGTGGCGTCCGGGTAGTCCTCCTCGAACTGGAGGATGTTGCGGATCGTGGCGCCGCGGAAGGCGTAGATCGACTGGTCGGCGTCGCCGACGACGCACAGCTCGGCGGCGAACTCGGCCGGGCCGACCAGCTCGCGGACGAGGGTGTACTGCGCGTGGTTGGTGTCCTGGTACTCGTCGACCATGACGTGGCGGAAGCGGCGGCGGTAGTGGGCCGCGACGTCCGGGAACGCCTGGAGGAGGTTGACGGTCGTCATGATGATGTCGTCGAAGTCCAGGGCGTTGGCCTCGCGCAGCCGCGCCTGGTAGAGCGCGTACGCCTGGGCAAGGGTCTTCTCGAAACCGTCGGCGGCCTGTCCGGCGAAGGTCTCCTCGTCGATGAGCTCGTTCTTGAGGTGGGAGACCTTGGCGCTGAAGGACTTGGGCGGGAACCGCTTGGGGTCGAGATCCAGATCGCGGCAGACCAGGGCCATCAGGCGCTTGGAGTCGGCGGCGTCGTAGATCGAGAACGACGAGGTGAAGCCGAGGTGCTTGGACTCGCGGCGCAGGATGCGGACGCAGGCGCTGTGGAAGGTGGAGACCCACATGGCGTGGGCCCGGGGGCCGACCAGCTCCTCGACGCGCTCCTTCATCTCCCCGGCGGCCTTGTTGGTGAAGGTGATCGCGAGAATCTGGCCGGGGTGGACGCCACGGGCGGCGAGCAGATGCGCGATGCGGTGGGTGAGCACACGGGTCTTGCCGGAACCGGCTCCGGCGACGATCAGCAGCGGGCCGCCGGAGTGCGCCACGGCGGCCTTCTGGGCGTCGTTCAGCCCCTCCAGGAGTGTGGCCGGGTCGACGGCGGGGCGGGCGGCGCCGTCGCGGTAGTGCGCGTCCCGGGGCACGGGGGCGTCGAACCTGCCGCTGAAGAGGTCGTGCGGGACCTCCTCCGGGGCCGGGCCGTGCTCGTCCTCGGGAGGCGGCGGGGGCTCCTCGTCCTTGGAGGCGAGGTCCGCCAGGAAGTTGTCGTCAAAGAGGCTGCTCATCGCCCACCGAGTCTAGGCCGCCCCACTGACAGTCGGCCCCGGAGTCGCGGAAGTGCCGGAAAGAAGGGCGTTCCGCCCTCGCCGCCCGTGAATCCGGCATTCGACGCAGAAGCCCCGCCCTGCCCACGCGAACGTCACCTCATGCACACAGGTCACAGAAGGTTTCGGGCAATTCGAACATCTGCCTTCACAGGAGCCACACGAGTTGGCTAGGTTCACGCTCGGGCTGCCCGCATCCCGCGGACGACAGCGTCCGCACGGGCCGCCTCCGCCGAGTCCGGCCCTGCCCCACGGCACCCGGAGCCGGGGACCCACCAGCACCACCGGGGTGAATCGGTCGGTACGGCCGCCGCGCGCGGACGTACGGACCGTAGGGCCAGCCTTCCGTCTGCGACACCGCCCGAACCCGACAGCTAACCCGGTAGGCGGTCCACGGAAGGAGTCGTCGGCCTTGCCGTCGCACCGCAAGCCGCGTACCCGCGTCCTCACCTCGCCCGGCAGCCGCCGGACGGCCGCCGGTCTGACGACCGCGGCCCTCGCCACGGTCACCCTGCTGTCACAGTCGGCCGAGGCGTCCCCCCGCTCCCCGAAGCCGACCGTCGAAGAGGTCAAGAAGAAGGTCGACACCCTCTACCGCCAGGCGGAGGTCGCGACCCAGAAGTACAACGGCGTCAAGGAGCACGTCGACGAGCGGCGGGCGGAGGTCAGCGACCTCCAGGACGCCGCGGCGCGCCGCACCGGGAAGCTCAACGAGGCCCGCCGGGAGCTGGGCACCTTCGCCGCCGCGCAGTACCGCGGCGGCGGTATGAACCCGACGGCGCAGCTGATGTTCTCCAAGGACCCGCAGCAGTTCGCCGACCGCAGCCACCTGATGGAGCGGCTGACCGGGCGGCAGCAACAGGCCGTCGACGCCTACCAGGAGCAGCAGGCCGCCGCCGCCCACCAGCGGGCCGAGGCTTCCCGCAGCCTGGAGCGCCTCCAGGAGTCGCAGACCGCGCTGGCCGACTCCAAGCGGACGGTCCAGGGCAAGCTGACCGAGGCCCGGCAGCTGCTCTCCGAGCTGACCGCCGCGGAGAAGGCGCGCCTGGCGGCGCTGGAGCGCAAGAAGGAGGAAGAGGCCCGGCGCAAGGCCGAGGAGGAGGCTCAGAAGCAGCACGAGCAGCCCGGTGGCGGGACGGACACCGGCTCCCCCGGTACGGCCGACCCCGGCCAGGGCGGCGGACCGGCCGACGGTTCGTACCGTACGAAGGCCGAGAAGGCGCTCGCGTTCGCCCGCGCCCAGATGGGCAAGCCGTACGTCTGGGGCGCCACCGGCCCCAACTCCTACGACTGCTCCGGGCTGACGCAGGCCGCGTGGAAGGCGGCCGGGGTGAGCCTGCCGCGCACGACGTGGGACCAGGTGAAGGTCGGCCAGCGCGTCGCCACCACGGATCTCGCCCCCGGTGACCTGGTGTTCTTCTACAACGACATCAGCCACGTCGGGATGTACATCGGCGACGGCAAGATGATCCACGCCCCGAAGCCGGGCGCCAGCGTGCGCATCGAGTCGATCTACTACATGCCGATCTACGGGAGTGTCCGCCCGGCGTGACGCCCCTCCGGGAGACCGTCACACCGCGTGGCCTCCCGGGACACGGCTCCGGCCCGGCCCCCTTGGTGAGGGGCCGGGCCGGAGGCGTACGCGGGGTGTGCCGGGGGCGCGGGGGACATTGCCGCGCGCCCCGGTCGGGCTCAGGTCCAGAGCACCGCGATGAAGATGTTGACCATGGTGAGCAGGCCGACCGTGCCGAACAGCGGCTTGGCGATGCTCTCCTCGTCCCGCTTGACGTAGACCAGACCCAGGATGACGACCAGGACGGCCAGCTTGATGCCGATCTTGATGTTGTCGACCGGGCTGCCCTGGGCCTGGTTCAGGCCGACCAGCGCGATGCCGGTGACCAGCATCGTCAGCGCACCGTGCAGCATCGCGGGCACGAACCGGGCGGTGCCCGCGC
Source organism: Streptomyces sp. NPDC059080 (assembly GCF_042739975.1). Classification (NCBI taxonomy): domain Bacteria; kingdom Bacillati; phylum Actinomycetota; class Actinomycetes; order Kitasatosporales; family Streptomycetaceae; genus Streptomyces; species Streptomyces sp. NPDC059080. Next base: position 35,600 of record NZ_JBHYGX010000038.1, read on the forward strand.
TCATCGCCTTCATCTGCGTGAGAAAGCCCCCCAGCAGGGAGGCGATACCGATGATGTGCAAGCCGACGAAGATATTGATTACTACGTCCATAGTGCGGATCGTAACGGTCTCCCCCCTACCTCCTTCCGGGGGCCCGGTGGTGGGCGTTCATGGCCGGTCTGCGGCCTGTCCGCGGGGTGGGGGCGGCTCTAGGGTGCGGCGCATGGATCGTGCTGAGGGGGCCTGCCGGGGGTGTGACCCGGCCGGTCTCGCGCGGGTCGCCGGTGTCTGGGCGCGGGGGTGGGCGCGGGCCCGTGCGACGCCGGCGCCGCGGGTGGTCCCGGGCGGCTTCCGCATCGAGGTCGGCCATCCGCGGCACGCCGCGCGGTACGTCCTCCCCGCCGCCGACCCCGCGGTGCTGCGCGCACTGGCCCGTACGGTGACGACGCCGGACATCTGGCTCAAAATCTGCGCGCCCCGCGCGGAGGTCGCACCGCTGCTCACCGCCGCCTGGCAGTACGACGAACCGCAGTACCTCATGACGGCCACACTGCCGCCGGATCCCCCGGCCGCCGCGCCACCGTCCGGCTACCGCCTCGGCACCGAGGAGTGCGACGGGATCATGGACGTACGGGTATGGGCCACAGGGACGGCCGACCGGCCCGCCGCGAGCGGCCGGACCGCGCTCACCGGCGGCGTGGACGGCACCCCGGTGTCCGCCGTCCACGACATGATCGGAACGGAGCCGGAACACCGCCGCCGGGGCCTGGGCCGCCTGGTGATGGCGGCGCTCACCGCCCACGCCGTCCGACGGGGCGCCACCGAGGGCGTGCTCGTCGCCAGCCCGCCCGGCCGGGAGCTGTACACGGCCCTGGGCTGGCACCTACGTTCTCCGGTTACGGCGGTGGTGCGGAAGGGGTGAGTGGGGTGAGAAGGGTGACGCGGGCGAGGCCGATGTCGCGTGGGCCGGGGCCCGGCGGCCCTCGGGGCGGCCCCCGTGGCGGGCGCGTCGGCCCCCCGGCCGTCAGCCCTTGATCTCCCGCCCCAGCCACCGGAAGATCTCGGGGACCTGTGCGCGCCACACCGCGCTCGTGTGGCCACCGGCGTCCGCGCCGATCCGCTGGACGGTCACCGTGGTCGGCCGCCGGGCCTGCCGCCGCAGTCCGAGACCGGCCTCGTAGCCGTCGCCGGACGCGCCGGAGAGGTAGAGCGCGGTGTGCGGCGGGCGGCCGGCCAGGTTGGCCTCCCGCAGCTGGTGCAGCGGGTTGCTCTCGATCCGCAGCTTCGGGTCCCTACCGGCGAGCGAGGTGGCCTCGCCCGCCGGGTCGTTGTACCCGGACATGCCGACCGCCGCGCGGTACCGGTCGGGGTGGGCCAAGGCGAGCCTGGTCGCGCAGTGCGCCCCGGCGGAGTACCCGGCCAGCGCCCAGGAGTCGGGGCGGTCCCCGGCCCGGAAGGTTTCGGTGATCATCTGGCGTACGTCGACGGTCAGCCAGCTGTCGGCGTTGACCTTGCCGGGGATGTTGACGCATCCCGTGTCGGCGCCTTGGTAGATGTTGGTGCGCGGCGCGACCAGGATGAACGGCTCGATCTCCCCGCGCTCCATCAGCGGCTGGAGCTGGCGGCCGGCCGCCAGCGTGCCGAACCAGGACTTGGCCGAGCCGGGGTAGCCGGGCAGCAGCTCGACCACCGGGAACTTCTTGGTGCGATACGCCGGGTCGTGGTACTGCGGCGGCAGCCAGACGTACACCTCACCGCTGACGCCGGAGATACGGCCCTGGAGGTCCGTGACCTGCACGCCCGGGCCGACCACCGGGTCGTCGGCGGGGCGGAACGGCTGGGCCCGGCGGGGTTCGTCGGAGATCTGCCGACCGCCCAGCCCGTCGGGACCGAGGTCACGGGCCGCCTCGATGTGGCTACCGGTGCCGAGGAGGTCGTCCCAGGTGTCGTAGAGGTTGTTGGCGTTGTTGACCAGCACGAAGACCATGGTGATGGCGGTGGCCTGGGCGAACAGCAGCATGACCAGACGGAGCGCGCCGCGCACCAGACGCGGCCCGGCTATCCGGCTCCAGAGCGCCAGTGGCAGGACGATCGCGACGACCAGCAACAGGAGCGAGGTGAGGAAGAAGGGCGTGCCCGTCAGGCTCATCGGGATCTCGCTTCCAGGACGTGTACATGATCAACGGGGTGGTGGCCGCGCCGACGGCAGCGAGCCTCTCCTCGCCTTTAGATGGCGTTACACGACGTCCTGGTTGCCCCTCTTCGCGGGCTTCTTTCCTCCTTTTGCTGGATGGATCACCGGGCTTTTGCTGGATGGGTCACCGGGCGTGACGGGGGCCTCTCCGGCGGTGAGCCGGGAGCCCTCAAGTGGTGCACCTGAGGCCCCGGCTCCCTCCGGTGGTACGCCGGCCCCGGCCGCGTGTCACACCAGGCGGCGGGCGGCGGCCCAGCGGGTCAGCTCGTGGCGGTTGGAGAGCTGGAGCTTGCGCAGCACCGCTGAGACATGCGACTCCACGGTCTTGACGGAGATGAAGAGCTGTTTGGCGATCTCCTTGTACGCATAGCCGCGGGCGATCAGCCGCAGTACCTCGCGCTCCCGCTGGGTGAGGCGGTCCATGTCCTCGTCCACCGGCGGGGCATCCGTCGAGGCGAACGCGTCGAGGACGAACCCGGCCAGCCGGGGCGAGAACACCGCGTCGCCGTCGGCCACTCGGAAGATCGCGTCGACCAGGTCCTTCCCGGTGATCGTCTTGGTGACGTAACCGCGCGCGCCGCCCCGGATGACGCCGATGACGTCCTCGGCCGCATCGGAGACCGACAGTGCCAGGAAGCGGACCGGCCGCTCCGGGTCGGCCATCTGCGGCGCGCTGCGGCGCAGCACCTCCACGCCGCCGCCACCGGGCAGATGGACGTCCAGGAGGACGACCTCGGGGCGGGTGGCGGTGATGACCGTGATCGCCTGGTCGACGTCGGCCGCCTCGCCAACCACCTCGACGCCGGTCCGCTCCGTCACCCCGATCTCCGCCTGAACCCCGGTACGGAACATCCGGTGGTCGTCGACGAGCACCACCCGTACGGTGCGCTCCCCGGCCGCCTCGCCACCGGCCGGGCCGTCGCCCGCCGGTCCCAGGGTCGCGGGCCCGTCGGGTTCCGCGGTGCCGGCGAGTGCCGGTGTGCCGGTGCCGACCGGTGTGCTCAGGGGAGCGTCGTCGCTGCTCAGGCCCTGCTGTGCGCCGTCGCTGTTCATTTCTTCCGTCCGTCCCTCGTGGTCTGCGTCGTCATCATCGCGCGGTGCGGCGCGCCGTGTCACCGCCGCGGCGTATGCGGCGCCCGGCGGGCGCGGCGGTGGTCGTGGGGGTGGTCGTAGGGGTGGTCGTAGGGCCGGCCGTGCGGGTGGCCGTAAGGAGGGTCATGGGGGTGGCGGCTGATGCGGGCGTGGTCATTCGGTGCGCTCCATCTCCAGCTCGACCTCGGTGCCGCCGCCGGGCACGGACCGCAGCCGGGCGGTGCCGCCGTTGCGTTCCATCCGGCCGATGATGGACTCGCGGACGCCCATCCGGTCGTCGGGGACGGCGTCCAGGTCGAAGCCCGGCCCCCGGTCGCGTACGGAGACGAAGACCGTGCGGCCCTCCACCTCGGCGAAGACCTGCACCGGCCCGCCCTCGCCGCCGTACTTCGCGGCGTTGACCATCGCCTCGCGGGCGGCCTTCATCTGCGCGCCCAGCGCCTCGTCCAACGGGCAGTCGCCGACGACCACGACCTCGATCGGTACGCCGTGGTGGTCCTCGACCTCGGCCGCCGCCGTACGCACCGCGTCGGCGAGGGTGGCGGGCTCCTCGTCCTCCTCCTTGGTGCGGCCCTCGGGCCGGTACAGCCAGGCCCGCAGCTCCCGCTCCTGGGAGCGGGCGAGCCGGGCGACCTCGCGGGAGTCGTCGGCGCTGCGCTGGATGAGGGTGAGGGTGTGCAGCACGGAGTCGTGGACGTGGGCGGCGACCTCGGCCCGTTCCTGGGCGCGGATGCGCATCAGCCGCTCCTCGGAGAGGTCCTGTATCAGGCGGACGAGGTAGGGACCGGCGAGCAGGGCGATGCCGACGACGACGGCGAGCGCGGCCTGGAGCACCGAGCCGAGGTGGCCCACCGAGCCCTGGAGCACGACGATGCCGGTCACACCGACTCCGACGAGCGCGACCCCGGCTGCGCCGCGCAGCATCGGGAGGACCCCCTTACGGCGGCCCAGCTCCAGCCACTGCGCGCGGCGCGCGTTGTCGGCCTGCCGCCAGACGAGGGCGACGCCCGCGGCTATCAGCAGCACCGGCCACAGATAGCCGCTGCCGATGCCCAGCTGGAACCGGGAGGCGACGAACGCGGACCCGGCCAGCAGCGCGATCAACGCGATGACCTGGCCCGTATCGGGTCTGCGGGCCCCGCCGCGGCGGGCGCCGTCAGCCGTGGTCCGGCGGTCCTCCACCCCGCCGACGCCGAGCGGGACGAAGAACCAGAACGCCGCGTAGAGCAGCGCGCCCATGCCTTCGGCGAGGAACAGAGCGACGAAAACGACCCGGACCCAGGAGACGGGGAGCCCCAGATGTCCCGCCAGTCCGCGCGCGACGCCGCCGAGCAGCCGCCCGTCGGCGCTGCGGTAGAGCTTGCGCACGGGTGGCTCGGCGAATTCCTGCGCGGACGCGTGGTGCGATCCGCCGCGGGGCGGGGCTGTGGTCATGCACAGATCGTCACACGCGGCGGGTCGGGGGACATCAGGGTGGACCCTGATGCGGTCCCTGAGATTTGCGGGTCCCGGCGCGGGCCTGCCTGACCGTCAGCTCGCGTCCTCGCGCTTGCGGAAGCCGTCCTTCACCTTGGAGAAGACGTCGCGGTACGTGGCCCAGTCGGCGCTCGGCGCGGAGACGTAGATCGCGTACTCCTTCTCCCCCTCGCGGCCGAATCCGAGGTCGATGCCGCGGTACTCCCGCACCCGGCCCTCGAAGGTGAACTCCCAGATGGCGGCCGGGTCGTTCTGGTACATCGTGTCCTGCAGCCGCTTGCGCGAGTAGCTCGGGTACTGCTTCTGCAGGTCCCCCTCGACCTGCTTGAAGTGCGCCACCTGGTCTCCGGACGAGAAGTCCAGCACGCTGATCGTCAGTTGGGCGAGCGACGCCTGGGAGATGTAGACGATCTGCCGGCCCCCGTCCTTCACCTGCCGCGTCCAGCCGTCCGGCACCGGATAGGAGACCCCGAGCTGCTGCTCCTCGACGCGGTGCATGCCGTCCGGGGTGGGCGGGGGCGGCCCGATGGGGTGCTGGGATACGGAGGGCTGCTCGGGGCTGCTGCTCTTCGCCGGTTGCGCCGTGTTGCCATCGCCCCCGTGGAGCGCGTACCAGGCGCCGCCCGCGCCGCCCCCGGCCGCCAGCACCCCGAGGGCGCACCAGAGGACGACCCGGCCGCGTCGCTTACGGGGCGGCGGGGACACCGCGATCTGCCCCGTGTCCTCGGCGCCCGACACGGCCGCCCCGGTGGCGGACGGCAGGAGCGCGCCGCCCATGGAGCCGGTGTCCGCCTCGGCGACCCGTTGGGCTTCCGCGTCGACGCCGACGAGGCCGCGGGTGTTCGCCGCCTGTCCCGTGACCTGGCCGGTGGCGGACGTGCTCGCGGTATCGGTGTCCGTGGCCGCGCCGGTCGTGGTGGCGCTACCAAGGGAGGCCGCTATCCGAGGGTCGGTGATCGCCCCGGTACCGGCCGTCCTTCCGGCGGTCCCGGTGGTGGTGCCCGTACCGCCGTTCCCCGTGGTGGACCGCCTGCCGCCCGCGGTGTCCGACGGCACGACCGGCCTGGTCAGGCCCTCGGAGCCGCTCGCCGTGTCGGAACCGCCGCGCCCCACGGTGCCCAGGGCCAGCGTCGGCCAGCCGATCAGTGCCGTGTCCACCTCCGCCTCGGCGGAGCGCAGCGCCTGCTCGACGACCTCGGCCGACGGCCGGTCGGTGGGCTCCTTCGCGAGCAGCGCCTCGATCAGTGGCGCCAACGGCCCGGCGTGGGCCGGCGGCTCCAACGGGTCGACGGCGATGGCGTACGCACTCTCGACCGCTGTGGTCTTACGGAACGGGGGCCGCCCCTCGACCGCCTGATAGAGCGTCGCCCCCAGAGCCCACAGGTCGGACGCGGGCCCCGGGGTGCCGCCCTTGACCCGCTCGGGCGCCAGGTAGTCGATGGAGCCGACCAGTTCGCCGGTCTTGGTGAGGGTGGACGTACCGGAGGCGACGGCGATCCCGAAGTCCGTCAGGACGACGCGGCCCTCGTCGCCGAGGAGGACGTTGCCCGGCTTGACGTCCCGGTGCAGCACCCCGGCGGCGTGCGCGGCCCGCAGCGCGGCGATCATGCCGCGGCCGATCCGGGCCGCCTCACGGGGATCCACGAAACGGTTCTCCCGCGCCGCCCGCTTGATGAGGTCGCCGAGCGTCCCGGCCGGTACGTACTCCATGACGATGCACGGCAGCCCGTCGTCGAGAACCACATCGTGGACGCTGACCACATTGGGGTGGTTGATGCGCGCCGCGGCCTGCGCCTCGCGGGTGGTCCGCTCGTGGCGCAGGGCCAGCTCGTCCGCGTCCAACTGGGGCGAGACGTGCAGCCGCTTGACGGCCACTTGGCGGGCGAGGACCTCGTCCCGGGCCCGCCAGACGGTGCCCATACCGCCACGGCCTATCCGCTCGATCAGGCGATACCGCCCGGCGACCAGTCGCCCCTCGTCCACCGACGCCGCCTCCGTCACCGCACGCCCCTCCGGAAACCCGTACGTATCCAGGGCGCAACGATAGTCTCCGCCCCGGCCGGTCCGGGCCCCACCTGCCGCGCCTGTGCACCGTCTGTTCGCCGCGTCGGCGCATCTCGGGGGGATATGCGAACCCGCGGGTGATATCGGGGTTGCTCGGGGTCGATCTCAGGGTTCTGCCAGGGTTTCCACTGATGCCGGGATTCCGTCGCGCTTGTCACCATGGGTTCATGAACGAAGCAGCCCCCGCCGAGGAATCGGCACCGCCCGGCGCCGACGGCGCCACCCCGTCGCGCCCGCCGCTGCGCCGCAGCCGACGGCACAAGGTCGTCGCGGGTGTATGCGGTGGCCTGGGCAGGCAGTGGGATCTCGACCCGGTGATCTTCCGGATCGTCCTCGCCGTGCTCTCCGTCACCGGCGGCCTGGGGCTGATCTTCTACGGCTTCGCCTGGCTCATCATCCCGCTCCACGGCGAGGAGGAGAACGAGGGCCGACGGCTGCTCTCCGGCCGAGTCGAGGGCTCGGCGCTGACGGCACTGCTGTTCGCGCTGGTCGGCTGCGGGCTGTTCCTCACGACGCTGGGCAAGGGCAGCGTCATGTCCTTCGCCGTCCTGCTGACGCTGGCCGTGGCCGGTGCCGCGTACTGGTCGCGTCGGCACCGCGGCGGCGGTGCCGAGGGCCCCGGCTCTCGGGACGCGGCCACCGCGCAGGTCATCGCCGACGCGCCGCCGGAGACCATGGCGCCGCCCGGCCCGCGGACGCCGCCGTGGTGGCGGGGGCCGCTCGGCAAGGAACCGGCCGGGCTGATGTACCTGTGGGGCCCGGAGCACGCCGATCTCACCTATGAGGGCGGCCACGGCGTGCCCGGCGGCCCCGTGTGGCCTCCCGGTTTCCGCCCCGACGGCGCGGCGGCCCGTCCGTCCGGTGAGCCCGCGCCGCCGCGGCGTCGGCCTCGGGCCGGGCGGCGGGTCGGTGGCGTGGTCTTCCTTCTGGCCGCACTCGGCGGCGTCGGCACGGCGCTCGGCGTCAACCGGCACGCCCCGTTCTCGCATGCACTGCAGGCGGGCCTGGCGTGTGCGCTGGTGGTGTTCGGGCTGGGGCTGGTGATCAGCGCCTGGCTGGGGCGGACGGGCGGCGGCACCGTCGTCATGATGGTGCTGACGACGACGCTCCTCGCGGTGTCGACGGTGTTGCCGGACAACATCAGCGCCGAATGGCAGAACCGTCATTGGACCCCCACGGAAGTCTCCGCCGTCCAACGGCATTACGAACTCGGCTCCGGAGAAGGCAGGTTGGACCTCGGGGAGCTGCCCGTCAAGGACGGTCGCACGATCCGCACCGGCGCCGAGGTGGGCGCGGGCCGCCTGGAGGTGACGCTGCCACAGGGGGTGGAGACGACGGTGCATCTGTCGCTGGGGCTCGGCGATGTGCGTCTGCCGGGCGAGCCCACCGACGATGTACGGATCTCCGCGGGCGACCGCCCCCGGACGGTCACGCTTCCCGCCGAGGGGCTGAAGAAGGGGGAGAAGCCGCGCGGCTTCCTCGACCTGACGCTCCGGGTGGGCGCCGGGCAGATCGATGTCCGCCACGCTCTCCCGCCGTCGCCTGCGGCGCCCTCCGCGCCGCCGTCGCCTGCGGCGCCCCCCTCCCCGTCGCCGCCCGGGGCGGCCTCCCTGCCAACAGCTGGTTCGCGGGCCGGGGCTTTCCCGGCCGCCGCGGTCGCGGCGTTCGCACCGGTCGGCTCGCCGGTGTCGGCCACCACGCGCATATCCGCCGCATCCACCCCGCCTGCCGCTCCCCGCGCCTTCACTCTCACCCTTGCCGCTCGGCCGTCTCAGGGAGGCATCTCATGAAGCGTCACCCCTTCGAACCGGTCCGGTTGATCTGCGGGCTGGCCGCGGTGGCCGTCGGCGTCGGATACGGCCTCGACGCCTTGGAGGTATGGCATGCGCCGGGGCCCTGGCTCTTCCTGGCGATACCGGCCGGTCTGCTGGTCTCCGGCGTCACCGCCGTGGCCTGGGCCGTCGCCCGCCGGGGACGCCCGGGCACGGAGCGGTAGCGACGGGCCGCCGGGACCGGCTGCAGCGCAGCGGGGCGGCGGCCCCCGGCCCTGGCGGCGGAGGCGGTATCGGCAGCGGACCCATCGGGTGAGTTCAGGCGCCCCGGGCCGGAGGCATCCGGTCGGGCGCGGGCCGTGCGGTGGCCCACCGTGGGTCGACGTGGCCCAGCCAGATGTCCTGGTCGTCGGCGAGCGGCTGGTCGAAGGGAAGGGGGAGGAAGTGGCAGGCCACCAGCTCGGGAACGGCGCGGTGGCGGACCACGTCAGCGGCGACGCGGATTCCAGGGAGGGTCATCCCGCGATGATCCCGTGTTGCCGGGCGGTACCGGGGCGTTGGTGGAGGGCGCTCGGGTGGCGCCGGCGAGCCGGGAGTCGCCGGGGCCGCGGCCTCCACGGTCCGTCACCCGGTGGGGTCCCCGGCACCGGCCGCCGCCGAGGCCCGGACGCCCGCACCCGCACCCGCACCCGCACCCGCACCCGCACCACCCTCCTCGCCGGCGCGGTCGCCGCAGCAACCGCCATCGCCGGCGCCGTCACGCGAAGAACAGCGGCGACAACGGCGCCCCGCACCCGGCCCGGACCACTACTCCCCCACCTCGGCGACCCATCCCGCCGACTCCGCGCCGGATGCCGTGATCACCCGGATCTCCGTGGGGCCCGGTTCGATGTCGGCCGGTACGGGGACGGTCAGGGTGGCGTCCGCCGGGCTGGTGAAGCCCCCGGGGCCGGGCACCAGGGGCACCGGCACATGGACCGTTCCGATGCGTACGACGATGCGGGCCAGCAGGTCCGGAGTGCGGGCACCCGGCGGGACGAAGCCCGTGCCGCGGATCTCGATGTCATCACCCGGGCGGATCGGTGCGGGCAGATCGCCCGGCTCCCGGGCGCGGACCACGGACAGGACGACGGGACGGCCACCCTCATCGCACTTGGCGGCCAGGTAGCCGGCGGCCGACACCACGACGAGCGCGGCGGTGGCCCAGCCCGCCGACGGCGGGACAAGCCCGGGCGGACCGATCACGACGGTCAGGGCCAGCGCCGCCACCGCCGCGTTGACCAGCAGATACTGCGTGGCGGCGAGGTCGGCGCGGCCCGCGTCGTCGGCGAACAGGTCGACGGCCCGGGGGCGTTCGGCGGCCGGTTTCTGGAGCCGCCCGGCCCGTACCCGCGCGGCGACCACGGCGCGCGCCGCCACCGCCGTACCGCACACCGCCAGCAGGACGAGCAGCATCGGCGGGGACAGTGCGGCCCGTCCGGAGAGTGCGGCGTGCGCCTCCGCCTGGTGCGGCGCGCCGTCGGGCAGCACGTTCCCGGCCACCGCCGTCAGCATCGCGAAGACCGCCACACCGAACCAACCGGCCGCGACCGTACGGGAGGTGGACAGCCGCTGGTCCTCGCCGGTGAGCGGCGCCAGCACCCCGCCGTGCCCACGGTGCCGCCATGCTGTCACGGTGCCGCCGAGCGCCAGCGTGACGGCGGCGGTCAGTGTGGCCATACGGTGCGCGGTCCAGCCGCCACCGACCGCGGTCAGCGCCTGCCCGAGGAGCAGCGCGGCGACCGCGCCCCACAGCGCCCGGAGGGTGCCGCGGTGCACGGAGTCGAGCCAGGTCGAACGGGTGGCGGCGGCGTGTTCCGTCAGGTTCCGGGCGGAGAGGGCGAGTTCGTCGGAGATCCACTGACGGGCGGCTCCGGCGGAGCGGGTCAGCCCGGCCGGTATGCCGCGCCCGGCGGCGTACTCCTCGCGCAGCGCCACGAACGCCGCGACCGCCTGCCGGTGCGCGGCGCGCGCTCCGTGCCCGCACTTGCCGCAGCGGCACCCTTCGCCTCCGGGATCACCACCCACCCCCGAAGTCACACCTGTACCGGGCGCCCCCATCGCCCCGCCTGTCGCTTCCACCGCTACGTCACCGCCGCTCACCATGACCCTGCGCCGCCCTCGGGCCGCGTTCAGCGTCAACTTCCGCCCCCCGTAAGGGATTACGTTTGGAGGGCAGTGTGCCGCAGGTGTCGGGGGATACGGGAAAACGTCCAGATGGCGGCGGGTGAACGTGCCGCGCCTGGGTTGACGTTGCGCCGCGCTCCCGGGGCGGCCGGACATCCGTCGCCGTACCGGCCCTTCATTAGTCGGGCCGCGCGGCCGATACTGCCGCCCTGTCCCCGCACGGTGGAGGTGGCCGGTGCCGAAGGATCCGCTGATGTATCTCGCGCGGCGGGACGCGTACGCCGCGTTCCTCACCGCGAGCGACGCCGAGGGCGCGGCGATCTGGCGCCGCCTGGAGGGCCGTTACGGCTCCCCCGAGGCCGCCCTCGCGGCGACGCGGGAAGGTTACGCGGCGACCCAAGCCGCGTTCAACGTGCTCGACGTGGAGGGTGTGGGCCCGGTCGAGCAGGCGCGGGAGTTGATGGATCACCTCCGGGCGCTGCACCGCGTCGACGCGGTGCCGGATGGTGCGTGGGAGACATACGCGGCGGCGCGCGCCGCGTTCGTGACGGCGGCCCGGGGATTCCTCGCGCGCAACTGACGGCGGCGGCCGCGCACGGCCTGACCAGGCCGGATGCGACGCGTCCGGCACCCAGGCGCCCCGCGGCCGAACCCGGTCGGGCCCGGGCCGACCTGCACCCCGGGCCGCCGCGAACCCAGCCCCCGAGCAAACCGGTTGACGGCCCGTGCCCGGCTGACCTGACGGGCGCGGGCGAAGCCCACCCGATGGGTGTGGGCCGGGCCCCGCCCCACCACGAGCGCCGTCCCGCCGACCATGATCGACAGCACGCCCTCGACGGCGCCCGCCTCACCCCCGGAGACCGGCGCGTCCACGCCCACCGGGAACGGACCGGCCGACGACGCCCCCGGCAAGGCCCCCGAAACGCGGCGGGCGCCCCGCACCCCCCCATGCCCGGGGGCGGGCGGCGGGGGCGGCCGGCGGCCGGGGCGCGGCCCGCGGCGGTCGCCGGCCCGGGGGTGGGGCGCGGGGGGGTGGGGGTGCCGAGCGCGCGCGGGG
>NZ_JBHYGX010000038.1:47410-58505 GCF_042739975.1 Streptomyces sp. NPDC059080
GTAGCCGGGCGCGCCCCCCCCCCCGGGTACGGCCCCGGCCCCCGCCGCCCCCGCCACGCCCCCCCAACCCCCCCGCCCCCCCCGCACCCACGGCGCGCGGGCGTCGGCGTCGGGCGTGCGGGAGGACCGGCGGACCGGTCAGCGGGTCACTCCCACTCGATGGTGCCCGGGGGCTTGCTGGTGACGTCGAGGACGACGCGGTTGACGTCCGCGACCTCGTTGGTGATCCGGGTCGAGATCTTCGCCAGGACGTCGTACGGCATCCGCGTCCAGTCCGCCGTCATGGCGTCCTCGGAGGAGACCGGACGCAGCACGACCGGGTGGCCGTAGGTGCGGCCGTCGCCCTGGACGCCGACCGAGCGGACGTCGGCGAGCAGCACGACCGGGCACTGCCAGATCTCGCGGTCGAGACCGGCCGCGGTCAGCTCCTCGCGGGCGATGGCGTCGGCCTCGCGGAGCAGGTCCAGACGCTCCTTGGTGATCTCGCCGACGATACGGATGCCCAGGCCGGGGCCGGGGAACGGCTGGCGCTGGACGATCTCGTCCGGCAGGCCCAGCTCGGAGCCGACGAGGCGGACCTCGTCCTTGAACAGCTGCCGCAGCGGCTCGACCAGCTCGAACTCGATGTCGTCCGGCAGACCGCCGACGTTGTGGTGCGACTTGATGTTCGCGGTGCCCTCGCCGCCGCCGGACTCGACGACGTCCGGGTAGAGGGTGCCCTGCACGAGGAACGCGACCTCGGGGCCCTCCTCCTGGAGGATCTCCAGCTGGGCCTGCTCGAAGACCCGGATGAACTCCCGGCCGATGATCTTCCGCTTCTCCTCGGGGTCGGAGACCCCGGCGAGGGCGCCCAGGAAGCGCTCGGAGGCGTCGACGACCCGCAGCTGGGCGCCGGTGGCGGCCACGAAGTCCTTCTCGACCTGCTCGGTCTCGTCCTTGCGCATCAGGCCGTGGTCAACGTAGACGCAGGTCAGCTGGGAGCCGATGGCCTTCTGGACCAGGGCGGCGGCCACCGCGGAGTCCACGCCGCCGGACAGGGCGCAGATGGCGCGCTTGCTGCCGACCTGGGCTCGGATGGCCGCGACCTGCTCCTCGACGATGTTGCCGGGCGTCCAGTTGGGCTCGATGCCCGCGCCGCGGTAGAGGAAGTGCTCCAGCACCTGCTGGCCGTGCGTGGAGTGCATGACCTCGGGGTGGTGCTGGACGCCGTAGAGCTTCTTCTCGTCGTTCTCGAAGGCGGCGACCGGGACGACGTCCGTGGACGCGGTGACGGTGAAGCCCTCGGGGGCGGCGGAGCAGGCGTCGCCGTGCGACATCCAGACGGACTGCTCGACGGGGGTGCCCTCGAAGAGGGTGGAGCCGGGTCCGGAGACGGCCAGCGGGGTGCGGCCGTACTCACGGGCGCCGGTGTTGTCGACCGTGCCGCCCAGGGTGGTGGCCATGAGCTGGAAGCCGTAGCACATGCCGAAGACCGGGACACCGGCCTCGAACAGTGCGCGGTCGACGCTGGGGGCGCCTTCGGCGTAGACCGACGAAGGTCCGCCGGAGAGGATGATCGCCTTGGGGTTCTTGGCGAGCATCTCGGCCACCGGCATGGTGGACGGGACGACCTCGCTGTAGACCCGCGCCTCGCGAACGCGGCGGGCGATGAGCTGGGCGTACTGCGCGCCGAAGTCGACTACGAGGACGACGTCCGGGGCGGCGGGGGGCGCTGATGGCACTTCGGCGGCCTTCCGGCGGTGTGGAGCAGGGGTTGGACTTTCGATTCTAACGGGCTCATACTGACCGCCATGTCCAAGCAGCTGACCTCCGTCTTTACCTATGGCACCGGCCCGGCCGGCTGCCATGGACGCGCTGCTTGATCGACTGACCAGCGACTTCCCAGGCGCCCCGGGCCGACAAGGCCCGGGGCGCCTGTGTCGTTCCCGGTCCGCCCGTCGGTTCCGGGGGCCACCGACCCCCAGGAGAGACCCGAACATGAGCAGCGACACCACCGCGACCGCCCCCGCCGCCGACACCGGGGCGCGTACCCCGGAGGCGGTCGGGGTGATCACCGATGCGCGCGGGCGGATCGACGACCTCGACGGCCGGATCATCGGCCTCGTCCAGGAGCGGATGGCGGTCTCCGCCGTCATCCAGCGCGAGCGCATCGCGTCCGGCGGGCGCCGGGTGAACCTCTCCCGCGAGATGGAGATCCTCGACCACTACCGCGGGCAGCTCGGCCGGGCCGGGACCGCGCTGGCGATGACCCTGCTGGAGCTGTCCCGCGGCCGCGTCTGAGAGGCCGGACCGGCGCGCGGAAGGGGCGCGTGCGCCGGGCGCAGCGGGCGGATCTGAGTTCGGGCGGCCTCTCACCCGTACGGCGCGTGACCAGCCACGGAGCCGCTTCGTTGTGCCGTGTGCCGCGTCAGCCAGGCGCGGGAGGCAGGACTACGCGTAGACGCCGCCCCCGGGGCGGAACGCCGGAGGGATGAGACGCCGGCCGCTCGGCGGCCCGCGTCGTGGGACCTCGCTCCGGTGAGGTGACCGGTCAGCAGGGGACAGCAGCCCGGTCACGTCGATGGGTGGCCGGTCCTGGGGACGCCCGGGACCGGCCGCATCCGACACGACGCATCCCTCACGACACTCCCGCCTCCGGCGCACCTCGCTCATCCGCCACGATCCACCGATCCCGCGGCGCTTCCCCCCGGCGCCGCTCCCCGGTGCCCGCGCCGCCCTGTCGCGAGCACCGGCTGCCAAGGGCCCCGTCGCCGTCCGTACCCCCCTCGCGGACGGCATCACGGGGCCCTTCGCGCGCCCGGCGGGATCAGTCGCCGTCCGGCTCCGCGCCCTCGCCGGGCGTGCGCTTCGGCGGGACCAGCGGAACCGCGAGGAGCGGCAGCTTCAGGGCGCCGAAGGCCGACGGCGGGACGGCGGGGGCGAGCGGCTCCACGGGCGCGAGGCGCCGGTACGCCTCGCCCTGGCGGGGGCGCGCGTCGTCCTCGCCCTTGTTCGGCCAGAACGCCATGGCCCGCTCGGCCTGCGCGGTGATCGTCAGGGACGGGTTGACGCCCAGATTGGCGGAGACCGCGGCTCCGTCGACGACGGAGATCCCGGGATGGCCGTAGAGGCGGTGGTACGGGTCGAGGACGCCGTGGCCGGCGTCCTCGCCGATGGGGCAGCCGCCGAGGAAGTGCGCGGTCAGCGGCGTGCCCATCAGCTCGCCGACGTTGCTGCCCGGGAAACCGTTGATCGCCTTCGCGAGGTGCCCGGCCGCCTCGTACGCCTCCGGTATCTGCTCCGGGTTGGGGGCCCCGTGGCCCTGGCGGGCGGTGAGCAGGCCCTTTCCGGGGCCGGACGGTTTGCGGTACGTCGTCAGGGAGTTGTCCAGGGACTGCATCACGAGGCCGATGATGGTCTTCTCCGACCAGCGGCGGTTGGAGAGCGACTGTGCGGTCTGCACCGGGTGGCGCAGGCTGCGGACCGCCCAGGCGAGGGCGCGTCGGCCCCGGCGGGCGGCGAGCGGTACCTGCACGATGGAGAGCGACCCCATGGCGTTGGAGCCCTTGCCGTAGCGGACCGGTTCGATGTGGGTGTTCTCGTCCGGGTGGATGGACGAGGTGATCGCGACGCCTCGGGTGAAGTCGGGCCGGGTGCCGTACTTCTTGCGGTAGCGGCGGTCGTTGGTCTGCGAGCCGACCAGCGCCTCGGAGTTGGTGCGGGTCAGCTCGCCCAGGCGCGGGGAGATGCCGGGCAGCAGGCCGCTGTCCTTCATGCGGTGCAGCAGCGTCTGGGTGCCGTAGGTGCCCGCGGCGAGGACGACGCGGCGGGCGGTGAAGACGCGGGCGCGGGCGCGGCGCTTGTCGTCGGTGGGCAACGTGCCGAGGGCGAAGCCGCCGCGGGAGTCCTCGGTGACGGTGACGACGGAGGTCATCGGGTGGATGACGGCTCCGGCCTGTTCGGCGAGGTGGAGGTAGTTCTCGTTGAGGGTGTTCTTGGCGCCGTGGCGGCAGCCGGTCATGCACTCGCCGCATTCGGTGCAGGCGGCGCGGGCCGGGCCCTTGCCGCCGAAGTACGGGTCGTGGACCTGACCGCCGGGCTCCGCGCGGCTGGCGCCGTCCGCGTCCTTGCCGTCGCCGAAGAAGACGCCCACGGGCGCGAGGTGGAAGGAGTCGCCGACGCCCATCTTCTCGGCGGCTTCCTTGAGGTGGACGTCGGACGGCGTTGTCGTCGGGTTGAGCCGGACGCCCAGCATCCGTTTGGCCTGGTCATAGTAGGGCGCCAACTCGTCCTGCCAGTCGGTGAGATGGCCCCACTGCTGGTCGCGGAAGAACTGCGGCGGCGGGACGTAGAGGGTGTTGGCGTAGTTGAGGGAGCCGCCGCCGACACCGGCACCGGCCAGCACCATGACGTTGCCGAGGAGGTGCACCCGCTGGATGCCGTAGCAGCCGAGGGCCGGGGCCCACAGGTAGTTGCGCAGGTCCCAGGAGTTCTTGGGGAGTGTCTGGCGGCTGAAGCGGCGCCCGGCCTCCAGGACGCCGACGCGGTAGCCCTTCTCGGTCAGCCGCAGGGCCGAGACCGCGCCGCCGAAACCGGAGCCGACGACGAGCACGTCGTAGTCGTACGGGCGGTCGGGGTCCCGGCGCTGCCCGGGGAGCGGGTGGCGGGCGGAATTCTTCTGCGGCACGGGCTCTCCTGGGTGTGGGCGGGGGGGGGCCGCGGTGGGCCCCCGCCGGAGACATCAGGGCTGCCGGAACATCTTCATCGCCTTGAAGCCACGGGTCATCAGGTCGGCATACTTCTCGTCGGTCAGGCCGAGGGACGGGCCGAGCGGCATCACCCGCTGCTGGGCGATGGTCTGCGCCTCGGTGTACTTCAGGACGCCCTCGGAGCCGTGGCGGCGGCCGAGACCGGAGTCGCCCATGCCGCCCATGGGCGAGCGGACGCTGCCGTATCCGGCGGCGTACGCCTCGTTGACGTTGACCGTCCCGGCGCGCAGCCGGGCGGCGACGGCGCGGCCGCGGCGGGAGTCACGCGTCCAGACGCTGGCGTTGAGGCCGTACGGCGTGCCGTTGGCCCGGGCGACGGCCTCGTCCTCGTCGTCGAAGCGGTAGACGGAGACGACCGGGCCGAAGGTCTCCTCGGCGCAGACCGTCATCGACTCGCCGACGCCGTCGAGGACGGTCGGCTCGTAGAAGTACGGGCCGATGTCGGGGCGGGCACGGCCACCGGCGACGACGCGGGCGCCCTTGGCGACGGCCTCCTCGACATGGCGGCTGACGGTCTCCAGCTGACGGGCCCCGGCCAGCGAGCCCATGTCGGCGCCGTAGGCGAGCTGGGTGCCCAGCCGCATGGCGCGGGTGCGGGCGGCGAAGCTCTCCAGGAAGGCGTCGGCGACGGAGGCGTGGACATAGAGCCGCTCGATGGAGATGCAGCACTGGCCCGCGGAGGAGAAGCAGCCACGGACGGCACCGGCGGCGGCCTTCTCGACGTCGGCGTCCGCCAGCACCAGCATGGCGTTCTTGCCGCCGAGTTCGAGGGAGACGCCGACGAGGCGGGCCGCGGCGCCCTGGGCGACCTCGCGGCCGGTGCGGGTGGAGCCGGTGAAGGAGACGTAGTCGGCGTGGCGCACGACGGCCGGGCCGACGACCGGGCCCTCGCCGATGACGACCTGCCAGACATCCTCGGGGAGGCCCGCCTCGATCATCTGCTGCCGGGCCCACAGGGCGGTCAGCGCGGTCTCCGTGTCCGGTTTCATGACGAGGGCGTTGCCCGCGACGAAGGCGGGCAGGGCGTCGCCGACGGACAGCTCCAGGGGGTAGTTCCAGGGAGCGATCTGGCCGACGACGCCGCGCGGCTGGCGCAGCTCACTGACCTTGGTCAGGATCGGGATGACACCGGTGTGGCCCTTGGGGCGCAGGTACGCGGGGCCCTTGCGGCCGTAGTGGCGGGCGGCGACGGCGACGGCCTGCACCTCTTCGTGGGCATGCAGCCGGGTCTTGCCGGTCTCCAGCTGGATGAGGTCGAGGACCTCGGCCTGCCGGCGCAGCATCAGGTCGTGGAAGCGGAGCAGGACCGCGGCACGCTGCTTGAGGGGGACCCTGGCCCAGCGTTCCTGGGCGGCGCGGGCGCGGTCGAAGGCGGCGGCGACGTCCTCGGGGGTGGACTCGGGCAGATCGGCGAGCTTCTCGCCGGTGAACGGCGTGTGGTTGACGGTGCGGCCGCTGCCGACGGCGCCACGGACGAGCTGCGCGACGACCTCCGGGACGACGACGTCGGCGGCGGTGCGCGCACCGGGCACGGTGGCGGCGACGGGGTTGCCGCCCTCGGGTGCGGATAACGTGGCGGCGGGCGCCCCGGCGGGCCTGGCGGAGGGTGCCCCGGCGGGCGCGGGCACGGCCGCGGCGGGCGCAGCCGCCTCGGGTTCGGCGTCGGCTGTTCCGGTGTCCTGCGAGTCCGTCATGCGGGCGAGCGTAATGGGGCCGCAACCGCTTTGTGTACCCGGCGGTAATACCTTTTCGTCGCCGTTCGAACGGTGCCAGCGGTGGGTGGCTGCAACGGTGCTGGTCAGCGACGATGCGGGGGTACGGGGCCGGGCCCGGGTCCGGGTCGCCCTCAGGCGTGTCCGTAAAGTCCCATTGCGAGCCAAGGGGGACTTTACGGACGCCCCCTAAGGGGGTGTCCGTTCGATATTCGTGGTCAGCCACGGCCCCACGGAGATCGGGAAGACCCCCTTAAGGCCCGTCGAGGCGGAGCCGGTCGCGGGCGCCCCGGAACACCGCGCGGCCGACGTGCTCGGCAGCCGGGACCCGGGGCATCTCCACGTACAGGTCGTAGGAGCGGCCGGTCGCGGTGGTGGTCAGGAGCTGGAGGCGCCGGGTTTTGGTGGGGGTCTGCGGCGAGAAGGTGTACGTGGCGTCCAGGAGGAGCGCGGGGCTGCCCCGGAAGCGGGCCGGCTCGGTGCGCACCTCGGCGTCCGGCCAGTACTCCCGCAACCGCGCCGCCTCTTGGACGCCCCAGGCGGCGAGCGTCCGGGGGCGGTGGGCGTAGGTGGTGAGCCGCAGCCGGTTGCTGTCGTCCCCGGGGACGACGTACTCGACGATCCGGCTGCCCCGGCGGCGGTACGAGGCGTCGCCGTCGTCGTGCACGACCGTGGCGTACGTGGTGGGGACGGCCGGCCAGGCGCGGAGCCTGCGCTCGTGGTGGACCTCCCAGTCGAGGACGACGGGGGTGGTGGGCGGGGGCGTGGGGGCGGCGCGCGGCGGGCGGGACGCGCCGGGGGCGGCGCGGCGTGCGCCGTCCGTGCCGAACGGGCCCGCGGCACTGACCAGCACCGCGGCGAGCGCCGCCACGACGCCCGCGGCGAGCGTCCCCACGGCGATCCGGCCGCGCCGGGTGAGGCGGACGTCGCCGTGGTGCGCGGCCCGGCCGTCCGGCGCCTCCCCCGTTTCCGTCATGGCCGCATCATGCCAGCCCACGGCGGGAGTTCGGCGTCCGCGACGCCTTCGGACGCCGGACCCGGGGGAAGCGGTGCCCACGCTCCGACACGGCAGGGAACCTCCCCCGCCGCTCCTGCCGTCCTTGGCACAGTGAGGCTGCGGTACGGGACGGTCCGGTTATCGCGGCCGGCGGGCGGAGCGGGGGGTCTGGGGCATGGTGATGCAGGACGACGGCGCGGTGGACGTCCGCCCGGATCCCGATCCGGGCCGGGCCGACCCGGCGCACCGGGGCCGCTACCGCGCCGCGGGGCTGTGCCTGGGGCTCCTGGGGCTGGCGATGGCGGGCTGGACGGTACGGGGCGTCGCCCAAGGGGGCGGCGGCGTCTGGGACTTCGTCGAGGAACTGTTCCACCCGGCGTTCCCCGGGGAGGTGCCGGTGCTCGGGCCGTACGAGTGGGCGTTCACGGCGGCGTTCCTCGGCGTCGCCGGTCCGGCGCTGGCCGGGCGGCGCGCGGCACGGGCGGCGGCACTGCTGCTCGGCTGGGTGCTGCTGGCGGCCGTACTGCGGGAGGCCGTCGGCCTGTGCGACGCGGCCTACCGCGCCCGGTACGTGACCGCCCCGGAGTGGGGCTGGCTGCTGGCCACCCGGTGCCTGGGGCTGGTGACCGCCCTGGTGGTGCTGGGGGCGCTGCTGCCGGCCGGGGACGCGCGCCGGGGGGCGCCCGGCGAACCGGACGCGCCGCCGGGCGCCCGGCGGCGCCCCTCACAGATCTGCGGGGTGCTGTTCCTGGTGATGGGCGTGGTCCAGCTGGCGTGGACGGTGCAGGGGCCGATGCTCGCGTTCGGGCACCCGGGGCGGTTCCTGCGGGCGGCCGTCGACGCGTCCGCGACGGGCACGGTGGGGCTCGCGGCGCCCCCGGAGTTCGCCTCCGCGGGCGCGGCGCTGGTCCTGCTGATCCTGGGGGCGCTGGCCTGGGACGCCCGGTGCGACGTGCGCAGCGCGCTGCTGGCATACGGGGCGGTGCAGCTCTATCTGACGGTGCGGGCGGTGGTGCAGCTGGCCGTCACCGACTACTTCAACCGGTCGCTGGAGACGCCCCAGGGCGCGCTGTGGCTGGCGACGACGGCGTACGGCCTGGCGGCGATGACGTCGGTGGTGGTGCTGTCCTCGGGGCAGCCGGGCGGGCCGTACGGCGGGGCGCGGGGCGAGAGTCTGCGGACGGCGGCCGCGGGGCGCTGAGGGGCGCGGTACGGCGCGGGCGGGCGCCGGTGCGGGCGGCGGGGCCCGCGCAGAGGCGGCCGCCGCGTGTGGGGGCCGCGGCGGCCGTCGCTGTGAGCTGCACCGCCTCCCGTGCCGGTGGCCCGGTCGGTGGTGCAGCATGAAGGCACTCTGCCGGTTTACGCCCCGGTGAGGCATCGTCCCGAGGTCCCGGGCGTACCCCCGCCGGTCGGCGGGGGTACGGGGCCACCGGAGGGCGGCCTCCCGGGGCGGGCGGGGCGCGGGTGCGGCCGGTGGGCGCGCCCGGCGGGAACGTGCGAGGAGAGAGGGGCGCCCGGTGATCCGTGTCGCTGTGGTGGACGACGAGCGGCTCGTCAGGTCGGGGCTGCGGATGATTCTGGGCACCGCCCCGGACATCGAGATGGTCGCCGACTGCGGCGGCGCCGAGGCCGTCGGGACGGTGCTGGGCAGCGGCGCCGAGGTCGTCCTGCTGGACATCCGGATGCCGGACGTGGACGGGCTGACGGTGCTGCGGCAGCTGCGCGCCGCCCCCGAGCCCCCGGTGGTGGCGATGCTGACCACCTTCGACGCCCAGGAGTACCTCACCGCGGCGCTGCGCGAGGGCGCCGCCGGTTTCCTGCTCAAGGACTCCGAGCCGGAGCAACTGGTGCGCGCGGTGCGGACGCTGGCGGCGGGCGGCAGCGTGCTGGACCCCGGGGTGACCCGGGCGGTGATCGGCGGCTATCTGACCGCCGAGGACCAGGCCGCCGCGGCGCGGGCCGTGACGGGCCTGACGCCGCGCGAGTCGGAGGTGCTGGCGCTGCTCGGCGAGGGGCTGGCCAACGCCCAGATCGCGGACCGGATCGGCCTCGCACCCAGCACCGTCAAGGACCACGTCCGGGCGCTGCTGAGCAAGTTGGGCGGCCTCAACCGCATCCAGGCGGCGATCGTCGCCGACCGCGCGGGCCTGGTCGCCCGTATACCCCGCGGGACGTGCTGACGATGGCGGGCACGGGGGAGGCGCGGCACGCGCCCGCTTCCGGGGAGGCGCCGGGGGCGCGGAAGAGCCACGGCGCGCCGGGGGCGCTCGACGACCGGCTTCCGGCGGTGCCCGGGGCGCGGGGGCACGATCCGGCACCGGGGGCGCGGACCGCGGCCGTCGCGCCGGGGACGCGCGGGGGTCCGGGTGCGCGGGTGCCGCGGTGGCTGCGCCGGGCCGCGCCGGTGGCCGTCCCGGCGCTGCTGGGGATCGCCGACGCGTTCCTCGTCAACGGGCTCCATCTGCTCCTGGAGCTGGCCGTGTCGCTGGTCGCGGCCGCCGCGCTGCTGCTGCGCCGCCGCTTCCCGCTGCTGGTCTTCCTCTTCACGCTCCCGGGGCTGTACATCGGCTACATCTGGTTCGCGCCGATGATCGCGCTCTACACGGTGGCGGCGCGGCGCCCGGGGCGGCTGCGGCTGGGGATCTGCGCGGCGCTGCTGATCGCCGCGCACTTCTTCCCGTATCCGCTCTCGGACCTCGAACTGACCGCGTACCGGGAGAACACCCTGGTGCTGATCGACGCGTGCGTCACCTCGGCGGCGCCGATCACCCTGGGGCTGCTGGTGCGCACCCGGGGCGAGCTGGCGGCGCGGGTCGAGGAGCTGACCCGCAGTCTGCGCCGCGAGGACCGGCTGCTGGCCGACCGGGTGCAGGCCACCGAACGCGCCCGGCTGGCCCGGGAGATGCACGACGTGGTCGCCCATCAGGTCAGCCTGATCAGCCTCCAGGCGGGCGCCGTACAGGTCAGCACGGGCGACGAGGCGGCCCGGGACGGGGCGCGCACCATCCGGGAACTGTCGGTACGCACCCTGGAGGAACTGCGGCACATGGTCGGCGTGCTGCGGACGGCCGGCGGCCCGGAGGAGGCACGCCGCCCGGCGCCGCAGCCCGACCTCGCGGAGCTGCCCCGGCTGATCGGGATGAGCGGCCTCGACGTGACGTACGAGCCGGGCGTGGTGGCGGGCGCACGGGGTACGCAGACGGTGGAGCGGGCGGCGTTCCGTACCGTCCAGGAGGCGCTGACCAATGTCCGTAAGCACGCCCCGGGGGCGCGGGTCCTGGTCCGGATCGATCCGCTGGAGGCACCGGATACCGGGCGGGCCACGGACGCGGCGGTCACGGGCGGCCTACGGGTGGAGATCCGCAACGGGCCACCGGACGCCTCGGCGTCGGCTCCGGCGCTGCCGGGCGGCGGTCACGGGCTGGTGGGGCTGCGCGAGCGGGCGCAGAGCCTCGGCGGGACGCTGGAGACGCGTCACACCTCCGAGGGCGGCTTCGTCGTCCGCGCGCGGTTCCCGTACCGGGCGGAGCCCCCTTACGGGACGGACTCCCCGTACGGGTCGGGGGGGGGCGGGGGCCCCCGGCGCGCCGGCCCCCCGGGCCCCCGGGGCGCGGGCGGGGGGGGGGGGGGGGGGCGCC
>NZ_JBHYGX010000039.1:0-19807 GCF_042739975.1 Streptomyces sp. NPDC059080
CCTCTCCCCCCCGCCGCCCGCCCCCCACGCCCCCCCCCCCCCCCCCACCCGCCAAACCCGGGCCCGCGGGTGGTGAGACATCCCGGACGGTGGGTTTTCGGTGATATGTCGGGAATGCGGTGTGGGTACATCTGCGCGTACGGCGTACGGATCACTTCGTGAACCAGTCGGCCGTAGACCCTTACGTGGCGGCGGAACGCGGCCTACTCTGATCTCTGCTCAAAGGTTACTCGCGAGTCACCAGCAATGTAGCGGGCCCCGGAGGATGCCGTGACGGACACTCACACGCTGATCGACAACCGGCCGCCCTCGGTGGCGAGCCTCTTTCTGGAGCGGGTCGCCGCGACGCCCGACGCGGAGGCGTTCCGTCACCCCGTGCCGCCCGCCTCGGGCGCGGGCCCCGACGGCTGGAAGTCGCTGACCTGGAACGACGCCGCGCAGCGGGTGTATGCCACGGCGGCGGGTCTGATGGCGCTCGGGGTGCGCCCCGAGGAGCGGGTGGCGCTTGCCGCGGCGACCCGGGTCGAGTGGATCCTCGCCGACCTCGGCGTGCTCTGTTCCGGCGCCGCCACCACCACCGTCTACCCCAGCACCAATGCCGAGGAGACCGCCTACATCCTGTCCGACTCCGGCAGCCGGGTGTTGATCGCGGAGGACGCCGCCCAGCTCGACAAGGTCCGCGAACGCCGCGCCGACCTGCCCGACCTGGCCCATGTCGTCGTCATCGAGGAGGCCGACGCGCGCCCGGCCGAGGACGACCCGGAGGGCTGGGTGCTCTCCCTCGCCGATCTGGAGAAGCGTGGTGCCGCCTACCTGGAGGCGCACCCGGACTGCGTCACCGAACGCGTCGCCGCGCTCCGCGCCGACCAGCTCGCCACGCTCATCTACACCTCCGGCACCACCGGCCGCCCCAAGGGCGTACGGCTGGCGCACGACTGCTGGTCGTACATGGCGTGTGCCATCCAGGCCACCGGCATGGTCACCGCGGAGGACGTGCAGTACCTGTGGCTGCCGCTCGCCCACGTCTTCGGCAAGGTGCTGACCGCCGGGCAGATCTCGGTCGGCCATGTCATCGCCGTCGACGGCCGGGTCGACAAGATCATCGAGAATCTGCCGGTGGTCCGGCCGACCTACATGGCGGCCGTCCCGCGCATCTTCGAGAAGGTCTACAACGGCGCCGCCGCCAAGGCACGCGAGGGCGGCGCCGCCAAGTACAAGATCTTCCACTGGGCGGCGGGCGTGGCCCGGGAGTACGCCAAGGTCTCCCAGGACACCTTCCGCCGCACCGGCAACGGCTCCGTCCCCTTCGCGCTCGCCGCCAAGCACAAGGTCGCCGACACGCTCGTCTTCGCCAAGCTGCGCGCGGCGTTCGGCGGACGGCTGCGCGCCGCGGTCTCCGGCTCCGCCGCCCTCGCCCCGGAGATCGGCTACTTCTTCGCCGGTGCCGGGATCCACATCCTGGAGGGCTACGGCCTGACGGAGTCCAGCGCCGCCAGCTTCGTCAACCCGGGCGAGGCGTACCGCACCGGCACGGTCGGCAAGCCGCTGCCCGGCACCGAGGTGAGGATCGCCGAGGACGGCGAGATCCTGCTGCGCGGCCCCGGCATCATGCAGGGCTACCACGGGCTGGACGCCCAGACCGCCGAAGTCCTCGAATCCGACGGCTGGTTCCACACCGGCGACATCGGGGAGCTGTCGGCCGACGGCTATCTGCGGCTCACCGACCGCAAGAAGGACCTGATCAAGACGTCGGGCGGCAAGTACATCGCCCCGGCGGAGGTCGAGGGCCGCTTCAAGGCGGTCTGCCCGTTCATCTCCCACGTCCTGGTGCACGGCGCCAACCGGAACTTCTGCACCGCCCTCATCGCGCTCGACGAGCCGACGCTGCTGACCTGGGCCGGCGAGCACGGCATGGGCGGCCGCCCGTACGCCGAGGTCGTCGCGGACAAGCGGACCCGCGAGCTGATCGACGGCTATGTCGAGCAGGTCAACGAGGGCCTTCAGCGCTGGCAGCAGGTCCGCAAGTTCCGGCTGCTCCCGCGGGACCTGGACATCGAGCACGGCGAGGTCACCCCCAGCCTCAAGGTCAAGCGGCCGGTCGTCGAGCGGGCCTTCAAGGACCTCCTCGACGAGATGTACGCGGGCGCGCGGGAGGCGTGAGGGCGCCCGCCCGGGCGGGCGCCGGGGCGCCGCGCGCCCCCTCGCCCGTCCGGTGACGGACCTGTCCACAGGCCCGCTGCCTGCGTTTCCCGGCCGCTCGCCCGCCGTCCGCGCGCCGTTCCGCGATGACGCGGTGTCGTGGCAAGCGCCCGGTCTGTCACCCTGTCCGTGCGGCACGCGGCGGACGGCCGTGCCGCGCGGGAGGTGCGGGGATGACGACGACTGCGTTAGCGGCGGAGACCGGAGCCGCGGGCCCGGCGGGCGCGGCCGGGACGGACCGCTCCCTCGCGCTGCCGGGCACGGCACGGGCGGCGGCCGACGCCCGCCGCTTCATCCGCGCCACGCTCACCGACTGGGCGGCCCGGCAGACACCGGGTGCGGAGGGGCTGGACGGCAAGGTGACGGACGAAGCGGTGCTGCTGGTCAGTGAGTTGGTGACCAACGCCGTGGTGCACGCCGGTACCGACGTCGACGTCCGCTGCTGCCTCGACGCCGACGGGCCCGGCGGACTGGTCGTCGAGGTGGCGGACCGGCATCCCACCCGGCCCGTGTGCGGGCCGCACCACGGTGAGCTGCCCCGCGGCGCGGGCCACGGCCTGCAGCTGGTCGGCGCGGTCGCCGCCTCCTGGGGCATCACCTACGACCGCGCCGCCAAGACCGTCTGGTTCCGCCTCGCGACCGCCGCGCCGGACCCCGGGCCGGACCGGGCGCCCGGCCATGTACCGGCCGCCCGCACCGCCCCGGACGACGCCCCCGCGGCGTACCGCGGCGCGGACGGCCCTGACGGCCCTGACGGCCCTGACGGCCCTGACGGCCCTGACGGCCCTGACGGCCCTGACGGCCCTGACGGCCCTGACGGCCCTCCCGAGGGCGCGTACCGCCCGGTGCCCGGCCGTGACCCCGCGGACACCGGTGGCGCGTACCCGGACACCGAGGCCCCGGCGGCCGGCCCGCCCGCCGCCGGATACGCCGACGCCGCCTACGGGGCGGGCATCTACAGCGACACCTCCTACGGGTACGCCGCGCCCGACGACGACCCTTCGGGCGCGGCCGCCGAGTGGATCACGCACGGCGCGCCGACCTTCCTCGCCGAGGCGTCCGACCTGCTCTCCGGCCCGCTCGACGCCGACCGCATCGCCTCCCTCGCCGCCCAGCTCGCGGTGCCCCGGCTCGCCGACTGGTGCGCGGTGTGGCTCTACGACGGTGAGGCGGGCGGTCCGGTGCCGGGCGCGGCCGGTGGCGACGAACCGCCGCGCCTCGCCCACGTCTGGCACTCCCGCGAGAGCCGCATCGACCCACTGCGGCTGGCCCTGGAGAAGGCCCCGCCCCCGGCCACCGCCCGCGCCACCGACGGCTCGGCGGTTCCCTGGGCGTGGCCGGAGGGCGCGGACGGGGCGGATCCCGGCGACCCGGCCGTACCGGACGGCCCCGGGGGGCCGAGCACACCGGGCGCGCCGATCGCCGAGGCCGTACCGGACGCCGAGCGTCTGCCGGACGCCCGGCCCGCCGCCGGTGGCGCAGCCCTCGCCTGCCCCCTGATCAGCGGCGGCCTCCGGCTGGGCACGGTGCTGCTCGGGCGGGCCGGGCTGCCGCGCTTCCCCGATGCGGCGGTCGGTCTCTCCGAGGACCTGTGCCGCCGGGTCGCCCGGGCCGTCGCCACCGCACGCGCGTACAGCAGGCAGGAGCGGATCAGCCGGGTCCTCCAGCGGCGGCTGCTGCCGCACGGCCGGGCGCGGGTCCCGGGCGTCGCCTCCGCCGTGGTCTACGAACCGCGCGCGGGTGCCTGGGCGGGCGGCGACTTCTGGGACCTCTTCGACGCGGGCGACGGCCGCTGGTGCTTCGCCCTCGGTGACGTCTGCGGCAGCGGCCCGGAGGCGGCGGCGGTCACCGGGCTGGCCCGGCCGGTGCTGCGGCTGCTGGCCCGCGACGGCTTCGGCGTCGGCGCGGTGCTGGACCGGCTCAACGAGACCATGGCCCGCGAGGCGGCGGACTCCGTCGCCGCGGTGGCCGCCGCCGTCGCCGCCGAGGCCGGGGTGCAGTCCTCCGTCGGCCTGCGCGACGAGGGCGAACAGGCCCGCTTCCTGTCGCTGCTCTACGGCGAGATCGTCCCGCACCCGGACGGCTCCGGCGGCGTCCGCTGCACCCTGGCCAGCGCCGGTCACCCGCTGCCGCTGGTCCTGGGCACCGACGGCACGGTCCGGGTGGTCGCCGCGCCGCAGATGCTGCTGGGCGTGGTCGGCGACGCCACGTACGAGAGCGAGGCGTTCGACCTCGCCCCGGGCGAGACGCTGCTCTGCGTCACCGACGGGGTCACCGAACGCCGCTCCGGCCGCAACCAGTTCGATGACGACGACGGCCTGGCCCGCACCCTCGCCGCCTGCGCGGGCCTGCCCGCGACCGACATCGCCGAACACATCCGCCGCGCCGTCCACGGTTTCTCCCCGACCCCACCCGACGACGACCTCGCCCTCCTCGTCCTCCAGGCCCTCCCGGAGGGACGGACGGAGGGGGAGACGGGGTAGGACGAGCCGTGGGCCCGGGGCGTCGGCTGCGGGGCGCGGGCCCGTGCGGCGGGCGCCTGCCCACCGGCCTGCCCAGCTGCCCGCCGCACCGGCCGCGGCGCCCCGGGCCACCGCCCCGCCCGGGGCGCCCAGGGGCCCGCCCCCGATGCCCGCCGCCCCGCCCGCGCCCGCCCTGCGGGAGCCGGGACGGGCCGCGGCCCCGGCTCGCCCCCGTATGACGGACAATGGACCCCATGCCTTCCGCACTGCCCGATGGGGAGCCGATGCCCGGGGACGGGGCGCTGCCCGCCGCCGCGCTGACCGGCGCCGCCGGCCGCCCGCTCGGTTTCTACCTGCACGTCCCGTACTGCGCGACCCGCTGCGGCTACTGCGACTTCAACACCTACACCGCAAGCGAACTGCGTGGCCCCGGCGGGGCCCTCGCCTCCAGGGAGACCTACGCCGATCACCTCATCGAGGAGATCCGGCTGGCCCGCAAGGTGCTCGGCGACGATCCGCGCCAGGTCGAGACGGTCTTCGTCGGCGGCGGCACCCCGACCCTGCTGCCCGCCGCCGACCTCGGCCGGATGCTGGCCGCGATCCGCGACGAGTTCGGGCTTGCCCCGGGCGCCGAGATCACCACCGAGGCCAACCCGGAGACCGTCGGCCCGCGCTACCTCGCCGAGCTGCGCGAGGGCGGCTTCAACCGCATGTCCTTCGGCATGCAGAGCGCTCGCCCGCACGTCCTGAAGATCCTCGACCGCACCCACACCCCCGGCCGCCCCGAAGCCTGCGTGGCCGAGGCGCGCGCCGCCGGGTTCGGCCACGTCAACCTCGACCTGATCTACGGCACCCCGGGCGAGAGCGACGACGACTGGCGCGCCAGCCTGGACGCCGCCCTCGGCGCCGGCCCCGACCACGTCTCCGCGTACGCCCTGATCGTCGAGGAGGGCACGCAGCTGGCCCGCCGCATCCGCCGCGGCGAGGTCCCGATGACCGACGACGATGTGCACGCCGACCGCTACCTCATCGCCGACGAACGCCTCGCCGCCGCCGGTTTCCGCTGGTACGAGGTCTCCAACTGGGCCACCACCGACGCCGCCCGCTGCCGCCACAACGAGCTGTACTGGACCGGCGCCGACTGGTGGGGCGCCGGCCCCGGCGCCCACAGCCACGTCGGCGGCGTCCGGTGGTGGAACGTCAAGCACCCCGGCGCCTACGCCCAGGCCCTGACCGAGGGCCGCTCCCCGGGCGCCGGCCGCGAACTCCTCGCCGACGAGGACCGCCGCGTCGAACGCATCCTCCTGGAACTGCGCCTCGCCGACGGCTGTCCCCTGGACCTCCTCGCCCCCGCGGGGGCGCGCGCCGCCGCCCGCGCGCTGTCCGACGGCCTCCTGGAGCCGGTCCCGTACGACGCGGGCCGCGCCGTTCTGACACTCCGGGGCCGCCTTCTGGCTGACGCGGTGGTGCGGGATCTGGTGGACTGAGGGTGGACTGATTACCGAAAGAGTGAACCGATGCGGTAGGCCCCCGCGCCTGCCTACGCTCCTCCTAGCCTGTGCCGAAAGACAGAAACGGCGACGGGAAACGGAGGCCATGGAGATGACCGCTGTGGATGAACGCCGGATGACGGAGCTCTTCGAGAACATCGATGTTCCCGAGGGCGTGAAGGTTGAGCTCCTCCGGGGGGAAATCGTGATGATGGCGGGACCGGACCTGGTCCACAACAGGATCGTCCAGGAGGTCATGGACCAGATCCCGCGGAAGCGGTGGGAGCGGCTGCAGACCCAGGACATCGACATCCTGAGCGAGCAGAGCGAGCCGGTGCCCGATCTCGTGGTGCTGGAGAGCGGCGCGGGGCCGGAGTCCGGCCGGCTGCTGCCGTCCGCGGTGGTCACGATGGTGGTCGAGGTGGTCTCCAAGACGAGCGTGGATCGCGATTACGGCATCAAGCGCTCGCTCTACGCCGCGGGCAAGATCCCCGCCTATCTGATCGTCGACCCCATCGTGGGCCACTGCGTCCTGCTCACCGAGCCGTTCGGCAGCGGAGACGAAGCCGACTACGCGGTCCAGCGGATCAGCAAGTTCGGCGAATCGGTGCCGGTGGACGTGCTGGACGTCGAGTTGGAGACCGGTGACTTCGGCATCCTCCCCGGCGTCAGGCCGCACCGCCGACCGTAACGAAGTCGATCAGTTCCTCCACCCGCCCCAGCAGCGCCGGTTCCACGTCCCGGTAGCTGCGGACGCCCGACAGGATCCGCTGCCAGGCGGCGCCGGTGTTCTCCGGCCAGCCCAGCGCCCGGCACACGCCCGTCTTCCAGTCCTGGCCCCGCGGCACGGCCGGCCACGCCGCGATCCTCGCCGACGACGGCTTCACCGCCTCCCATACGTCGATGTACGGATGGCCCACCACGCACACATGCGGATCGGTCACCCCCGCTGCGATCCGCGACTCCTTCGAGCCGGGCACCAGATGGTCGACGAGGACGCCCAGCCGCGCGTCGGGCCCGGGGGAGAAGGCGCGGACGATCTCCGGCAGGTCGTCGATGCCCTCCAGGTACTCCACGACGACGCCCTCGATGCGCAGATCGTCGCCCCACACCCGCTCGACCAGCTCCGCGTCGTGCCGCCCCTCCACGTAGATCCGGCCCGCCCGGGCGACCCGGGCGCGCGCACCGGGCACCGCCAGCGAACCGGACGCCGTCCGCGCCGGACCGCTCCCCGCCGCCCGCTCCCGGGGCCGTACGAGCGTGACGATCTTGCCCTCCAGCACGAAGCCGCGCGGCTCCATCGGGAAGACGCGGAGCTTGCCGAACCGGTCCTCCAGCGTGACCGTCGGCCCCTGCGCCGACTTCTCGCAGCGGATCACCGCCCCGCAGAATCCCGTGGTCACCTCCTCGACCACCAGATCCGCCTCCGCCGCCACCTCGGGCGCGGGCCGCTGCTTCTTCCACGGCGGGGTGAGGTCGGGGCTGTAGCGCTTGCTCTGCATCGTGTCGTCGTGCCTGTTCTGTGACGGGTCGGGTGACGGATACGGGCGCCGGTCAGGCCGGAGGGGCGCCGAAACGGGTGGCGAGCGCGTCGCGCTGGGCGCGGACGAAGGCGGCGTCCACCACGGCGCCGTGCCCGGGGACGTACCGCGCGTCCTCGCCGCCCAGGGCCAGCAGCCGGTCCAGGGCGGCGGGCCACTGCCGTCCGAGGGCGTCGGGCCCGGCGGACGGTGCGCCGGACTCCTCGACGAGGTCGCCGCAGAAGACCACCTCGGGCGCTCCGCCCCGGCCCGGGACGAGGACCGCGAGGTCGTGCGCGGTGTGGCCGGGGCCGACGTTGGCGAGCAGCACCGTCCGGTCGCCGAGGCCGACGGTCAGCTCGCCGTGCACCCCGTGGTGCGGCAGTACCAGGATGTCGGTGGCTTCGGTGGCGGTGTCCGGGTCGATGCCGTGGCGTACCGCGTCCTCCCGGAGCGCATCCCGCCCGCGGGCCATCAGCTCGGCGGTCCCGGCGGCGGCGAAGACCTGCACCCCGGCGAAGGCGGCGGTGCCCAGGACGTGGTCGAAGTGAGGATGGGTCAGCGCGATGTGCGTCACGTCGCGGCCCAGCACCCGGCGGACGGCGAGCCGCAGTTCGGCGCCGTCGCGCAGGGTGGCGCCGGTGTCGACGAGCAGCACGCCGTCCGTCCCCGCGACGACGCCCACCGTCTCGTCCCAGCCCGGCATCCGGCGGCGGGCGATGCCGTCACCGAGCCGTTCCCATCCCGCCTCTTCCCAAGTCGTGCGCATGCCGAGACGCTATCGGTAGCGCGGTGGCGTCGCCCGGTGGACGACGGGGCGTGGTCGGTGTCGCACGCGGGACCCTTGCCCCGCCGGTGCGACCCGGCCGTACACTGGAGCGGTACTGGCACTCGGACCGGCGGAGTGCCAGGTGAGGAAGCCGCAGGACGGCGGGACTGGAGGTGTGCGCGGTGCTCAGTGAACGCAGGCTGGAGGTGCTGCGTGCCATCGTCCAGGACTACGTCGGCACGGAGGAGCCGGTCGGCTCGAAGGCGCTGACCGAGCGCCATCGGCTCGGTGTCTCCCCGGCCACGGTCCGTAACGACATGGCGGTCCTGGAGGAAGAAGGATTCATCGCCCAGCCGCACACCAGCGCGGGCCGGATCCCCACCGACAAGGGCTACCGCCTCTTCGTCGACAAGCTCGCCGGCGTCAAGCCGCTCTCCAGCCCCGAGCGCCGGGCGATCCAGAACTTCCTGGACGGCGCGGTCGACCTCGACGACGTCGTGGGCCGCACGGTCCGGCTGCTGGCCCAGCTGACCCGGCAGGTCGCGGTCGTGCAGTACCCGTCGCTGACGCGGTCCACCGTCCGTCATGTCGAGCTGCTGGCGCTGGCACCGGCGCGGCTGATGCTCGTACTGATCACCGACACCGGACGCGTCGAACAGCGGCTGATCGACTGTCAGGAGCCCTTCGGCGAGGCGTCGTTGGCGGATCTGCGGGCCCGGCTCAACAGCCGGGTCGTGGGCCGCCGGTTCGCGGATGTGCCGCAATTGGTGCAGGATCTTCCGGACTCCTTCGAGCAGGAGGACCGCGGCACGGTCTCGACGGTGCTGTCGGTGCTGCTGGAGACGTTGGTGGAGGAGACCGAGGAGCGGTTGGTGATCGGCGGTACCGCCAATCTCACCCGCTTCGGGCACGACTTCCCGCTGACGATCCGGCCGGTGCTGGAGGCCCTTGAGGAGCATGTGGTGCTGCTCAAACTGCTCGGGGAGGCCAAGGACTCGGGCATGACCGTACGTATCGGGCATGAGAATGCCCACGAAGGACTTGCGTCCACGTCGGTGGTTGCGGTCGGCTACGGTTCGGGCGACGAGGCAGTCGCCAAACTCGGCGTGGTCGGACCGACCCGCATGGACTACCCCGGAACGATGGGAGCGGTACGCGCAGTGGCACGTTACGTCGGACAGATCCTGGCGGAGTCGTAAGTGGCCACGGACTATTACACGGTCCTCGGTGTCGGCCGCGATGCCTCGCAGGACCAGATCAAGAAGGCTTTCCGGCGGCTGGCGCGCGAGCTGCACCCGGATGTGAACCCGGATCCGAAGACCCAGGAGCGGTTCAAGGAGATCAACGCCGCTTACGAGGTGCTGTCGGACGCGCAGAAGAAGCAGGTCTACGACCTCGGCGGCGACCCGCTCTCGCAGGCCGGCGGCGGTGGCGGGGCCGGTGGCTTCGGCGCGGGCTTCGGCAACTTCTCCGACATCATGGACGCGTTCTTCGGCGCCTCCTCGCAGCGCGGTCCGCGCTCGCGGACGCGGCGCGGCCAGGACGCGATGATCCGTCTCGATATCGAGCTGGACGAGGCGGCGTTCGGGACGAGCAAGGAGATCCAGGTCGACACCGCCATCGTGTGCACCACGTGCACCGGTGAGGGCGCGGCCCCCGGCACCTCGGCGCAGACCTGTGACATGTGCCGCGGCCGCGGTGAGGTCTCGCAGGTCACGCGGTCCTTCCTCGGTCAGGTCATGACGTCGCGGCCGTGTCCGCAGTGTCAGGGCTTCGGTACGGTCGTGCCGACGCCGTGCCCGGAGTGCGCCGGTGACGGCCGTATCCGGTCGCGCCGCACGCTGACCGTCAAGATCCCGGCGGGCGTCGACAACGGCACCCGCATCCAGCTCGCGGGCGAGGGCGAGGTCGGCCCCGGCGGCGGTCCCGCCGGTGACCTCTACGTCGAGATCCATGAGCTGCCGCACTCCGTCTTCCAGCGGCGCGGCGACGATCTGCACTGCACGGTCACCATCCCGATGACGGCGGCGTCGCTGGGCACGAAGTGTCCGCTGGAGACGCTGGACGGCCTGGAGGAGATCGACGTCCGGCCCGGTACACAGTCCGGCCAGTCGATCCCGCTGCACCAGCGCGGTGTGACCCATCTGCGGGGCGGCGGCCGCGGCGATCTGATCGTTCACGTCGAGGTGCAGACCCCCTCCAAGCTCGACCCCGAGCAGGAAGAGCTGCTGCGGCGGCTGGCCAAGCTCCGTGGTGAAGAGCGCCCCACGGGCCAGTTTCAACCGGGGCAGCAGGGGCTCTTCTCGCGGTTGAAGGATGCGTTCAACGGGCGGTAGGCGTACCGGCCGGGGGTCCGGGGGTTGTCCCCGGGTGAGCGCAGCCAACCGGGGCAGCAGGGGCTCTTCTCGCGCCTGAAGGATGCGTTCAACGGGCGGTAGACGACCGTAGGTCTACGCGTGTGGGGCCTGGGGATTTCCCCGGGCCCCACGTGCGTTCGGCGGCCGTTGGCCGGTCCCGGTCGGCCGGGGTGCCGGGCGGGTCTGCCCGTTTCGGTGCGGTGCGCGGGGCATGACACGATGTGGCCATGTCCACCGCGCTGACCGCTCTTTGCCGTCATCCGATCGTGCAGGCGCCGATGGCCGGCGGCGGTTCCGGTCCGGAGCTGGCCGCCGCCGTCGGTGAGGCCGGCGGACTCGGCTTCCTCGCCGCCGGGTACAAGACCCCCGACGGCATGTACCAGGAGATCAAGCGGCTGCGCGGGCTGACCGGCCGCCCCTTCGGCGTCAATCTCTTCCTCCCGCAGCCCGAACTCGCGAACACCGCCGCCGTCGAGGTCTACCGCGATCAGCTCGCCGGTGAGGCCGCGTGGTATGAGACCGGGCTCGGCGAGGTCGATCCGTACGGCGGCTCGGATGACAGCTACGAGGCGAAGCTGGCGGTGCTGCGCGAGGACCCGGTGCCGGTGGTGTCGTTCGTCTTCGGCTGCCCCTCCCGCGCGGTGCTCGCCTCGCTGGCCGCGGTCGGGACGTACACCGTCGTCACCGTCACCACGCCGGACGAGGCGCGGGCGGCGCAGGCGGCGGGCGCCGACGCGGTGTGTGCGCAGGGCGTCGAGGCGGGCGGCCATCAGGGCACCCACCGGGACGATCCCCACGCCGACGGCACGAGCGCCCCGCTCGGCCTGCTGTCGCTGATCACGCAGGTCCGCGAGGCGGTGCGGCTGCCGGTCATCGCCGCCGGAGGGCTGATGCGCGGCGCGCAGATCGCCGCGGTGCTCGCCGCCGGTGCCGAGGCGGCACAGCTGGGCACCGCCTTCCTCACCACCCCCGAGTCCGGCGCGCATCCGCTGCACAAGCGGGCGCTGGCCGACCCACTGTTCACCCGCACCGAGCTGACCCGCGCCTTCACCGGGCGCCCGGCCCGGGGCCTGGTCAACCGCTTCCTGCGGGAGCACGGCCCGTACGCCCCGGCCGCGTATCCGGCCGTGCACCATCTGACCGCCGGGCTGCGGAGGGCGGCCGCGCGGACGGGTGACGCGCAGGGCATGGCGCTGTGGGCCGGGCAGGGGCACCGGCTGGCGCGGGAGCTGCCCGCCGGTGCGCTGGTGGCGCTGCTGGCGTCCGAACTGGGCGCGACGCGCGAGGAGTGGAACGGTCACAAGGTGAGGGACGAGGCATGACGGCGCCGGTTTTCGTGGTGGATTCGCTGGCGGGCGCGCGGCCCGGCGGCACGCTGGTGCTGGACGGTCCCGAGGGCCGTCACGCGGTGTCGGTGCGGCGGCTGCGGGCCGGTGAGGACGTGGTGCTGACCGACGGCGCCGGGACCGGCGCGTACGGCACGGTCGCGGCGGTCGAGGGCAAGGACCGGCTGACGGTCGCGGTGGCGGAGGTGCGGACGGAGCCCGCGCCGCCGGTGCGGATCACCGTTGTCCAGGCGCTGCCCAAGGGCGACCGCGGCGAACTGGCGGTGGAGACGATGACGGAGACCGGGGTGGACGCCGTCATCCCCTGGGCGGCGTCGCGGTGTGTCACGCAGTGGCGCGGCGAGCGGGCCGCGAAGTCGCTGGCGAAGTGGCGGGCGACGGCCCGGGAGGCCGGGAAGCAGTCGCGGCGGCTGACGTTCCCCGAGGTGGGCGAGGCGCGGACCACCAAGCAGGTGGCCGAGCTACTGGCGGAGGCCGATTTCGCGGCGGTGCTGCACGAGGAGGGCGCCACCCCGCTGGCCACCGCGGAGCTGCCCGCGTCCGGTTCGGTGGTGCTGGTCGTCGGCCCCGAGGGCGGGGTCGCGCCGGACGAGCTGGCCGCGTTCGAGGCGGCGGGCGCCGCGCCGTACCGCCTGGGCCCGACGGTGCTGCGCACCTCCACGGCGGGTACGGCCGCGACGGCGCTGCTGCTGGGGCGCACCG
Organism: Streptomyces sp. NPDC059080; assembly: GCF_042739975.1. Classification (NCBI taxonomy): domain Bacteria; kingdom Bacillati; phylum Actinomycetota; class Actinomycetes; order Kitasatosporales; family Streptomycetaceae; genus Streptomyces; species Streptomyces sp. NPDC059080. The sequence goes on from NZ_JBHYGX010000039.1 coordinate 12,846, forward strand.
GCCGTGCGGGTCAGACCAGTTCGGCGGTGAGGGTGATGTTTTTGACGCCCTTCAGCGCCTGGCTGACCGGGCAGTTGGCCTTGGCGTCCAGCGCCGCCGTCTGGAAGTCCGTCTCCGACAGGCCCGGCACGCGCGCCTTGACGGTCAGGGCGATGCCGGTGATGCCCTCGCCCGGCTGGAAGGTCACATCGGCCTGGGTGTCGACGTCCTCGACGGTGTAGCCCTGCCCGGCCAGGCCGTGCGAGAAGGCCATGGAGTAGCAGGCGGAGTGTGCGGCGGCGATCAGCTCCTCCGGGCTGGTGACGCCGTTCGGCTTCTCGGCGCGGGCCGGCCAGTTGATGTCGTAGGTCCCGACCTTGGAGGAGTCCAGGGAGACGGTGCCCTTGCCCTGGAGGAGGGTGCCCTCCCAGTGGGTGGTGGCGGTGCGGGTGGTGGCCATGGTGCGTTAACTCCCGGTTCGTGGGCGAAAAGGGGGCTGTGCGGGGTCAGCTTAGAGGCCGAGCCGTCGCGCGGACGGTCCTCGCGGCCCGCGCCCCGGCGTGGTCGGCCCACCCGGCCGTACGGGGCGCCGGGCCGGTAGCATCCGAGGGCGTACGCACGGTGCGTACGGCGTCCGCCGCGTACGACGGGACGTGACGAGGGCGGCCCACGGCGCGGCCCTCGCGCTCCGGCGGGTGTGGTGGCCGATGACCCGGGAGGAGCCCACCGGTGGCGGGAGAACCGCAGGCCGACTGCCTGTTCTGCAAGATCGTGGCGGGGGAGGTGCCGGCGACCATCGTCCGGGAGTCCGCGACCACCGTTGCCTTCCGCGACATCAACCCCCAGGCGCCGACCCACGTCCTGGTGATCCCCAAGGTGCACTACGCGAACGCCCGGGAGCTGGCCGCCGCCGAACCGGCCATCGCCGGTGACCTGCTGCGCGAGGCGGGCGAGGTGGCCGCCGAGGAGAAGGTCGACGCGACGGGCTACCGCATCGTCTTCAACACCGGCCCCGGCGCCGGGCAGACGGTCTTCCACGCCCATGCGCATCTGCTCGGCGGCCGCGACCTGCAGCGACTGGTCTGACGGGGCGAAGGTCGAAGAGTTGTCCGTACGCGAACTGGTCGTCCTCGGCACCGCCAGCCAGGTGCCGACCCGGCACCGCAACCACAACGGCTATCTGCTGCGCTGGGACGGCGAGGGCCTGCTGTTCGACCCCGGTGAGGGCACCCAGCGGCAGATGCTGCGCGCCGGGGTCGCCGCCCACGACCTCAACCGGCTCTGTGTCACCCACTTCCACGGCGACCACTCGCTGGGTCTTGCCGGGGTGATCCAGCGGATCAACCTCGACCGGGTGCCGCACCCCGTCACCGCGCACTACCCGGCGAGCGGGCAGCGCTTCTTCGACCGGCTGCGCTACTCCACCGCGTACCGCGAGACCGTACGCCTGACGGAGCAGCCGGTCGCGGCGGACGGGGTGCTGGCCACGACCCCGGCGTACACGCTGGAGGCGCGGCTGCTGTCGCATCCGGTCGAGTCGTTCGGCTACCGGCTGGTCGAGCCGGACGCCCGGCGGATGCTGCCGGACCGGCTCGTGGCGCACGGCATCGCCGGGCCCGACGTCGGCCGCCTCCAGCACGCCGGGGAACTGCGCGGGGTGCGCCTCGACGAGGTGAGCGAGGTGCGGCGCGGGCAGCGGTTCGCGTTCGTCATGGACACCCGGCTGTGCGACGGGGTGGACGCGCTGGCCGAAGGGGCGGACCTGCTGGTCATCGAGTCGACCTTCCTCGACGAGGACGTGCAACTGGCAACCGACCACGGCCATCTGACGGCCGGGCAGGCGGCGAAGGTGGCGGCCGGTGCCGGGGTGCGGCACCTCGTCCTGACGCACTTCTCGCAGCGCTACTCCGACCCGGCCGTCTTCGAACGGCAGGCGCGGGAGGCCGGGTTCACCGGCGAGTTGACGGTCGCCCGCGATCTGATGCGGGTGCCGGTGCCCAAGCGGCGCTGAGCGCACGGTGGTTGGGCACCCGGGCGGCTGGGATCTTCCCGTTCGATGTGCCGAGACGCGGTGGGAGTGACCGGCGCCGGTCACTCCCGCGCCCTCAAGGCAGGTAGTACATCGGGTTCGGCAGCTTGAACGTCCGGTCACCGGCGCCGCCGCGCAGATCGCTGTACTGGTCGCCGAAGTTGGCGACGATGTCGTAGCCCAGCGACTCGATGTGCTTGCGGGTCCCGGACTTGTACTCGACGGTGGTGCAGTCCGCGCCGCACGGCAGGTAGGCCGGGGGGTGCTCCTTGTCCTTCAGGTAGACGTGGGCGCGGTCGAGCGGGACGCCGTAGCCGACGTTCTTGAGGTTGCGCACGCTCCACTCCCGCTGGGCCTCCTTGCGCCCGGTGAGGAAGAAGACCTCGGCGCCCTTGGAGTGGGCCCAGTCGACCAGGCGGTCCATGCCGAAGACCGGGTCCATGTCGGTCGAGGCGAGGTAGGCGTCCTGGCTCTTCTCGGTGTAGTGGAAGCCCTCGCGCAGCTCGTAGTTGTACGTCAGCAGCGTGGTGTCGTCCATGTCGAGGACGAGGGCGGGCTTGGCGTGGCCCTTGCCTGCGCGGGCGTCCTGCCGGGCGAGCGCGCGGCTGAGGTAGGCCCGCGCCTTCGCCTCGATGCCGTGGACCTGGCGGGCGTAGTTGCTCGTCGGGGACGCGTAGTGCTCGCCGTCGGCGGTGACGGTGTCGCCGTAGTACGCCTTGATCTTGTCCTGGACGAGGGCGAGGTTGGGGACCTCCTTGTCGGTCCGGGGCACCGAGTGCTCCGCGGTGGCCTGGGCGGCGCCGAACACCGCGGTACCGGCGACGAGCGCGGCGACCGTCGCGGCGCCGGCCCGGGCCCGGCGGGAGCGGAGGGCGGCCGGAAGGCGGCGGGACAGGGAAGAGCGGGGCATGCGCGGCTCCTTCGGGAAGCGGTGGGGGTCCGCGCGGGGTCGCGCGGGTCCGGGGCTGACCTGCCCGGACCAGGTAGATGTAACAGAGGCGCGGCGCGGGATCTACGCGCGGAGATTCAACGATTGGTAAAGAGGGGTGAGTTGGGTGGGGTGGGCGGCGGCATTGCGGCGGCGTTGCGGCGGAGGTGGAGACGGAGGTGGATGCGGGCGCCGGGCGGGTGCGGGGGCGCGCGCCGCTCGACTCCGCGCCCCGGACGCCCCGTTGACGCTTCCGCGCCACCCTTCTAGCCTCCCTTCCCGTCCGTGGACACCGTCCACATACACAGACATGTATCCGCGGGCATGCGTACGTGGACATGCGTACGCGGGCATGCATACGCGGGCATGCATACACGGGCATGCATACACGGACATGCGTACGCGGACATGCGTGGGCGGACATGCATACGTGGAGACGCGTACGCAGAGATGCATGTACGGACATGCGTGACGCCGTCGCCCGGCGGCGTCCCTCTGGAGACAGGAGTGCGTCCCTTGGCCACCACCCGTGCTCACGACCTCACCGTCACCGAGGTCCGGCTCACCCCGATCCTGGTCGCCGACCCGCCGCTCCTGAACACCCAGGGAGTGCACCAGCCGTACACGCCGCGCCTGATCGTCGAGGTGGTCACCGCAGGCGGCGTCACCGGCGTCGGCGAGACGTACGGCGACACCGCCTACCTCGATCTGGCCCGGCCGCTGGCCGACGCCCTGCCCGGCCACCGGGTCACCGATCTGAACGCCCTGCCCGCGCTCGCCGCCCGCGTCTGCGGCGACTCCCCGGACGCCACCGGGCCCGGCGCCGTCGACGCCGCCGGGCTGCGCGGCGTCCGCACCGCCGACAAGCTCCGCCGCTCCGTCGTCTCCGCCGTCGAGGTGGCCTGCCTGGACGCCTGGGGGAAGACGGCGGGCCTGCCCGTCCATGCGCTGCTCGGCGGCAAGGTCCGCGACCGCGTCGACTACAGCGCCTACCTCTTCTACCGCTGGGCCGCGCACCCGGGGGGCCGCGGCGAGGCCGACGACTGGGGCGCGGCCCTCGACCCGGCGGGCGTCGTCGCCCAGGCCCGCCGCCTCGCCGACGCGCACGGCTTCGGCTCGTTCAAGCTCAAGGGCGGCGTCTTCCCGCCCGACGAGGAGATCGCCGCCGTCCGCGCCCTCGCCGCCGCCTTCCCCGGCAAGCCGCTGCGGCTCGACCCCAACGGCGCCTGGTCCGTCGCCACCTCGCTGCGCGTCGCCGCCGCACTCGGCGACACCTTGGAGTACTTGGAGGACCCGGCGGCCGGGACCGGCCCGATGGCCGAGATCGCCGCCGCCCTGCGGGCCGGGGGCGGCGCGCCGCTGCCGCTCGCCACCAACATGTGTGTGACGACGTTCGAGGAGATCCCCGAGGCGTTCACCAGGGGCGCCGTGCAGGTCGTCCTCTCCGACCACCACTACTGGGGCGGACTGCGCGCCACCTGCGAACTCGCCGCGCTCTGCGCCACGTTCGGCGTCGGCCTGTCCATGCACTCCAACACCCATCTGGGCATCAGCCTCGCCGCGATGACGCACGCCGCCGCGGTCGTCCCCCGCCTCGACCACGCCTGCGACACCCACTACCCCTGGCAGACCGAGGACGTCCTCACCGAACGGCTCGCCTTCCGCGACGGCGCCCTGGCAGTGAGCGACGCACCGGGCCTCGGCGTCACCCTCGACCGCGAACGGCTCGCCGCCCTGCACCGCCGCTGGCTCGACGACGACGGCGCGCTCCGCTCCCGCGACGACGCCGCCGCCATGCGTCGCGCCGACCCGGACTGGCGCGTTCCGGCCGTGCCCCGCTGGTGACGGGGGCCGGGCGCACCGGCCCGCGCCCGTTCGCGTACGCCGGATCATGGAATCCGTCCCGGGTACTGCGGACGGCCACCCGCCCCGCGTACGGTGTGGCACGGCTCGGTGGCGGTACGCCACAGTGGTCCCGTACGTGTTCTTTGAGAGGGGCTGTCCCATGGCACAGGAAGTGCGCGGCGTCATCGCGCCGGGGAAGAACGAACCGGTCCGGCTGGAGACCATCGTGGTGCCGGATCCCGGACCCGGCGAGGCCGTGGTGCAGATCCAGGCGTGCGGGGTGTGCCACACCGACCTGCACTACAAGCAGGGCGGTATCAACGACGACTTCCCGTTCCTGCTCGGCCACGAGGCCGCCGGGATCGTGGAGTCCGTCGGCGACGGCGTCACCGATGTCGCGCCCGGCGACTTCGTCATCCTCAACTGGCGTGCGGTGTGCGGCCAGTGCCGGGCCTGTCTGCGCGGCCGCCCGCAGTACTGCTTCGACACGCACAACGCGAAGCAGAAGATGACGCTGACGGACGGTACGGAGCTGACGCCCGCGCTGGGCATCGGCGCCTTCGCCGACAAGACGCTGGTCGCCTCCGGGCAGTGCACCAAGGTCGACCCGTCCGTCTCGCCCGCCGTCGCCGGGCTGCTGGGCTGCGGGGTGATGGCCGGTATCGGCGCGGCCCTCAACACCGGCAACGTCGGGCGCGGTGACACCGTCGCGGTCATCGGCTGCGGTGGTGTGGGTGATGCGGCGGTGGTCGGCGCCCGGCTGGCCGGTGCCGCGAAGATCATTGCGGTGGATGTCGACGACCGGAAGCTGGAGACCGCCCGCACCATGGGCGCCACCCACTCCGTCAACTCCCGCACCACCGACCCGGTCGAGGCGATCCGCGAGCTGACCGGCGGCTTCGGCGCGGACGTCGTCATCGAGGCGGTCGGCCGCCCCGAGACGTACCAGCAGGCGTTCTACGCCCGCGACCTGGCCGGAACGGTCGTCCTCGTCGGCGTCCCCACCCCCGAGATGAAGCTGGAACTCCCGCTGCTCGACGTCTTCGGCCGCGGCGGCTCCCTCAAGTCCTCCTGGTACGGCGACTGCCTGCCGTCCCGCGACTTCCCGATGCTCATCGATCTGCACCAGCAGGGCCGGATCGACCTGAGCGGCTTCGTCACCGAGACCATCGGCATCGACGGCGTCGAGCGGGCCTTCGAGCGGATGCACGCGGGCGATGTGCTGCGTTCGGTGGTGACGCTCTGATGGCCGCGCGCGTCGACCACCTCGTCACCTCCGGCACCTTCTCCCTCGACGGCGGCACCTGGGACGTCGACAACAACGTCTGGATCGTCGGGGACGACGAAGAGGCGCTGGTCATCGACGCCGCCCACGACGCCGACGCCATCCTCGAAGCGCTCGGCGGCCGCACCCTGCGCGCCATCATCTGCACCCACGCGCACAACGACCACATCGACGCGGCCCCCGCCCTCGCGGCCCGTACGGGTGCCCTGATCCATCTGCACCCCGACGACCTGCCGCTGTGGCGGCAGACCCACCCGGGTACCCCGCCCGACCGGGAGCTGGCCGACGGTCAGGTTCTGACCATCGCCGGTACGGACCTGACGGTGCTGCACACCCCGGGCCACGCACCGGGCGCCGTCAGCCTGTACGCACCGGGCCTCGGCACGGTCTTCACCGGCGACACCCTCTTCCAGGGCGGCCCGGGCGCCACCGGCCGGTCGTTCTCCCACTTCCCGACGATCATTGACTCGATCCGCGACCGGCTGCTGACCCTCCCGGCGACGACCGTCGTCCGTACCGGCCACGGCGACACCACCACGATCGAGGACGAGGCACCGCATCTGGAGGAGTGGATCAAGAGGGGGCACTGAGCCCGGAACAGGTGGGCGCCGGGCCCCGCGCTCGGCGCCGGGCCCGGCCCCGTTTCGGGGGCGCGGGGCGCCTGGCCTCGCGCCGTCCGGCCCGCGCCCGGTCTCCGGGCCTCGCGCCGGGCCTCGCGCCGGGCCTCGCGCCGGGCCCCGCGCCCGCCCCGCAGCCGGTCCCGCAGCCGGTCCCGTACCGCCGGGACCTCCCTCACCCCTCCCCGGGGGGGGGGGGCCCGGCGCGCAGGGGGAGGAGCACCCGACCGCACGCGCCAGGGGGGGGGGCGCGGCGGCCGCCCGCGCCCAGACAGCGCG
>NZ_JBHYGX010000039.1:19817-23706 GCF_042739975.1 Streptomyces sp. NPDC059080
CCTCCCCGGCCGCCCGCTCCAGAATGCGGGCGGCCACCGCCGGGGAGTCCACCAGCGGATGGAGCGCCATGGCCCGCAGCGCCGCCTGCCGGTCCTTGCGTACGGCCGCCTCGACCGTCGCCCGCTCCACCGCCTTGAGCTGGAGCATCAGCCCCAACTGATCGGCCCGCAGCGGCGCGCACGGCAGCGGCACCGGCCCGTCCGCGCCCACCTCGCACACCGTCTCCACGATCGCGTCCGGCGCCAGCTCCGGCACCGTCGTACCGTTGCGCACATTGAGAATCAGGCGGCTGCCCGCACCGTCTGCACCGTCTGCGCTGGGGGAGAGCGCCCGCATCAGCGCCAGCGCGACCCGGTCGTACCCGCCGCCCTCCAGATCACAGGCGTCGCGCTGCCAACCGCCGCTGGCCTCCCGGCTCTCCGCCATGTATGTCTCCTCACGCTCGCGCCGGGTGGACTCCCACAGCGCGTACGCCTTCTCCGGGCCGCCTGCCCCCGCCGCCCGCGCGAAGAACCCGCCCTGCTGCCCGTCGAGGAACTCCCCGCGCGTCTCGTCCGCGGCCCGTACCGACGCCAGCGTCTCCCGGCGGAAGTAGTAGTAGTGCAGATACTCGTTGGGCAGCGCGCCCAGCGCCGCCAGCCACTCGGCGCCGAACAGCCGCCCCTCCTCGAACGAGCCCAGCGCCGCCGGATCCGCCAGCAGCCCCGGCAGCAGCTCCCGCCCGTCCAGCGCCAACGACCGCAGCCAGCCGAGGTGGTTGAGGCCCACGTAGTCGTACGTCACCCGGCCCGCCGCGAACGCCTCGCCGTGCGCGCCGGCGGCCCGCGCCGCCCGCCGCACCAGACCCACCGGCGAATCGCAGATCCCGATGACCCGCTCGCCCAGCACCTCCGCCATCGCCTCCGTCACCATCCCCGCCGGATTGGTGAAGTTGATGACCCACGCGCGCGGCGCCAGTTCGGCCACCCGCTCCGCGATCCGCAGCGCCACCGGGATCGTCCGCAGCCCGTAGAGCACCCCGCCGGCGCCTACCGTCTCCTGGCCCAGTACGCCCTCGGCCAGCGGGATCCGCTCGTCGCGCACCCGGCCCGCGGTCCCGCCCACCCGGATCGCGGAGAAGACGAAGTCGGCGCCGGACAGCGCCTCGTCCAGGCTCGCCGCCCGCCGTACCCGCACCGGCGCCGGATGCCCCTGCGCCTGTCGTGCCAGCACGTCCCCGATCACCGCGAGCCGCCGCGGATCGGTGTCGTGCAGGGTCAGTTCGTCGATCGCGTGCGCCGGGTCGTCCAGGAGCGCGCGGTACACCAGCGGCACCCGGAATCCGCCGCCACCGAGAATCGTGAGCCTCATGGGCCGGAACGTACACCGGCATCAGGCACACTGTCGGCACCGCCGGGACGGGGACGCACGCGACGGAACCACCGCGACCGGACCTGCGGGAGAGAGGCGAGCACGGTGAGCGCTGGACCGCGACCACAGCAACACCCCGTACAGCCGGGCGTCACGACACCGGTACTCGACCCGCTCGCCCCCCTCCGCGCCGACGGCGACCCGGCCACCGACGTCTACCTCACCGGCACCGTCTTCCTCGACATCATCCTCACCGGCCTCGACTCCGCGCCGGTCCGCGGCACCGAGTCCTGGGCCCGCGGCATGGGCTCCAGCCCCGGCGGCGTCGCCAACATGGCCACCGCCCTCGCCCGCCTCGGCCTGCGCACCTCCCTCGCCGCCGCGTTCGGCGACGACATGTACGGCGAGTACTGCTGGGACGCCCTCAGTCACGGTGAGGGCATCGACCTCACCTACTCCCGCACCATCCCCGGCTGGCATTCCCCCGTCACCGTCTCCATGGCGTACGAGGGCGAACGGACGATGGTCTCGCACGGCCACGAGGCGCCGCCGCCGGAGACCGCCTTCGACGGCGGCCACGCCCCCGGCTGCCCGCCGCCGTCCCGCGCCTGCGTCGCCTCGCTGGTGCCCGGCCGCCACGAGGGCTGGCTGGGCTGCGCCGCCGCCCGCGGCAGCCGGATCTTCGCCGACGTCGGCTGGGACGACACCGGCCGCTGGGACCCGGCCGACCTCGACGGGCTCGAACACTGCGAGGCGTTCCTGCCCAACGCCGAGGAGGCGATGCGCTACACCCGCACCTCCGACCCGCGCGCCGCGGCCCGCAAGCTCGCCGAGCGGGTGCCGCTCGCCGTCGTCACCATGGGCTCCGAGGGCGCCTGCGCCGTCGACGGCCGGACCGGCGAGAGCGCCGAGGTGCCCGCCATCGCCGTGGAGGCCCTGGATCCGACCGGCGCCGGTGACGTCTTCGTCGCGGGCTTCGTCACCGGCACCCTCGCCGCCTGGCCGCTCGCCGACCGGCTCGCCTTCGCCGGGCTGACCGCCGCCCTCTCGGTCCAGGAGTTCGGCGGCTCCCTCGCGGCGCCCGGCTGGGCCGAGATCGTCACCTGGTGGCAGCGGGTCCGCGCCGACCGCGCCCCGGCCATCGATGCGCTCCGCGACCGCTACGCCTTCCTCGACGCCGTCCTGCCCGCGCCGGGCCGCTGCACCCCGCCGGCCCGCGCCGTCCCCACGATCGGCTTCCGGCGCCCGGCGTAGGGCCGCGGGCGGGGACGGGCGGACCGTGCCCGCCCGCGGCTTCGATCTTCGTAAAGCCTTTCGGTGATGTCGGTACCCCGTCGTACTCTGGAGACCGTAGGAGCTGAGCCCATACGCACCGCTCATCAGCCATCGGCAAAGGACAGGGGTTGAGCAGGCCACAGCGCCGACCCATGACGCAGACACCCAGGCACCAGCAGGCGAGCGCCCAGTTCACCGTCCCGGCCAAGCACCCCATGGTGACGGTCCTGGGATCCGGAGACGCGCTCCTCCGTGTGATCGAGAAGGCGTTCCCCGACACCGACATCCATGTCCGCGGAAACGACGTCACCGCCGTCGGCGACGCCGAGGAAGTGGCTCTCGTCCAACGCCTCTTCGACGAGATGATGCTGGTGCTCCGCACCGGCCAGCCGATGACCGAGGACGCGGTGGAACGCTCCATCGCGATGCTGCGCGCGGACGGCGACGGCAGCGGCGAGACCCCGGCCGAGGTCCTGACCCAGAACATCCTCTCCAACCGCGGCCGCACCATCCGCCCCAAGACGCTCAACCAGAAGCGCTACGTCGACGCCATCGACAAGCACACCGTCGTCTTCGGCATCGGCCCGGCGGGCACCGGCAAGACCTACCTCGCCATGGCCAAGGCGGTCCAGGCGCTCCAGGCCAAGCAGGTCAACCGCATCATCCTGACCCGCCCCGCCGTCGAGGCCGGTGAACGCCTCGGCTTCCTGCCCGGCACCCTCTACGAGAAGATCGACCCGTATCTGCGGCCGCTCTACGACGCGCTCCACGACATGCTCGACCCCGACTCCATCCCGCGCCTGATGGCCGCCGGGACGATCGAGGTCGCGCCGCTCGCCTACATGCGGGGCCGCACCTTGAACGACGCGTTCATCATCCTCGACGAGGCGCAGAACACCAGCCCCGAGCAGATGAAGATGTTCCTCACCCGCCTCGGCTTCGAATCGAAGATCGTCATCACGGGTGACGTCACCCAGGTCGACCTGCCCGGCACCACCAAGAGCGGGCTGCGCCAGGTCCGGGAGATCCTGGAGGGCGTCGACGACGTCCACTTCTCCCTCCTCACCAGCCAGGACGTCGTCCGCCACAAGCTCGTGGGCCGTATCGTCGACGCCTACGAGAAGTACGACAGCCGCAACGGCGGCTAGGTCCGTTCCGCCGGGGGGGCCCCCCCCCCCCGCCCGCCCCGCCCCCCCCCCAACCCGCACGGCCCCCCCCCCACTCGCGGCGCACGAACAAACCAGCCCCGCCCGCCCCCCCCCC
>NZ_JBHYGX010000039.1:23716-55527 GCF_042739975.1 Streptomyces sp. NPDC059080
TCTTCCCCCCCACACTGTCGGGGTGCTACTCCGCCCCCCACTATTCAAAAAAACCACCCCCCAGGCGGTGTTAGGCCCCCCCGCCCGCCGCCCCCCCCCCCGGCCCCCCCCCCGGCACCCACCAGAAGCGAGAAGTCACACCCCCCATGTCGATCGACGTCAACAACGAGTCCGGCACGGACATCGACGAGCAGGCGATCCTCGACGTCGCCCGTTACGCCGTCGCCCGGATGCGCATCCACCCGCTCTCCGAGCTGTCCGTGATCGTCGTGGACGCCGAGGCGATGGAGCAGCTGCACCTCCAGTGGATGGACCTCCCCGGCCCGACCGACGTGATGTCCTTCCCGATGGACGAGCTGCGCCCCCCGGCCAAGGACGAGGACGAGCCCCCGCAGGGCCTCCTCGGCGACATCGTGCTCTGCCCCGAGGTCGCCAAGAAGCAGGGCGAGGACGCCCCGACCGGCCACTCCATGGACGAGGAGCTCCAGCTCCTGACCGTCCACGGCGTGCTGCATCTCCTCGGCTACGACCATGAGGAGCCCGATGAGAAGGCCGAGATGTTCGGCCTCCAGGCGGCCGTCATCGACGGCTGGCGCGCCGAGCGGGGACTGACGGGTCCCTCCCCGGCCCCCACCGTGACCTGACCGGGCGCCGCAATGACCATCCAACTCATCGCGGTCGCGGTGCTGCTCGTCGTGATCGCCTGGCTCGCCGCCTGCGCCGAGGCGGGCCTCGCCCGGACGACCAGTTTCCGCGCCGAGGAGGCGGTCCGCTCGGGCCGCCGCGGCAGCGACCGGCTCGCCGCCGTCGCCGCCGACCCGACCCGCTATCTCAACGTCGCACTGCTGGTCCGCGTCGGCTGCGAGATGGCCGCCGGTGTCCTCGTCACCTACGCCTGCCTGCGCTCCTTCGAGGAGACCTGGCAGGCGCTGACCGTCGCCATCGCCGTGATGGTCCTCGTCTCGTACGTCGCGGTCGGCGTCTCGCCGCGCACCATCGGCCGTCAGCACCCGCTCAACACCGCGACCGCCGCCGCCTACGTCCTGCTGCCGCTGGCCCGGATCATGGGCCCCGTCCCGCAGCTGCTGATCCTGCTGGGCAACGCCCTCACGCCGGGTAAGGGCTTCCGTAAGGGCCCGTTCGCCTCCGAGGCGGAGCTGCGAGCGCTGGTGGACCTCGCGGAGAAGGAGTCGCTGATCGAGGACGAGGAGCGCCGCATGGTGCACTCCGTCTTCCAGCTCGGCGACACCCTGGTGCGGGAGGTGATGGTGCCGCGCACGGACCTGGTCTCCGTCGAGCGGTACAAGACCATCCGCCAGGCGCTGACCCTCGCGCTCCGCTCCGGTTTCTCCCGCATCCCGGTGACCGGCGAGAACGAGGACGACATCGTCGGCATCGTCTACCTCAAGGACCTGTCCCGCAAGGTTCATGTCAGCCGCGACGCCGAGACCGAACTGGTCTCCTCCGCGATGCGCCCCGCCGTCTTCGTGCCCGACACGAAGAACGCCGGTGACCTGCTGCGGGAGATGCAGCGCGACCGCAACCACGTCGCGGTGGTCATCGACGAGTACGGCGGCACGGCCGGGATCGTCACCATCGAGGACATCCTGGAGGAGATCGTCGGCGAGATCACCGACGAGTACGACCGGGAGCTGCCGCCCGTCGAAGAGCTGGGCGGCGGCCGCTACCGCGTCACCGCCCGCCTCGACATCGGCGACCTCGGTGAGCTGTACGGCCTGGCCGAGCTGGACGACGAGGACGTCGAAACGGTCGGCGGCCTGCTGGCCAAGCTGCTGGGCCGGGTCCCGATCGCCGGTGCCACGGCCGTCGTCGACCTCTCCGCCGACGCCGCCGCCCCGGACCTCACGGGCCTGCGGCTCACCGCCGAGTCCCCGGCGGGGCGGCGGAACAAGATCGTCACGGTGCTGTGCGAGCCGGTACGGGGCGCGGCGGAGGCCGCTCGGGGCGCGGACCGGAGCAGCGCGGAGGGCTGACCCGGGGCGTGGCCCGGCCCGCCTGGCCGGTCGCCCGGACCTGCCGCCGGCTGCCGCCGGGCCTGTCGCCGGCTGCCGCCGGGCCTGCCGCCCGCCGGTGGGCGCTCCGCCCGCTGGTGGGCGCTCCGCCCGCTGGTGGGCGCTCCGCCCGGCCCGTCCCCGCGGCGTCCCTCGCCCCCTCCCGCCCCTTCCGCCGCCCATGCGAAGCTTGCCCGGAAGCGGAGCACGGCGAGGGGGGGATCCGACATCACCAGCGGGACGGGCGAGCAGCGGACGGACGGGGGACCGGCCCGCCCGGTGCCCGCCGTACGGACACCACCGGACGGCCGCGACGCGGCGGCTCCGGGGGAGTCGAGGGGGGACGCACCCGGGGACGCGGACGCGCCGGGGGAGACGCCCCGGGAGGCGGCCGGGGCCGGGTCCGGGAGGGCACCCGGGGAGGCGTGCCCCGACGGGCTGCTGGACCTGCGGGCGGCGGACACCGTGCCCGGAGTGCTCCGCTATCCGCCCGATGCCGTCGTCGTGGTCGCCGGGCTGCCGGGCAGCGGCAAGAGCACCCTGCTGCACCGCTGGTCAGGCCCGGTGGGCGAGCCCGGCAGGGCGTCGCACGGAGAGGCTGGGGCACCGGCGGCGCGGGTGATCGATCCGCGCGCCGTGCACCTCGCCTGCGAGGCGGTGATGCCGCACTGGCTGCCGTACCCGGTCTACCGGCCGTGGGCGCGCTGGCGGCTGCTGCGCGAGGTGTGCGCGGCGCTGCGGGGGGATGGCCCGGTGCTGGTCCACGACTGCGGAAGCAGGGCCTGGCTGCGTCGGTTGCTGGCGCGTGCCACCGCCCGCCACGGCCGGACCCTGCACCTGGTCCTGCTGGACGTCGGCGCCGCCACCGCGCTCTCCGGGCAGCGGGCCCGCGCCCGCTGGGTGCGCCGCCGCGTCTTCGCCCGCCACCGCCGTGGCCTGGACCGGCTGCTGCGCACCCTGGACCGTCCCGCCGCCGGTCCTTCGACGGCGCTGCCCGATGAGCTCGCCGACGTGACCTCGCTGGTGGCGCTGGACGCCCGTACCCGGGAGCGGGTGGCGGCCGTACGCTTCGACGCCGCGCCGGAGCGGCGGGGCGCGGGCGGCCCGGAATCCCTGTCGCCCTGCGGGGCAGCTGGGCCCGGCCCCCGCATATGCTCGCCCGTATGAGCGAAGCCGCAGCGCTGGACCCCGAAGACCGCAAGATCATCACGCTCGCGCGTTCGGCGCGGGCCCGGAACGGCGTGCCCGAGGGCGCCGCCGTCCGCGACGAGACCGGCCGCACCTACGTCGCCGGGACCGTGACCCTGGACTCGCTGAAGCTCAGCGCGCTGCAGACCGCCGTGGCGATGGCCGTCGCCAGCGGCGCGCAGTCCCTGGAGGCCGCCGCCGTGGTCACCGACGCGGAGCACGCCGCCGACGCGGACCGCGCGGCCGTCGCGGACCTGGGCGGCCCGGCCACCCCCGTTCTCGTGGCGGGCCCCGACGGCACCCTGCGGGTCTCCGCCCCGGCGGGCGACGCGAGCGCCTGAGCCTGCCGGGCGGCGTCCGGGCCGGAGCGCGGCGCCCGGTTCGCCGTCCCGCGGACCCTGTCCGGCGCGGCCGGGTCACGGCGCCCCGCCCGGGACGCCCGGCCTGCGGCCCGCCCGGCGTCGCCCCGGAGCGCTGCCGCCCGGGCCGCCCGCCTCCCGGTGGGGCGGCCCGGTGGTCGGTGGTGCCGCGGGGATCGGGGACAATAGGCGCCATGAGCGCTCGTACAGACTCCTCCGCCCCGCACCGCGCCGGCTTCGCCTGCTTCGTCGGCCGCCCCAATGCGGGCAAGTCCACCCTGACGAACGCTCTGGTCGGCACGAAGGTGGCCATCACCTCCAACCGTCCGCAGACCACCCGCCACACCGTCCGCGGCATCGTGCACCGCCCCGAGGCGCAGCTCGTGCTCGTCGACACCCCAGGGCTGCACAAGCCGCGCACCCTGCTCGGTGAGCGGCTCAACGACGTGGTCCGCACCACCTGGGCCGAGGTCGACGTGATCGGCTTCTGCATCCCGGCCGACCAGAAGCTCGGCCCCGGCGACCGCTACATCGCCTCCGAGCTGGCCGGTATCAAGAAGACCCCGAAGATCGCCGTCGTCACCAAGACGGACCTGGTGGACTCCAAGACGCTGGCCGCGCAGCTGCTCGCCGTCGACCGCCTCGGCCAGGAGCTGGGCATCGAGTGGGCCGAGATCGTGCCGGTCTCGGCGGTGGGTGACGCGCAGGTGGGCCTGCTCGCCGATCTCCTGGTGCCGCTGCTGCCGGAGAGCCCGCCGCTCTACCCCGAGGGCGACCTCACCGACGAGCCCGAGCAGGTCATGGTCGCCGAGCTGATCCGCGAGGCGGCGCTGGAGGGCGTACGGGACGAGCTGCCGCACTCCATCGCCGTGGTCGTCGAGGAGATGCTGCCGCGCGAGGACCGCCCTGCGGACAAGCCGCTGCTGGACGTGCACGCCAACGTGTACATCGAGCGCCCCAGCCAGAAGGGCATCATCATCGGCCCCAAGGGCAAGCGGCTGAAGGAGGTCGGGACCAAGTCGCGCAAGCACATCGAGGCGCTGCTCGGCACACCCGTCTTCCTCGATCTGCACGTCAAGGTCGCCAAGGACTGGCAGCGCGACCCCAAGCAGCTGCGCAAGCTGGGCTTCTAGCGCCCGTACGCCACGGCCCGTACGCCACGGCCCGTACGCCACGGCCCGTACGCCACGGCCCGTACGGGCCCGTCGGCGCGTGCGGGCCGGACCGCCCCCCCGGCCCGCCGCCGGAGCCCCTCCGTTCACGCCACCCCTCGAATCCGCCGTACCAGCACCGCCCCCAACAGCCCCGTCGCCGCCGCGGTGAGGTACAGCGTGCGGTAGCCGCCGAGGTGGGCGACGAGGGGGGCGGCCAGGACGGGGGCGATGACCTGGGGGAGTGCGTTGGCGACGTTGAGGACGCCGAGGTCCTTGCCGCGGTGGGCGGCGTCCGGCAGGACATCCGTCAGCAGGGCGAAGTCGACGGCGGTGAACACCCCGAAGCCGACGCCGAGCAGCGCCGCCGCGGCCAGCGCCACCGGCCAGGCCGGCCACAGGGCCAGGCCCACCGTCGCCACCGTCATCACCACCCCCGACCCCAGCACGAACGGCTGCCGCCGCCCCACCCGGTCCGACCACCGCCCCGCGACCACCACCGTGGCCAGCAGCGTCGCGCCGTTGACCGCCGTCAGGGTCAGTACCCCGCCCACCGGATCGGGCCGGTGCAGCGCATCGCGCAGGAAGTACAGCAGATAGAGCAGGGCCAGCGCGTTGCCCAGATTGATCAGGAAGCGGGTCAGCCAGGCCCAGCCGAGATCGGGGTGGCGCCGCGGCGAGAAGACGAACCCGGCGAGGAACGCCCGCGCGCTCAGCGGCGGCCGTGCCGCCGCGGGCAGCGCCGGGTCCCGGTGGCACAGCACGTGCGGCAGCGCCGCCGACACCGTGCAGACCGCGCACGCCGCATAGCCGGTGGCGAGCGACGGCGCCGAGGTCGCCAGGCCCGTCCCGGCCAGCACCCCCAGGATCTGCGCGGCGCCCAGCCACCCGCCGACCGTGCCCCGCTGCGCCCGCGGTACCTGGTCCGGCACCGCCGCCGTCACCGCGGCGAACGCGGCGTTCAGCGTCAGCTGCACCAGGCACCACCCGGCCGCCATCGACCAGATGGTCCGCGCCCCGGACAGCCACACCAGTGCCGCACTGCCGCTCACCACCCCGGCGACGATCCACGGCGTACGCCGCCCGAACCGCGACACCGTACGGTCCGACACCGCGCCGAACAGCGGATTGGCGAGCAGCGAGACCACCGCCCCGGCGCCCGTCACCCACGCCAGCACCGTCTCCTTGGCCACCCCGGGCGGCGCCACCGCGGCCGCCTGGACGGCGAGGAGGATCTGCAACGGCCCGTACCAGCCCACCCAGATCGCGCCGTTGGCCAGCGACAGCGTCGCCGTCCACCCGCGCCCGACCGGCGCGACCGGCTCCGCGAGCGCTCCGCCGCCCGTCGGGACGGTCATCCCCGCTGCGCCCGCCAGGCGTCGCGCAGCCAGCGGAAGGACGCCTTCGGGGTGCGGACCTGCGTCGGGTAGTCGATGTGCACCAGGCCGAACCGCTGCGTGTACCCCTCGGCCCACTCGAAGTTGTCGGTCAGCGACCACACGAAGTAGCCGCGGACGTCGACGCCCGCCGCCATCGCCGCGTGCAGCGCCCGCAGATGCCCGTCGAGGAAGGCGATCCGCTCCCGGTCGTCGATGCCGTCGTACGCGCAGCCGTTCTCGGTGATGATCACCGGGGGCAGCCGGTCGCCGTAGCGGTCGCGGAAGGACAGCAGCAGCTCGGTGAGGGCCGCGGGCACCACCGGCCAGCCGAAGCCGGTCCTCGGATACCCGCCGATCTCCCGGGGCGCGAAGGGGAGTTCGGGCGGCAGGGCGATACCGCCGAAGTCGGTCGGGGCGCCGCCCGGCAGCGGGGCGCCCACCCGCGTCGGCTGGTAGTAGTTCACGCCGTACCAGTCCAGCGGCTGCGCGATGACCTTCAGGTCCTCGGCGACCGGCCCGGGCAGCAGCGCCGCCAGGTCGTCGTCCGGGTAGCGGCCCAGCAGCAGCGGGTCCGCGAACAGCCGGTTGAGCAGCAGATCGTAGAGGTCGGCGGCGCCGGTGTCCGCCGCCGAGCCGGAGGCGGGCCAGGTCGGGCCGTGGGAGTTGGCGATGCCGATGTCCGTCGCGCCGCGGGCGCGCAGCGCCTGTACGGCAAGGCCGTGGCCCAGGAGCTGGTGGTGCGCGGCGGGCAGCGCGTCGAAGAGCAGCTGACGGCCGGGCGCGTGCTGGCCGATGCCGTAGCCGAGGAGGGTCAGTTCGGCCGGTTCGTTGAGGGTGATCCAGCGGTCGACGCGGTCGCCGAGCCGGGCGGCGACGGCGTCCGCGTACGCGGCGAAGTGCCCGGCGGTCTCCCTGCGCAGCCAGCCGCCGCGCTCCTCCAGCGCCTGCGGGGTGTCCCAGTGGAAGAGCGTCGGTACCGGCGTGACGCCCGCCGCCAGCAGTGCGTCGACGAGCCGGTCGTAGAAGTCCAGGCCCCGGGCGTTGACGGCACCGTCGCCGTCGGGCACCACGCGCGGCCAGGCCACCGAGAAGCGGAACGCCCCGGCGCCCAGCTCCCGCAGCAGCGCGACGTCCTCGCGGTAGCGGTGGTAGTGGTCGGTCGCCACCCGGGAGTCGGAGCCGTCCTTGATCCGGCCGGGCCGCTCGCTGAACGCATCCCAGGACGACCGGCCGCGCCCGTCCTCGTCGACGGCGCCCTCGGTCTGCTGGGCCGAGGCGGAGACGCCCCAGAGGAAATCGGCGGGGAAAGGGGGGAGCGGGGTGGAGACGTCCGGCACCGTTGTCATGGCCGGAGCATGGATACCGTCGGTAACGCTGTCAAGGGGTGTGCTCCCGGCTGTCCGAAACGGGCCGGGAACGCGGGCGGAGGGCGGCGCGGCCCACCGGCCGCCACCGCCCTCCGCCGGCCACCTCCCGTGCGCCGTAGGTCAGGCGCCCTCCTTCAGCACCCGGGTGATCAGCGTGCGCTGCTCATCGGTCAGGCGCGGGTCGGAGCAGTAGACGGTCTTGCCGTCCACGGTGATCTGGTAGCGGAAGCCGTCCGGGACCCCGATCGGGGGCTCGGTGTGCCCTTGGGCGAGGGACCGTTCGGCGAGGGTGTGCCAGGCGTCGGCGTCGGCGTCGGACCGCGCCGAGGTGTCGACCTCGGCGCGGCGCTCGATGCCCGCGAAGCCACCGGTGCGTCGGATGTGAATGCGCATGGGTGGCTCCTACCCGCCCGGGACGCCGCAGACGTCCCGGGGCTGCGCTATTTGGCGGTGACCACGCCGACCGTCGACCACGCCTTGACGACGGCCTCGTGCTCGGCGCCCGAGCCTCCGAAGCGGGTCTTCGCCGCCTTGACGGTCAGCTTGGCGAAGTCGGCGAACTGCGCGCTCTTCGCCAGCTTGCCGCCGGTCAGCACGTCGTACCAGACCTGCCCGGCCTTCTCCCAGGCGTTGCCGCCCACCGCCGTGGCGAAGAGGTAGAAGGCGTGGTTGGGGATGCCGGAGTTGAGGTGCACCCCGCCGTTGTCGGCCTGGGTGTCGATGTAGCCCGCCATCGTCGCCGGCTGCGGGTCCTTGCCGAGGGCGGGGTCGTCGTACGCGGTGCCCGGCGCCTTCATGGAGCGCAGCGCGGCGCCCTTGACGCCGGGGGCGAGGAGGTCGGCGCCGATCAGCCAGTCGGCCTGGTCGGCGCTGTGCCGGAGGGCGTACTGCTTGATCAGCGAGCCGAAGACGTCCGAGACGGACTCGTTGAGCGCACCGGACTGGCCGGAGTAGTCGAGGCCCGCGGTGTACTGCGTGACGCCGTGGGTGAGTTCGTGGCCGATGACGTCGACCGGGATGGTGAAGTCGCGGAAGAGCTTGCCGTCGCCGTCGCCGAAGACCATCCGCTCGCCGTCCCAGAAGGCGTTGTCGTACTGCTCGCCGTAGTGGACGGTCGCGTTGAGCGGGAGACCGGCGTTGTCGATGGAGTGGCGGCCGTAGACCTTGAGGTACAGCTCGAAGGTGGCGCCGAGCCCGGCGTGCGCGCGGTTGACCGAGGCGTCCTTGGAGGCGCCGTCGGTCTCGGAGTGCACCTTGGTGCCGGGCAGGTCCTGGCTGTGCCGGGCGTCGTAGATGGTGCGGTGGGGCTTGTCGGAGCCGGCGGTGGGGGCCGCGGCGGTGCGCAGGATGCACTCGTGGCGCCGGGTGCGGAGGAGCGCGTCGTGTTCGAGGGTGCGGCGGGCCGGCTCGTGGTGTTCAGGAGCGTCGGATTGTGCCAGCTTGTCGAGGAGGTGGGGCGGCACGATCGTGCAGAAAACGGGAGTTGCCGGGGAGTCCGGCTTCGAGGTGACGTCCATCCCGCAAATGTCGCATTGCGTGACGTCCGTGTCACTGCCCGCTCCTGAATTTCCCGAAAAGGTGTGGTGCGAAAACGTGTGCCTGATCGCATTCCGGCCATGCTGTCCAGGCGGTCCCGCATACTGATACGGGGCCGCAGGACTCGATTGGCTCGGTTAGGGTGCGAGGCATCATGCGTTTCGGGCTGCTTCTCCTTAGCTGCCGCGGCGAGGGCCTGTAGTCGTAGGCCGACCCCCTCCCCGCGGAGTTCGGTGCTGCGAGTGATCGCCCCGTCGGCCTTCCCCGGCTCCCGGAAACGCCCAGGACCGGGGCTTCTGCGGATCACGCACGAGGAGTCCCACGCATCATGTCGAACCCGTCGACCCCCGCCGAGAACGCCGTCGGCCGTCCCACCCCGGTCACCAACGCCACGCAGCCGCAGCGGCCTTCCGGTATGCCGGTCCACAAGTACGGCCGGTACGAAGCGGTGGACATCCCCGACCGCACCTGGCCGGAAAAGCGCATCACCAAGGCCCCGCGCTGGCTCTCGACCGACCTGCGCGACGGCAACCAGGCGCTGATCGACCCGATGTCCCCGGCCCGTAAGCGGGAGATGTTCGATCTGCTGGTGCGGATGGGCTACAAGGAGATCGAGGTCGGCTTCCCGTCGTCCGGCGAGACCGACTTCCACTTCGTCCGCTCCATCATCGAAGAGGGCGCGATCCCCGAGGACGTGACGATCTCCGTCCTGACGCAGGCGCGCGAGGACCTGATCGAGCGGACCGTCGAGTCGCTGCGCGGCGCCCACCGCGCCACCGTCCACCTCTACAACGCCACCGCCCCCACCTTCCGCCGGGTCGTCTTCCGCGGCTCCAAGGAGGACATCAAGCAGATCGCGGTGGACGGCACCCGGCTGGTCATGGAGTACGCCGAGAAGATCCTGGGCGACGAGACGATCTTCGGCTACCAGTACAGCCCGGAGATCTTCACCGACACCGAGCTGGACTTCGCGCTGGAGGTCTGCGAGGCGGTCTGTGACGTCTGGCAGCCCGAGGAGGGCCGCGAGATCATCCTGAACCTGCCCGCCACGGTCGAGCGCTCCACCCCCTCGACCCACGCGGACCGCTTCGAGTGGATGTCGCGGAATCTGACCCGCCGTGAGTTCGTCTGCCTGTCGACCCACCCGCACAACGACCGCGGCACCGCCGTCGCCGCCGCCGAGCTGGCCGTGATGGCCGGTGCCGACCGCGTCGAGGGCTGCCTGTTCGGCCAGGGCGAGCGGACCGGCAACGTCGACCTGGTCACCCTGGGCATGAACCTCTTCTCGCAGGGCGTCGACCCGCAGATCGACTTCTCGCAGATCGACGAGATCCGCCGTACCAGCGAGTACTGCAACCAGATGGAGGTCCACCCGCGCCACCCCTACGCGGGCGACCTGGTCTACACCGCCTTCTCCGGCTCCCACCAGGACGCCATCAAGAAGGGCTTCGACGCCATGGAGGCCGATGCGGCCGCCCGGGGCGAGGGCGTGACCGTCGATGACATGGAGTGGGCGGTGCCGTATCTGCCCATCGACCCGAAGGACGTCGGCCGCTCCTACGAGGCGGTCATCCGCGTCAACTCGCAGTCCGGCAAGGGCGGGATCGCGTACGTCCTGAAGAACGAACACAAGCTGGACCTGCCGCGCCGGATGCAGATCGAGTTCTCCCGCACCATCCAGGAGAAGACCGACGCCGAGGGCGGCGAGGTCACCCCGGCGGCGATCTGGTCCGTCTTCCAGGACGAGTACCTGCCCACGCCCGAGAACGCCTGGGGCCGGATCGCGCTGCGTTCCGCGCAGACCTCGACGACCAGCGAGGGCACCGACGCGCTGACCGTCGAGGCGGTCGTCGACGGCGCCGACACCGTCCTGACCGGTACCGGCAACGGCCCGCTGGCCGCGTTCATCGACTCGCTGCACGCGATCGACGCGGACGTACGGGTCCTGGACTACGTCGAGCACACCATGAGCGAGGGCGCCGCGGCCCAGGCTGCCGCGTACGTCGAGTGCGCCATCGGCGACAAGGTCCTGTGGGGCGTCGGCGTCGACGCGAACATCGTCCGCGCCTCCATCAAGGCCGTCGCCTCGGCGGTCAACCGCGCGGCCCGCTGACCCTCCGGGGCCCCGCCCCGCGCCTTTCCGGTGCCCCGTCCGCCCGTACCCCGTGTACGCGGCGGGCGGGGCACCGTGCGTCGACCCGCCGCCCGCCGCCTCCCCCCGACGGGCCGCACCCTTCGTCATTCGGCCGTTGTCCGTCCGGGGTGCTGACGCCGGATCACGGATGTGGCTAACATCACGTCGGTGCGGCGAAGGGGCCGGGACGCAGACGTTCGGTGCCCTCATGGCTACGGGGGAGATACGGAGGTCTGGCGCGATGGTCAAGCTGGGTGTGGTGGGCGTACGCACGTCCTGGCGGACCGTCGCCGACGGCGAGTTCTTCTGCCCTGACTGCGGCGGCGACCGCAACTACCGCCGCCGCACCGGTCACCGACGCCTCACCGTCCTCGGCCTCCCGCTGCTCTCCCGCGGCCAGGCCGGACCGGTCGTCGAATGTTCCGCCTGCCGCGGCCGTTTCGCCCCGGACGCCCTGGACCACCCGACCACCGTGCGGCTCTCCGCGATGCTGCGGGACGCGGTGCACACCGTCACCCTGGCGCTGCTGGCGGCCGGCGGCACCGCCTCGCGCGCGGTGCGGGAGGCCGCCGTCGCCACCGTCCGCGACGCCGGGTTCCCCGACTGCTGTGAGGATCAGCTGCTCACCCTCCTCGCCGCACTCGCCGCCGACACCGGCGCGCTGACCCCCGCCTTCGAGTCGCTGACCGGCGACTCCGGCGCGGCCCGCGGCCTCGACCCGTGCGGGACGGCCCTCGCCATCGAGCTGCACGCCTCCCTCGGGCCGCTCGCCCCGCACCTCGCCCCGGCGGGCCGCGAGGCGCTGCTGCTCCAGGCGGCCCGGATCGCCCTCGCCGACGGCGCGTACACCCCCGCCGAGCGGGAGGTCCTGGCCACCGTCGGCACCGCGCTGACGCTGGCGAGCGCCGACACCGAGCGCCTGCTGACGGCGGCCCGTACCCCGTCCTGACCGGCCCGGACGCCGGAACGGCCGTCGGCCCCGCGGCCCTTCGGGGGCGGCGGGGCCGACGGCCGTCACGTACGGCTCAGCCGCGCGTCAGGCGCACCGGCAGCGTACGGAAACCGTCGACGATGAAGCCGCCCGAGGGTTCCAGCTTCTCGGCCGGGACGGCGAACTCCAGGTCCGGGAAGCGGGCGAAGAGCGCCGGGAGGGCGATCCGGGCCTCCATACGGGCCAGCGGGGAGCCGAGGCAGCGGTGGACGCCGTGGCCGAAAGTGAGGTGCTCCGGGTCGGCCCGCCGGATGTCGAAGGACTCCGCGGTGGGGCCGTGCCGCTCCGGGTCACGGCCGGTGGCCGCGATCGACGCCAGGATCGTGTCGCCCTTGCGGATGACCGGGCCGCCCGGGATCTCGATGTCCTCGACGGCGAAGCGGAGCGGCAGGTTGGCGACGCTCGGCGACCGGCGCAGGGTCTCCTCGACGACGTCGTTCCAGCTCGCCTTCCCGTCGCGGACCAGCCGGAGCTGGTCGGGGTGGGTGAGCAGGCTGTGCACCGCGTTGCCGATGAGGTTGACGGTGGTCTCGTGACCGGCGACGAGGACGAGCAGGAGGGTGTCGATCAGCTCCGCCTCGCTCATCTTGTGGCCCTCGTCGTCGCGGGCGGAGACCAGCAGGCTGGTCAGGTCCTCCGCGGGCTCCTTCCGCTTCAAGGCGACCAGACCGCCGAGCAGCTCATGGATCGCCGCCAGCGTGGTCCGGGCCTCCTCCGTGTCGACGGTGGTCATGATGATCTCGGAGAGCCGGCCCAGCTCCGCGCGGGTGTCGCCGTCCGGTACGCCGAACAGTTCGCAGATGACCTGCATCGGCAGCGGATGCGCGAACCCCTCGCGCAGATCGGTCGTGACGCCGGGTGCCATCGCCGCGAGGTCGTCGAGCAGCGCCGTGGTGATGCGCTCCACGGACGGCAGCATCGCCTCGGTGCGGCGGGCGGTGAAGGCGGGCGCGATGAGCTTGCGCAGCCGCCGGTGGTCGGCGCCGTACGCGGTGAACATGCTGTTCACGCCGACCCAGGTCTGCAGCCAGGTCTCGTGGTACTCGCCCCGCTGCCACGCGGGCCAGTGCTCGCGGGCGTTCTTGGAGACGCGGGGGTCGGTCAGCAGTTCCTTGAGCAGGGCGTGGCTGGTGATCGACCATGTGAGCGGGCCGTCGGGCAGCTGGACCAGGGTGGCGCGGCCTAGTGCGCGGAGGTGTGCCGCCTCGGCGTGGACGTCGGCTCCGCTCGGGTCGAGGGCGACGGGCTGCTGTCCCATGGTGTGGCTCCTGCCTGGTCGGGAGTGATCGGGGTGAAGCGGGCCGGGAGGGCCGCGAGGGCCCTTTGGAACCCGCCGGGCCGCCACGTCAACGCCTCCGCCGGAACGGCGAGTTCGATGTCGGAGAGCCAGGCGGTGAGGCGTTCGATCGCGGTGGTGGCGATCACCAGGGCGTGCCGCTGGACGGGGCAGACGTGCGGCCCCGCCGCCCACGCCAGATGGGCGCCGCTGCCCGAACCGTCGCCGAGCGCGACCGTGCCGAACTGCGTGTTGGCCGCCGCGTACGAGACCAGCACCAGCTGTCCCGCGCGCACCCAGGTGCCGTGGAAGAACACGTCGCGCCGCGGGAAGTGGGCGGAGTAGTTGGCCATCGGCGGGTCGTTCCACAGCACCTCGTTGATGGCGTCCTGCGCGGTGAGCGCGCCGCCGGACAGCGTGCTGTAGTAGCGGTCGTCGGAGAGCATCCGCGACAGCGCGTTGCCGACGAGGTTGGCCAGCGGTTCGTTGCCGGCGGCCATCGTCACGACGATCTGCGCGATGACCTCGTCGTCGCTCAGACCGTTGCGGTGGTCGAGGAACCACGAGGTGAGGTCGGCGCCCCGCTCGGCCTTCTTCCGGCCGACCAGCTCCATGATGTACGCCACGAACGCCTCGTTGGCGGTGGCCGCCTCCTCGGGCGTCGCCCCGTCCATCAGCCCGCCCATGGCGGCGATCAGCTGGTCGCCGTACTCCTCGGGC
The DNA here is from genome assembly GCF_042739975.1 of Streptomyces sp. NPDC059080. Taxonomy (NCBI): domain Bacteria; kingdom Bacillati; phylum Actinomycetota; class Actinomycetes; order Kitasatosporales; family Streptomycetaceae; genus Streptomyces; species Streptomyces sp. NPDC059080. The sequence goes on from NZ_JBHYGX010000039.1 coordinate 37,830, forward strand.
ATCCCGAAGAGGTTGTTGAACATCAGCAGCGGCAGCTGCTGGGCGTACTCCGGCATGAGGTCCACGTCGCCGCGGGCGCCGAAGTTCCGGATGAGGCTGTCGGCGGCGTGCCGGACGCGGGCGCGCAGTTCGTGCGGTTCGACGAGCCGGAAGCTGTCGGTGATCACCTGGCGGAGGCGCCGGTGGGTGTCGCCGTCGGCGAACACCGTGTTGGGCCGCCAGCCCAGCATCGGCAGCACCGCGGAGTCCGGCGGCACGGTCTGCTGCCAGCCGCGGGAGTCCTTCGACCAGGTGGTCTCGTCGTTGAGGAGGTCGAGGGCGGCGCGGTAGTCGGTGACCAGCATCGCGGTCACGCCGGCGCCGATCTCGACGGGCGCCAGGGCGCCGTACTGCCGCAGATGGGCGTAGGAGCGGTGCGGGTCGGCCGCGAACTCCGGGTCGTACAGCCGGACCAGCCCGCTCTGCTCACCGGCGGGGTCCGGCCCGGGGACGCCGAGCGCGGGGCCCGGCGCGTGGCCGTCCGGTCCGGCGGGGGCCGCGCCGCCGTGCGCGTGCGCGGGGCAGCCGGGCGGCGGGGCGGCGCCCGGTTCGTACGGGGAAGTCACGGGTTCTGGTTCTCCTGGGGCAGATGGGCCAGCACATGACCGACGAGGGCGATCAGCGCGTCGACGGACTGGTCGCGGTCGCGGGCGTCGCAGACCACCAGCGGCGTCTCGGGGTGCAGGTCGAGCGCGTCGCGGAGCTTGTCGGTGTCGTAATGCGGCGCGTCCGGGAAGGTGTTGACCGCGACGGCGTACCGCAGCCCGGCCTCCTCGATGATGTCCATCACCTCGAAGGAGTCGTCCAGGCGGCGGGTGTCGGCGAGGACGAGGGCGCCCAGCGCGCCGCGGGCGATGTCCTGCCACAGCGGACGGAACCGCTTCTGGCCGGGCGTGCCGAAGAGGTACAGCACGAGGTCGCCCGGGAGCGTGAGCCGCCCGAAGTCGATGGCGACGGTGGTGGTGGTCTTCTCCCGCACCCCGGCGAGGTCGTCGACGAACGCGCCGGACTGTGTCATCACCTCTTCGGTGTGCAGCGGCTGCGTCTCCGACAGCGCGCGGATCAGCGTCGTCTTGCCCACGCCGAACGGCCCGGCGACCAGCAGCTTGACGAGCGTCTGGTCGGTGCCGGACAGGTACATGGTGTCGTCGCCGCAGGCGGCGGGCCCGCCGCTAGGACTTGAGAGAGCGGAGTCCATCGAGAACCCTCTCCAGGATCTGCCGGTCGAATTGCTCGGCTTCGGGTATGGGGACACGGGCGTGCAGCCGCCCGGCGTCGACGAGGTCGGCCACCAGGACCTTCACCACGCTGACGGGCAGCCGCAGATGGGCGGCGACCTCGGCCAGCGACAGCGCGCCGGGCCGCAGCAGCTCCAGGATCCGGCGTTCCTCCGGCCGCAGTTCGCTGGTGGGCGGCATGTCCACGCCGTGCAGCAGTGTCAGCCGGTCCAGCGTGTTGCGGCTGGGCCGGGCCCGCCCTGCGGTGGCCAGATAGGCCGGCACCAGGCGCCTGCCGTTCTGCCGTGGGGTCATGCGGGGCTGCCGAGGTCCCGGGCCGGACTGTTCATGACCTTGGTGCCCAGCGTCGCCACCTGCACCTGCATGTGGTGGGCGACGATGCCCATGTTGACCTCCGGCCCGGCGAAGACCGCGAGGCAGGTGTTCTCCCCGGCGGGGATGGCGAACACCCAGCCCTGCTCGGACTCGACGACGGTCTGCCGGAGGGTGGCGTCCCGCTCGGCGAAGGCGGCGGTCACCGCCCGGCCGGCGCCCTGTAGCGCGGACATCATCGCGGCGACGCCCTCGGCCGCCTCGCGGGTCAGGCCCGGCGACGAACCCTCGATGAATCCGTCACCCGAGATGACGGCGGCGTGGATCACATGCGGCAGCTCCAGGAGAGGCTCCAGCACCCAGGACTTGTCCTCGGTGACACGGCGGCGGGCGGGGGTGTTCATACGGGGGGATTCCCTTCGGGGGAGCGAGGGCTCTCCGGACGGGCGACGGCTGCCCGGCCGGACTCGGTGCCTTGCTGGAGCGCGGCCCAGCGGGATGCGGTCTCTTCCGGCGTGCGGTCGGCGACCGGTTCGCTGCGCGGCAGGTTCTGCTCGGGTTCGGCGACCGCCCTGCGGCGGCGCCGACGCGGCAGCTCACCCCCGGTGTCGGGGGCGGCCCCGGGGGCGGGGTGACCGGTTGGTGCGGACGACTCGGTGGCCGGTGCGGGGGCGTGCTGGGCGGGTGGCTGCGGGGCGGCCACCGGCGCGGGGCTGGCGCCGCTGCCCGTCGCGGGGACGGCGCCGTCCGCCGAGGCGGCCGGGCGGTGCGGCATCGGGGCCATGACGGACATCGGCTGCCGGTTCTCGTCGAGGACGGTCAGAAGGGGGTCGCCCGGGATGTAGATCACGGCGCGCACACCGCCGTACGGCGACGACTCGACGTGTACCCCGAAGCCGTACTGGCGCACCAGCTGTCCGGCGGCGGCGAAACCGGCCCGCGGCGGGTCGCCGAGCTGGGTGAGCAGCACCTCCTGGTCGCCGGACATCAGCGCCATGGCGTGCTCGATCTCGTCGGCGTGCATGCCGACGCCGTAGTCGTCGATGATCACCGAAGCCCCGCGGTTGCCCTGCTGGAGCGTGACGGTGACCGGCAGTTCACGGTGCGAGTGGTGCAGCGCGTTGGCGAGCAGTTCGGTGACGGTGATCGCCACCGGTTCGACGGCGCGGGCGACGACCGCCACCGGATCCCGCAGCTGGTTGCTGACCTGCACCCGCTCGTAGCCGCGCAGCCGCGAGGTGGCGCCGACGACCAGTTCGGCGAGGTAGGAGTCCTCCCGGGTCAGGCCCGGCCAGGCGCCGCAGACGACGCCGGTGGCCTGAATGCGCCGCAGCGCCTGCTCGTTGAGGAAGTCCGCGTGGAGCAGGTCCTGGGCGACCGACGGGTCGTCGTAGCGGTGTTGCATCTCCTGCAGCGCGGTCTGGAGGCGGTAGAGCAGCGCCTGGATGGTGGTGGTCGCGCCGCGCAGCGTCGCCTGGGCGGCGGCGTCGACCCGCAGCCGCTCCTTGGTGACCGCCTCGGAGATCTGGTCCAGTACGGCGGCGAGCGCGTGGTCGGTCTCGGAGTCCGCGAAGCGTCCGTCGAGGAGACCGCGGACGGGTACGTGCGGATGGGCCAGCGCCGTCGTCAGATCCGGGATGCGCGCACCGGCCAGATGCCGGATCTCCGCCTCGGTGGCCCGCAGCCGGGCGGTCAGTTCGGTGGTGCCGCGTACCGTCGCCGCGTTCTGTTCCTCGGCGGCGGCCAGGCGCCCGGCGAGGACCTTGTGTCGTCGCTGGGCGCGGAACAGGCACGCGGCCAGCACCACGGCGGCGGCCGTTCCTGCACTGAGGCACCACAACAGCGCCTCCGGTATGGATGTCATCGAGATCCTCGTGGGGGAACGGGACCAGTCGTCACGGTGCCGGCCGCACGGCGTCAACGGCGCAAGGGAGCCACAAACAGCTGTACGGGGACCGGCCCTGACGTGAGGTCACCGGCGCGTTGGCTCCGGTAACGGGCCGTTCCCGGGGTGGTCGGAGAGGTGTGGAAGGTGTGCGTCCGTCCCGTTGGCCGAGGGGGGAGCGGGCGGGGGTGCTCCCGGGCGACGGTGGCACGCGGAGGGTCGCCGCGCCGCCTCCGGCGGTTGCCGCAGGTGCCGCCGCCGCGGGTACGGGTGCGCCGCGGCGGGGTGTTTGAGCGGGCGGCGGTGCATTGCTTGCCTTCCTCCGGCGCCGATGCGGCCAGGTCAGGGACGCCCGCGGCGAACGCCGCGGCGACGAGAAAAGCGTAGGGGGCCGTCGCGCCCTTCACCAGGGATGGACGGACGTCGTTCGCCTCACAACGCCGGGCCCGGAGAGGGCGGTTGACGAGGCGGCCCCCGGTGATCTAAACGGGTGCGCGGCGCGTTCTCCGGGGCCGTCTGCCGTCTGCCGTCTGCCGTCTGCCGTCGGTGTCCGGCCCCGGCGCGCAGGGCATTTCCGCGCGCTGGTCCGCACCCTCGCGCGCCCTCGGGCCTCTTGCGCCGGATCACCTGGATGGCGTCACATCGGCGGGATCCCGGCCCGGTGTCTGTCGTGAAATCCCCGAAGGCTGACGGATTTTCGCTCACCCTCTGAGCTTTCTCGAAAGAACGGCCGGATGGCCAGGGTTTACGGAATAAGGGGTGCCGTACCGAAAGGGGACTTACGGGCCCGTGTGTGACCTCCGCCCACACCGTCCGGCAAGCCGCCGGAAAAGGAATGCGTGCGCGAACGGGCCGCCTTGCGGGGCCGCGCACCCTTTCGTCGGACCGGTGGTCCGGAGTCCTCCGAATGGGGACCGGACCGCCCGAAGTTCACCGCCATGTGAAGCATTGGCCATAACCCTGGTCTGGTTACCCGGTCAGGGCTTTGCGGTGCGCCCCTCGTTGCGCAGTCCGGGCCGAGGGGTCACTCTTTACCCCCCAACGGCGAAAGCCCCGACAGAAGGTGTGGGTCTCCGATGGACCGGATCGAAGAAGTTGAATCCGTCACCAAAGAATTGCGAAATACCCTCGCGCGTGCGGGGATCGTCCTGCCGTCCCTTGGTCCCGACCCCGTTTCCTGTGCCAATTACGCGATGCTCCCGCTGGTGGAATTGGGCCGCTGCACGATGGATGTTGCCCGGCGGCTGACGGACGCGCTGGGGGAACGATGAACGCCGTGGGCCGGCCACCGGTCGGCGCCTTCGCCCTCGATATCCGTACGGCGCGGGTCGGCAAGGTCGTGGCGGTCGACGGTGAAATCCTCCGGCTGCGGCCGGTCGGCGGCGGCCGGGACTGGGAATGTGCCCGTACGACGGCGCGGCCGGCCACCGTCACCGAGCGTCTCCGGGCGACAACCGCGTACGTGAACGCCCGCAGCAGAGGCGAATTGGCCTGATGTCCTTCCCGGCGGGGTCCGGGCCGAAAAGGCTCCACCCCGCCGCCCGGCGGCCCCTTTTGTCCGCCGATGTGTAATTCCCCGGCCGTAGCACTTTCCACAATTCCCCGGTTTTCCGCGATTCCCGAGCTTTCCGTGATTCCCGCCGTTCCCGGCATTTCCGCCGTCCCGTCCGCACGCACGCGTCCGCACCGCCCGCGCCGACGGTGCGGACATTCCCCGCCCCCGACCGCCCGCCCGTCGCCCCCGGCGGATGCGGGACAATGGCGCCATGAGTCTGTTCCGCGACGACGGCATCGTGCTGCGCACCCAGAAGCTCGGGGAGGCGGACCGGATCATCACGCTGCTCACCCGCGGCCACGGCCGGGTGCGGGCCGTGGCCCGCGGAGTGCGGCGGACGAAGTCGAAATTCGGGGCCCGGCTGGAGCCGTTCTCCCACGTCGACGTGCAGTTCTTCGCCCGCGGCAGTGAGCTGGTCGGGCGCGGGCTGCCGCTGTGCACCCAGAGCGAATCGCTCGCCGCGTACGGCAGTGGCATCGTCACCGACTACGCCCGCTACACCGCGGGCACCGCGATGCTGGAGACGGCGGAGCGCTTCACCGACCACGAGGGCGAACCGGCGGTCCAGCAGTACCTGCTCCTCGTCGGCGGCCTGCGGACGCTGGCCCGCGGCGAGCACGCACCGCATCTGGTGCTCGACGCCTTCCTGCTGCGCTCGCTGGCGGTGAACGGCTACGCCCCCAGCTTCGGCGACTGTGCGAAATGCGGGCTGCCCGGCCCGAACCGGTTCTTCTCGGTCGCTTCGGGCGGGGTGGTGTGCGGCGACTGCCGGGTGCCGGGAAGCGTCGTACCCTCCTCGGAGGCCATCGGGCTCCTCAGCGCGCTGTTGACCGGCGACTGGGAGACCGCGGACGCGAGCGAGCCCCGGCATGCCCGGGAGGGCAGCGGACTCGTCGCGGCGTATCTGCACTGGCATCTGGAGCGTGGGCTGCGTTCGCTCCGGTACGTGGAGAAATAGCCCGGCGGTATGGTCCGGGCGGCGGCGCGAAGCCGCCCGGCGAACTCAATCGACCTCGGTATTCAAGACAAATGGGAGACGTGGGCCGCATGGCACGACGCGGAATTCTGGGCCGTAATCGACGCGCATACGAGACGCCCGAGCCGCACCCCTCCGGTGCGCGTCCCCCGCAGATCCCCCGGGAGCTCGTTCCCGAGCACGTGGCCATCGTCATGGACGGAAACGGCCGGTGGGCCAAGGACCGCGGACTGCCGCGCACCGAAGGGCACAAGGTCGGCGAGGGCGTCGTCCTGGACGTCCTCAAGGGCTGCATCGAAATGGGCGTGAAGAACCTCTCGCTCTACGCATTCTCCACCGAGAACTGGAAGCGTTCGCCGGACGAGGTCCGCTTCCTGATGAACTTCAACCGCGATGTCATCCGGCGGCGGCGTGACGAAATGGACGCGCTGGGTATTCGTATCCGCTGGGTCGGGCGCATGCCGAAGCTGTGGAAGTCCGTTGTCCAGGAACTCCAGGTCGCGCAGGAGCAGACCAAGGACAACGACGCGATGACGCTGTATTTCTGCGTGAATTACGGCGGCCGGGCGGAGATCGCGGATGCCGCCGCGGCTATCGCCGCGGATGTGAAGGCGGGCAAACTCGACCCGTCCAAGGTCAGCGAGAAGACCGTCGCCAAGTACATGTATTACCCGGACATGCCGGACGTTGATCTCTTCGTTCGCCCGTCGGGCGAACAGCGCACCTCGAACTATCTGATCTGGCAGAGCGCCTACGCCGAGATGGTGTTTCAGGACATTCTCTGGCCTGATTTCGACCGCCGGAACCTCTGGGATGCCTGCCTGGAGTACGCCCAGCGCGACCGCCGGTTCGGCGCGGCGCCGATCACGGAGGGCGAGCCGGCGACCTGACGGCCACCGGACATTGGGGGGGGGGGGGGGGGGGGGCGCGGGGGGGGGGGGGCGGGGCGGGGGGGGGGGGGGGGCGGGTGGGGGGGGGGGGGGGGCGCGGCCCGGGGGGGGGGCCCCGGCCCCGCCCGCCCCCGCCCCGCCGCCCCCGGCGGCCCGGGGGGGGGGGCCCCCCCCATCTGCCCCGTGCCCGCGCGCCGCTACTTCTGCTCGGTCTCCGCGCAGTCGCCGCAGGTGCCGAAGATCTCGATGGTGTGGGCGACATCGCGGAAACCGTGCTCGGCGGCGATCTGGTCGGCCCACTTCTCCACCGCCGGGCCCTCCACCTCGACGGCCTTGCCGCAGGAGCGGCAGACCAGGTGATGGTGGTGGTCGTCGGTGCTGCACCGGCGGTAGACGGCCTCGCCGTCGCTGGTCCGCAGGACGTCGACCTCACCGGCGTCCGCGAGCGACTGGAGCGTGCGGTAGACGGTGGTCAGGCCCACCGAGTCGCCCCGGTGCTTGAGCATGTCGTGCAGTTCCTGGGCGCTGCGGAACTCGTCGACCTCGTCGAGAGCGGCCGACACCGCGGTCCGCTGTCGCGTCGACCGGCCGCGTACCGGAGATCCCGCGCTCGTCGCCACCGTTGCCTCCTAGGTCGTGGTCGTCCCCCTGGACGGGCGTGGGGCCATTGTGCCAGGTGATGACCGGATCGCCGGGGCAACACCGGCGTCCCCCGCGGCGCCGCCCGGCGCGGGCTGCCCGCCGCGCGCCGGTCAGACCCGTACGTCGTCCGCCGGAGCGCGGCCCCGTACTTCCAGGGTGCACCCGTCGGCGCCCCCCGCGGCGGTCCGCGCCCGTTTCCTGGCGAGTGGCGCGGCGAGCAGCGTGAAGAGGACGAAGACGGCGATGGCGAAGAGCACGATCGTGGCGCCGGACGGGACGTCGACGTAGTACGAGGTCGCGGTGCCGGTCACGGTGACGCCGACGCCGATCACCACGGCCAGCGCGAAGGTGACCGCGAAGCTGCGGCTGATCTGCTGGGCGGCGGCAACCGGGATCACCATCAGCGCGGAGACCAGCAGCAGGCCGACGACGCGCATCGCGACGGTGACGGTGACCGCGGCGGTGACCGCGATCAGCAGGTTCAGCAGCCGTACCGGCAGGCCGGTGACGCGGGCGAACTCCTCGTCCTGGCAGACCGCGAAGAGCTGGCGGCGCAGCCCCACGGTGATCGCCAGGACCAGCGCGGCCAGCACACAGATCGCCGTCATGTCCTGCGCGGAGACGGTGGTGATCGAGCCGAAGAGGTAGGTGCTGAGGTTGGCGTTGGAACCGGCGTCGGAGAGGTTCATCAGCATCACGCCGCCCGCCATGCCGCCGTAGAACAGCATGGCCAGTGCCAGATCGCCGCGGGTCTTCCCGTACCAGCGGATCAGCTCCATGGCGACGGAACCGGCGATGGCGACGAAGGTGGCGATCCACACCGGACCGGCCCACGCCGAGCCGCTGTTGATCAGGAAGCCGAGGCCGACGCCGGTGAGGGCGACATGGCCGATGCCGTCGCCCATCAGGGACTGACGGCGCTGGACGAGGTAGATGCCGATGGCGGGTGCGGTGATGCCGACGATCAGGGCGGCGATCAGGGCCCGCTGCATGAAGGCGTAGGTGAGGATTTCCATGTCAGCTCAGCAGTCCCGTCCCCAGCGTCGCGGGGGCCGTGTCGTCGGCGTGCGGGTGGACGTGGTCGTGGCCGGGCAGGGCGTGCTGGCCCACGGCCTCGGGCGGCGGCCCGTCGTGCACGACGCAGCCGTCGCGGAGCACCACCGCCCGGTCGATCAGCGGCTCCAGCGGGCCCAGCTCGTGCAGGACGAGCAGGACGGTGGTGCCGCGGGTGACCTGTTCGCGCAGCGCGCTCGCCAGCACCTCCTGGCTGGCGAGGTCCACCCCGGCCATCGGCTCGTCCATGATCAGCAGTTCCGGTTCGACGGCCAGCGCGCGGGCGATCAGCACCCGCTGGTGCTGGCCGCCGGAGAGCGCGGTGGCGGAGTCCTTGGCGCGGTCGGCCATCCCGACCAGCTCCAGCGCGTGGTGGACCGCCTCGCGGTCGGCGCGGCGCGGCAGCCCGAAGCGGCTGCGGGCCAGGCGCCCCGAGGCGACGATCTCCCGGACCGTGGCGGGCACCCCGCCCGCCGCCGTGGTGCGCTGCGGTACGTAGCCGACGCGGTGCCACTCCTTGAAGCGGCGCAGCGGGGTGCCGAAGAGGGCGAGGTCGCCGCCGGTCAGCGGCACCTGGCCGATGACCGAGCGGACGGCCGTGGACTTGCCGGAGCCGTTGGCGCCGAGCAGGGCGACGACCTCGCCGGCGCGGACGGTCAGGTCGACGCCGCGCAGGACGGGGCGGGCGCCGAGCGACGCGGTGGCGCCGCGCAGCGCGATGACCGGGCCGTCGGGCTGCGGGGGTGACGTTTCTTCCATGCTGACCTCCGTCGTGGGCCCGGGGTGAGTGGTCACTTGGTGCCGAGCGCCTTCTGGAGGGCGGTGAGGTTGGCGTGCATCACGCCGAAGTAGTCCTTGCCGCGGGAGGCGTCGGTGATTCCCTCCAGGGGGTCGAGGACGTCGGTCTTCAGGTGCAGGTCACCGGCGAGGGACTTGGCGGTGGCCGGGTTGGCGAGCGTTTCGAAGAAGACCGTCGAGACATGGTGCTTCTCGGCCACGGCGTGGAGGCTCTTGATGCGGTTCGCGCTGGGCTCGGACTCGGGGTCGAGGCCGTTGATGGCCTCCTCGGTCAGGCCGTAGCGCTCGGCGAGGTAGCCGAAGGCCGCGTGGGTGGTGAGGAAGGTGTCCGATGCGCGGTTCTTCAGGCCGTCCTTGAAGTCGGCGTTCAGCCCGTCCAGCTTCTTGACCAGGGCGTCGGTGTTCTTCTGGAAGTCGGCCTTGTGGGCGGGGTCGGCCTTGGCCAGCACCGCGCTCACGCCCTTGGCGACCTCGGCGTACTTCACGGGGTCGAGCCAGATGTGCGGGTCGGCACCGGCCCCGGAGTCGGCGTGGCCGTGGTGGTGGCCGTCGACCTCGGCGCCGTGCTCCTCCAGGGAGGTCATCGTCGCGGCGTCGGCGACGTTCTTGACGCCGGACTGGGCGACCGCCTCGTCGACGGCGGGCTGCAGTCCCTTGAGGTAGACGATCGCGTCGGACTCGCCGAGCCGGCCGGTCTGCTGGGGGGTCAGCTCCAGGTCGTGCGGTTCGACGCCGGGCTTGGTGAGGTTGGACACCTCGACGTGGTCGCCGCCGATCTGCCGGGCGAGGAACTCCATCGGATAGAAGGACGCCGTCACCCTCAGCTTCCCGCCACTGCCGCCCGTGGTGTCGGCGGAGCAGGCGGAGAGGGCCAGAAGCCCGAGGCCGCAGGCTCCGGCGAGGGCTGCGGTGGATATGCGACGGCGTATGTTCATGACTGTCATTTTCAACAAAAGTGGAAACGATTGTCAACAACGTGTTCGAACGGGGGGCTGGGGCGGGTGGTACCGGGAGGAAGCGGAGAGGCGCCCCAGGCGATTTGGCCCGGGGGGTGCGGCCGCCGGTAACCTGAATCATTCACCCGCACCGGCGCTGAGCGCCGCCGCCGGTCCATCGTTCGCCGTCGTATGAAGAGAGCACCGTGGCCGCCGACAAGATCGACAGCATCGTCAGCCTGAGCAAGCGCCGTGGCTTCGTCTACCCCTGTAGTGAGATCTACGGCGGCTCGCGCGCCGCCTGGGACTACGGCCCGCTGGGCGTCGAGCTGAAGGAGAACCTCAAGCGCCAGTGGTGGCGCGCCATGGTCACCTCGCGCGAGGACGTCGTCGGTATCGACTCGTCGGTGATCCTGGCCCCCGAGGTCTGGCAGGCGTCCGGTCACGTCGCCACCTTCACCGACCCGCTCACCGAGTGCACCTCCTGCCACAAGCGCTTCCGCGCCGACCACCTGGAGGAGGCGTACGAGGCGAAGCACGGCCGCCTCCCCGCCAACGGTCTGGCCGACCTGAACTGCCCGCACTGCGGCAACAAGGGCGGCTTCACCGAGCCCAAGCAGTTCTCCGGCCTGCTCTCCACCCACCTCGGCCCCTCGCAGGACACCGCCTCGGTGGCCTACCTGCGCCCCGAGACCGCGCAGGGCATCTTCACCAACTTCGCGCAGGTCCAGCAGACCTCCCGGAAGAAGCCTCCCTTCGGCATCGCGCAGATGGGCAAGTCCTTCCGGAACGAGATCACTCCGGGCAACTTCATCTTCCGCACCCGCGAGTTCGAGCAGATGGAGATGGAGTTCTTCGTCAAGCCGGGCGAGGACGAGCAGTGGCACGAGTACTGGATGGCCGAGCGCTGGAACTGGTACCGCGACCTCGGCATCCGCGAGGAGAACATCCGGTGGTACGACCACCCCAAGGAGAAGCTCTCCCACTACTCCAAGCGCACCGCTGACATCGAGTACCGCTTCAACTTCGGCGGCACCGAGTTCTCGGAGCTGGAGGGCGTCGCCAACCGCACCGACTACGACCTGTCGTCGCACGCCAAGGCGTCCGGCCAGGACCTCTCCTACTTCGACCAGGAGGCCGGCGAGCGCTGGACCCCCTACGTCATCGAGCCGGCGGCGGGCGTGAACCGCGCGATGCTCGCCTTCATGCTCGACGCGTACATCGAGGACGAGGCGCCGAACGCCAAGGGCAAGATGGAGAAGCGCACGGTCATGCGCCTCGACCCGCGCCTGGCGCCGGTCAAGGTCGCGGTCCTGCCGCTCTCCCGCAACCCGCAGCTGTCGCCGAAGGCGAAGGGCCTCGCCACCGACCTGCGCAAGAACTGGAACATCGAGTTCGACGACGCGGGCGCCATCGGCCGCCGCTACCGCCGCCAGGACGAGATCGGCACCCCGTTCTGCGTCACCGTCGACTTCGACACCCTCGACGACAACGCGGTCACCGTCCGCGAGCGCGACACCATGAAGCAGGAGCGCGTCTCCCTGGACCAGATCCAGGCGTACCTGGGCGCGCGCCTCCTCGGCTGCTGACCCCGGACGGGCACGCGCCCGTCACCTTTGAGCGTGGCCGTCGGCCCCGCCCGCGAACGCTGCGGGCGGGGCCGATGTGCGGTGCGCGGCGGGTCAGCGCGCCGCCGGGCGGTCCGGGCGCAGCGCGAGCGCGCCGCACACCGCCGCCAGCGGGAGTTCGGCGGCCAGGGCCATGGCGACGGCGGTGGCCAGTTCGGCGCCGGGCGCGGCGGTGGCGAGGTCCAGGGCGGCGTCGGCGAGCAGCAGCAGTGCGGCGGCCGCCGCAGGACGGCGGTGCCCCGGGGCGCCGCGCAGCAGGCGGCGGCCCGCGGTCAGCAGGGCGGCGGCCTCCAGGAGGTCCAGGCTCACCCACGCCGCGGCCTGCCCGGGCGGCAGCGTCGCGGCGAGGCAGGCGGTCCACGGCAGCAGGGCGAGCCCGGCGCCGGTCAGCACCCGGCCCGGCCACCGGCGCCCTTCCGTGGCGAGCGGGCGCCAACCGGCCTTCACCGAGGGCGGGTTGAGGAGCAGCGTCATGATCCGGGTCCTTTGCGGCGACGGTGAACCCGGACGTCGGGCCCGCACTCCACCCTTGTCATCCGGGCCGCCGGTGTCGGTAGCCCACAGGCCCGGCCCGGGGTGGTGCCAGGTGCACCCCCGATCCGGTCGCCACCTCCATGGCGGCCCCGCGCGGGCGCCCCGTACGGTTCCGGCATGACCCTCCCGCCCCGGTCGCGCCGGGCCCTGTTGCGGCTCCGGCGCGATCTCCTCTTCCTCGCGGCCGGGGTGCTGCCGCATCTGCTCGTGGTCCCGCTGTACCTGTGGGCGGCCCTGCTCCTCGGCGCGACGGTGACCGGCAGCGACTCGGACGCGCCGGTGATCCTCGCCGCCCCGCTCGCCCTGCTCTGCGCCGCCGGTCCGGGCCTGACGGAGGTGCAGCGGTGGCGGTTCCGGGCGCTGTGCGGGGTGGAGCTGCCGCGCCTGGGACTGCGGCGGCTGCGGCGGCAGTTCGGCTACAACTGGCTGATCGGCCCGCTCCTCGGCGCCCTCGAACTCCTGGTGCTGGCGCTGCTGGTGGCCGGTCTTGCCGCCGCCACGGTGCTGCTGTGGATCTGGGCGGTGCCCTGGCAGTGGCGCATCGGCCACCCCGGCTACCCCACCCAGGCCGCCTACCTCACCGGACTCGGCCTGCTCGCGCTGGCCGCCGTCGTCCCGCTCGCCGCCGGGCTGGTACGGCTGGAGAACCTGGTGGGGCGGGCGGTGCTGGGCGTCAGCCGCTCCGACGAGCTGGAGCGGCGCGTCGAGGACCTGACCGCGAGCCGGGCGGGGGCGGTGGACGCGGCGGACGCCGAGCGCCGCCGTATCGAACGCGACCTCCACGACGGGGCCCAGCAGCGCCTGGTGTCCCTCGCGCTCAACCTCGGGCTGGCGAAGGCGACCCTCACCGACCTGCCGCCGGAGGCCAGGGAGGTCATCGAGGCGGCCCACCGCGAGGCGAAGGACGCGATCGAGGAGCTGAACCACCTCGTCCGCGGGCTGCACCCCGCCGTCCTCGACGAACTCGGCCTGGACGCCGCCCTGTCGGGGCTCGCGGCCCGCACGCCGCTGCCCGTACGGCTGCGGGTCGATGCCCTGGAGCGGACGACCGCCGCCGTCGAGGGCGTCGCGTACTTCGTCGTCTCCGAGGCGCTCACCAACGTCGCCAAGCACGCGCGCGAGGCGACCCGGGCCGAGGTGACGGTCACCCGGATCGGCGGAATACTGCGGGTGGTGATCGCCGACGACGGGATGGGCGGGGCCGATCCCGCCCGGGGCAGCGGTCTGAAGGGGCTGGCGCAGCGGGTGCGTTCGGTGGACGGGACGTTCCGGATGAGCAGCCCCGTGGGCGGCCCGACGATGATGAGTGTGGAGCTGCCGTGCCCGGGGTGAACGCGCCGACGGCGCCCGCCGCCGGGCCCGGCGCGAGCGAGGGGGCGAGCGGTGTGCGGCGTGCGGTGATCGCGGAGGACTCCGTCCTGCTGCGGATCGGGCTGGTCAAGGTGGTGGAGATGGCCGGTTTCACGGTCGCCGCCGAGGCGGGGGACGCGGCCGGGCTGCTGGCCGCCGTCGCCGAACACCGGCCGGAGCTGGCCGTCGTGGACGTCCGGATGCCGCCCGGCTTCACGGACGAGGGCGTCCGGGCCGCGCTGTCGATCCGGCGGGAGTGGCCGGGCACGGCGGTGCTGCTGCTCTCCCAGTACGTCGAGGAGCGGTACGCGGCCGATCTCCTCGCGGCCCACACCGGCGGGGTGGGGTACCTCCTCAAGCAACGCGTCGCGGACGTCGAGGAGTTCGTCGAGGCGCTGCGCCGGGTCGCCGGCGGCGGCACCGCCCTCGACCCGCAGGTCGTCTCCCAGCTGCTGGTGCGCCGGGCGAGCGATCCCCTGGAGCGGCTGACCGCACGGGAGCGGGAGGTGCTGGCGCTGATGGCGGAGGGCCGCTCCAACGCCGCCGTCGCGGCGCAGCTGGTGGTGAGCGAGAGCGCGGTCGCCAAGCACATCAACAGCATCTTCACCAAGCTCGACCTGCCGCAGGCGGACGCCGACCACCGCCGGGTGCTGGCGGTGCTGCGGTTCCTCGGCGTGGCGGCACCGGGCCGCTGACCCGGCGGCGCCGGGCGGGAGCCGGGGCAGCGGGCGCCCGGCCGCCCGGCGGCCGACGGCGCCCCGGGCCTCAGCGTCCGGGCGCGGGGCCCGGTGCCCCGGGCCTCACCGTCCGGCTCCCGACCGCGCCGCCCCCGGTACCGTCTCGCCGTCGAGGAGCGCGGCGGTGCGGAGGGCCGTCGCACGGGCCCGGACGCCGGTGGTCAGGGCGCCGAGCAGCAGGACGGCGGCGCCGCAGCCGGTGATGATCCACCATGCGGGGTGGGCCGCCGCGACGAAGTCGGCCGCGGCCGCCGCGCCGCCCGGGCCCCCGGTCCGTACGCCACCGGCCAGCACCGCGCCGATCACCGCGACGCCCAGCGACGAGCCGACCTGGCGGCTGGTGGACGCCACGGCCGCCGCGACACCCGCCTGGGTCCGCGGCATCCCGGAGACCGCGGTGTTGGTGATCGGCGCGTTGACCAGGCCGAAGCCGATGCCGAACAGGACGTACCCGGTGAACAGCAGCGCGGTGGTCGATTCGGCGTCGAACGCCGCGAACATCAGCCCGCTGGCGCCCATCGCGCAGCCCGCGAGCAGCAGCGGCAGCCGCGGCCCGCGGTTGCCGACCAGCCGCCCGGACAGCGGGGCGCACACCAGCGTCATCCCGGCCATCGGCAGCATGTACAGCCCGGCCTCCAGGGCGGAGTGGCCCTGGATGTCCTGGAGGTAGAGCGTGTTGAGGAAGAGGAACCCGGCCAGCGACGCGAAGGCGCAGACGGCTGTGACGGTGGCGCCGCTGAACGGCACGCTGTGGAAGAACCGCAGGTCGATGAGGGGTTCGTGGCGCCGCCTTTCGTAGCCGATCAGCGCGGCCAGCGCGGCCAGCGCGACGGCGGCGAACGTCAGGATCTTCGCGGAGAGCCAGCCCGTGCCCGGCGCCTCGATGATCGCGTACGTCAGGGCGCCCAGCAGCGCGATGACCAGCAGCTGGCCGACCGGGTCGGGGCGGCGCGGCCGCGGTGCGCGGGACTCGGGGACGTACCGCAGGGTGAGGAAGAGGGCGAGGACGCCGATCGGGACGTTGATCCAGAAGATCGAGCGCCAGCCGACGGACTCCACCAGCAGC
Source organism: Streptomyces sp. NPDC059080 (assembly GCF_042739975.1). NCBI lineage: Bacteria > Bacillati > Actinomycetota > Actinomycetes > Kitasatosporales > Streptomycetaceae > Streptomyces > Streptomyces sp. NPDC059080. Next base: position 53,468 of record NZ_JBHYGX010000039.1, read on the forward strand.
CCGCCGATGACCGGCCCGGCGGCCATGCTGATGCCGACGACGCCGCCCCACACGCCGATCGCCCGGGCCCGTGCGCGCGGTTCCGTGAAGGTGTTGGTGATGATCGACATCGCGACGGGGTTGAGCATCGACCCGCCGACCGCCTGCACCATGCGGAAGACGACCAGCCAGGTGAGGCTGGGCGCGAGGCTGCACAGCAGCGAGCCCAGGGTGAAGACGGTCAGCCCGACGGTGAAGACGCGGCGCCGCCCGAGCCGGTCCGCGGTCGAACCGGACAGCATCAGCAGCGACGCCAGGACCAGCGTGTAGGCGTCGATGGTCCACTGCAGGCCGGAGACGGAGGCGTGCAGCTCGCGCTGGAGGGAGGGGAGTGCGACGTTGAGGACGGTGTTGTCGAGGCTGACGATCAGCAGGCTCATGCAGCAGATCGCCAGGACGAGCAGGCGCCGCCGGTGGCTCAACTCAGACATGGTTGAACGGTACAACGATATGCGCGGGGTGGCCCGGCCGGATGACGGGTTCCGGCCCGGCCGTCCGCGGGTCCGCGTGCCCGGTGCAGGCCCGGTCCGGCCTGCACGGTGTGGTCCGGCGTCGCCCGGCGCAGGCCCGGTCCGATCCTCCCCGCACGCCCCGGCCCGGCCCGGCCGGCTGCCGGCACGGAGGGCGCCCTCCGGGCCCGCCCGCCGGATGCGGGACAATGGGAGGTCGCACCGCCGGGTCGCCCGGCGCCGCACCGCCCCCGACCGCCGAAGGAATCCGCCTGCCATGACCTCGCTCCAGATCGGACCGCACACGGCGTCCCCGCCCGTGGTGCTCGCGCCCATGGCCGGGATCACCAACGCCCCGTTCCGGACGCTGTGCCGGGAGTTCTCCGGCGGCAAGGGGCTCTTCGTCAGCGAGATGATCACGACGCGGGCGCTGGTCGAGCGCAACGAGAAGACCATGCAGCTGATCCACTTCGACGCGTCCGAGAAGCCGCGCTCGATCCAGCTGTACGGCGTCGACCCGGACACCGTCGGCAAGGCCGTCCGCATGATCGCCGACGAGGATCTGGCCGACCACATCGACCTGAACTTCGGCTGCCCGGTCCCCAAGGTGACCCGTAAGGGCGGCGGCTCCGCGCTGCCGTACAAGCGGCCGCTGCTGCGGGCGATCCTGCGCGACGCGGTGGCGAACGCGGGCAGCCTGCCGGTGACGATGAAGATGCGCAAGGGCATCGACGACGGCCACCTCACCTACCTCGACGCGGGCCGGATCGCCGCCGAGGAGGGCATCACCGCCATCGCGCTGCACGGCCGGACCGCCGCCCAGCACTACAGCGGCACCGCCGACTGGGACGCCATCGCCCGCCTCAAGGAGCACGTCCCGGAGATCCCGGTGCTCGGGAACGGCGACATCTGGTGCGCCGACGACGCGCTGCGGATGGTCCGCGAGACCGGCTGCGACGGCGTGGTCGTCGGCCGCGGCTGCCTGGGCCGCCCCTGGCTCTTCGGCGATCTGGTCGCCGCCTTCGAGGGCACCGGTACGTACACCGAGCCGACGTTCAAGCAGGTCGCGGCCGTGATGGTGCGGCATGCGGCGCTGCTCGGCGAGTGGATCGGCGACGAGAAGCGCGGCGTGATCGACTTCCGCAAGCACGTCGCCTGGTACACCAAGGGCTTCGCGGTCGGCTCCGAGATGCGCCGCGGCCTCGCCGTCAGCTCCTCCCTCGCGGAGCTGGCGGATCTGCTCGGCAGGATCGACGGCGACCAGCCGTGGCCCGCGGGCGCCGACGGCCCGCGCGGCCGCACCTCGGGCCGCGACCGCGTCGTCCTGCCCGACGGCTGGCTCGATGACCCCAACGACTGCACGGGCGTCGGCGCCGATGCCGAACTGGACACCTCCGGCGGCTGAGCCCCGGCCCGGCACCCGCACCGGGCCGGCCGGTCCCGCGCCCGCCCGGCCCCGGGGCCCCCCCCCCGCCCGGGGCGCCCCCCCCCCCCCCCCCCCGCCCCCCGCCCGCCCCCCCCCGGCCCCCCCCCGGGCGCCGGGTGACGGCCGGGGGGGGGGGCGGCGGCGAC